>PMJT01000076.1 GCA_003158495.1 Chloroflexota bacterium | reverse complement strand
CTCCGGCGGTTGATCGAGCCTGCCGCCACCGGCTCCCTTGCGTGCCCATGCATCGCCGTCCGTGCCGGACGGCGATGCATCCTGTACCCTCGTCGGGGGGCGGATCCCTCCCGCGTGCAGATCGGCCTGGCTACTGGGATCATTCCGTTTGCAGCGCGAGTAATCCGCGTCACCGAGTTCTCACCCAGCGGCGGCGCCTCCACGGCGAGGAGGAACGATGGTTCCAGACGAAGAGACCGAGACACAGCACAAGCGGCTGCCGGATTACGAGCCGGCGGGGCCGGCGGAGCCTGCTGCGTCGGGGGAATCGGCCGTCCCGGAGTATCTAGAGGGCGTCCGCCAGCCCGTCCGCCAGGAGAGGCCTCTGATCCGCCCGGGCACGATGAAGCCGCAGAGCGCGCCACGGCCGCTCCAGATCTCCAACGGGACTCGCCGGGTTCCGACCTACCCGGCCTGGGAAAAGCCGCCGTCCGCATTCGAGTATCCGCGCCTGCGCGGCCAGGAAGTACACCGGCCTGTGAAGCCCCTTGCCATCGCCGCCGGGGGAATGCTCCTGATCGCGGTCGTCGTTCTGGCCTTCTCCGCCCTGACCGGTCACGGCGCCGTCGCCAATGCCAGCGGATCGAACAAGCCCTCGGCGAGCCTTTCGGGCAGCGCAAGGCTCGGCCCCACCAGCTCCGGCGGCCAGCGGCCGTCGCCGACGGTCTCGGCCACTGCCAGCCAGGGCACGCCCGGGCCGCAGACCAGCTTCCAGCAATACCAGGTCCTGGCGGGTGACTCGGCCACCAAGATCGCGGTCAAGTTCCACCTCAAGACCTGGGAGTTCCTGGCGGCCAATCCGCAGCTCACGGCACCCTATTCGCTCAAGGTGAAGTCCTGGGTCAATATCCCGGTGCCCGGTCAGATGACGCTGCCCACGCCGACACCGTCGCCCAGGCCGTCGGCCTCCTGAGGTCTGGCGCAGCGGAAATCGTCGGGTCGCCCATGCGTGAACGGGCGACGCTAGTCCGCCAGGTCGATGTAGACCGGCGCGTGGTCTGAAGGCAGCTTGCCCTTTCGGGCGTCGCGGTCGATCTCGGCGGAGGTGCACCGCTCGGCGATCGACTTCGTGACGTACAGGTGGTCTATGCGCATGCCCAGGCCCTTGTGGAAGTTGCCGGCGCGATAGTCCCACCACGAGAACTTGCCGGGCTCGGGGTGATGGAGCCGGTAGGCGTCGACCAGGCCCCATTCGCGGAGCGCGGCAACCTCAGCTCGTTCGGCCGGGGAGACGTGCGTGGCGCCGACAAAGTCCGCCATGTCGTAGACGTCCATGTCATCGGGCGCGACGTTGAAGTCGCCGCCGATCACGAGCGGCTGGGCCGGGTCCTGGGTTTCGCGGAGCCAGCGGGCCAGGCGCTCGAACCAGGCCAGCTTGGCGCGATAGAACGGCGTGTCGACGGCCCGGCCGTTTGGGGCGTATATGCTGACGACGCGGACGCCGCCGCACATTGCCGAGACCATGCGGGCTTCGTCCGCGGACGCCTCCGACGCCTCGGCTTCCATGGCGTCGGCGATCGACTCCGGCCCGGGAGCACGTCGCACCGGTCCGTCGCCGAAGTTCGTGACGACGTCCGCCAGCCCGACACGGCTCGCGATCGCGACGCCGTTCCAGCGCCCCTCGCCGTGGTGGAGCAGCTCGTACCCGGCCATGCTGAACGGCATCGCCGGCGCGGCNNCTAGTAGCGCCGGCCTTTCTGGCGCGCGAAGTCGAACTTGGCGGTGTCCGCGATGCCCATGACGGCCATCGTGCCGGCCTGCACCGGGTCCGTGACCACGAGGTCCGCGACATCCGGCACCGATCCGACCATGTTCAGCGAGACGACCGGGATGCCGACGGCCTGCAGTTCCTGGACCGCCCGGGTGATGTCGCCGCGGAGGTTGTGGCGGTCCGCTTCGCTGACCGCTCCGAGCACGGCCTGGGCGATCTGCGCGCCGCCGCCAATGACGATGAGCCGCTTGCCGAAGACCTTGTCCAGCGACTTCGTCAGCCGGCAGCCGCGGAGACCGGGCAGGCTGTCGAGCATGCCTGTGACCTGGCCTTCGGCCAGCCCTTCGACCTCGAGTTCGACCTCGACCATGGCGCTGCCGGCTTCGTCCTTCCAGCGGCGCACGGTGCTCAGGGTGCGGAGAGTGCCGCCGGCGGCGGCGACACTGGCCACGATCTCCGGGATCGCCTCGGGTCGGTCTTCGTAGTCGATCCGGACGGCAACCGTCGGCGCGGAGTTGGCGGGGTGTGGCATATCGGCCCCTCAGCCGACGCCCAGGCCGTGGTCCGCCAGGCCCTGGGCCACGCGCGGGTGGTCGTCGAGGGTCAGACCGGCATCCGCGTCGTGCTCCTCGAAGGCGAGGCCCAGCGCCTTGAACGCCAAGCGCGTTCCCTCGGCGTCGCTCGTGGCGAGCATCAGTGCCCCGTCGGTGTCCTCGGCGATGCCGACGATCGCGCCGATGTTTATGCCCTTGTCGCCCAGGGCGGTTGCCATCTTCGCCAGGGACCCGGGCTTGTCGCTCAATTCAACGGTGAACCAGACCACGCCGCACCTCCTGCACGGATGGTACCCGGCTCGGGCCCCGACGGGGAGGGAGTGGCGGCGATGTCGCCACTCAACCGCGCGCCGGCGCCCCCGGCGCGCCCCGCCATCGCATCACCGCTTTTCGGTACGCTAGCCGCGTGCCGGCGCCGCAGGGTCCTACCGTCCAGATGTTCGGGCTCGTCGATTCGCGCCCGACGCAGGCCGCGCTGCGGTTCTTCAAGGAGAGGCGCGTCAACGTCACGTTCGTGGACCTGCGGCGCAAACCGATCGCGGCGGGCGAGTTGCGGCGGTTCGTGGAGCGGCTCGGCGCCGCGGCCGTGCTGGACACGGAGGGCCGCCGCTACAAGGACCTGGGCCTCGGGTACATGCGCCTGGACCCGGACGAGATCGCGGCTCGGCTGCTGTCGGACAACGCGCTTCTCCGTCTGCCGCTGGTCCGCCTGGGGAACGCGTTCACGGCTGGTCCGTCCGACGCGACCTGGAAGGCATGGCTCGCGGCGGAGCCAAAGTAGACCGACCCCGTTTGCAGCCGTTCGTGGGGCCGCCATAACACCGCGTCGCCGGCTCCGACCTCCAACTCCAGTGTGATTGCCAACGTCCTGCCGGCCGATGCCTATCGCGACGCCCGAACAGAGGTGCCTTCCGCGTGGCATTCTGTCCGGTAAGACCAGGAGATACGAATGCCTAAGCAACTATCCAAGAGAGACCGGGGCGCCGCCAGGCCGGCAAAGTCCGGTCAACCGGCGACGCCCGGCCGCACGACCCATCCGGCCGCCAATGGCCAACCCGAAACCGGCCCGGGCCTGCGCAACGGAACCGCCAATCACACCGGCAACGGCACCGGCACCGGAAACGGAAACCACGACCGGCGCCGAAGCGGTCGCGTGACCTACAGGCCGAAAGCCGCCGCGATGCTGACGGTCCACGCTCGAACCGAAGACGAGCGGCTGCTGGCCTCCAGCGTCCGCCCGGCGTTTCTCGATTCGGACCCATGGCGCTCGCTTCGCATCCTCGCCGAGTTCGTGGAGGGCTTCGATGCCCTGGCGGCGGTCGGCAAGGCCATCACGGTCTTCGGTTCCGCCCGAATTCACGAAGGCGATCCCTACTATGCCCAGGCCAGGGAGCTTGCCGGGCTCCTGGCAAAGGAAGGCTTCGCAGTCATCACCGGCGGCGGGCCGGGGATCATGGAAGCCGCCAACCGCGGCTGCCACGAAGCAGGCGGGCTTTCGATCGGGTGCAATATCGAGTTGCCGCACGAGCAGTCGGTCAATCCCTACGTGGATCTCGGCGTCGAATTCCGGTACTTCTTCGCCCGCAAGACGATGTTCGTCAAGTACGCGGACGGCTTCGCCATCTTCCCCGGCGGCTTCGGCACGTTCGACGAGTTCTTCGAATCGCTGACGCTCATCCAGACGGGCAAGATCCGCCACTTCCCGGTCGTCCTGATCGGCAAGTCGTACTGGTCGGGGCTGCTGGACTGGATCCGGGCCGAGCCGATTGCCCACGGCAACATCTCGCCCGAGGATCTCGATCTGATTCGGTGCACGGACGACATGGACCAGGCGTGCCGGTGGTTGACCGAGGGTTACTCCGAACGTGAGAAGGCGGATCGAGTGGACCAGGCCGCTGGGAGCCAGCCGATGCGCCGTTCCTCCGACCACCTCTAGGCCGAGCGCCCCTACCCGGACCGAGCGCCCGCGCTCGGCCGATCGCGACGCGGCTGCGCTGTCACTACTCCGGCACGATCGGCAGCTGCGCTTCGAGTCTTCCGAACCGGATCCGCGCGGGGTAGTAGCGCAGCCGGTTGACGCGAGTCAGGCGTCGCGCCTCGAGCTTCTTGGTGGGCGGTTCGGGCTTGAGTTCCGCGCCGGTCGGCGACCAGGGACGGTGGTAGCCACCGTCCGCGTCGAGCCCGCCGGTTGTGGGCATCTGCACCGTTTCGCCGGTCGCGAGGTTGAAACGGCCCTCATGCAGCGGGCAGGCGACCACGCAACCCGCCAGCTCGCCGATGCTTAGTGGCGCCGCCATGTGCGGACAGCGGTCGTCAGTGACGACGATGCCGTCCTGGGTCCAGGCGACCATGAGATCCAGGTCCGCCCTGGTGACGCGGCGCATCGTCCCCGGTGCCAGGTCGGCGACCGCAGCTATCTCCACGAACGGCGCCGCCCGCGTGCCGGGGGCGCGCAACTCGCGCGGCACGTCGGCGATCTGCGCCCGGGTGGCGGTGACAACCGGGCCCGCATCGCGGCCGGCAGAGGCCTCGGCCGCCCCACCACTGGTCGTGGCTTCAGCCTCGGCCAGGTCCTCGGGCGTCAGGGAGTACATGACCGCGTCCATCGCCTGTTCGTCCCGGTCCGACTCCCAGTTGCGGGCGAGCCCCTCGAAGCGGAACCCGGCCCGTTCCGCGACTCGCTGGGAGCGGACGTTGCCCGGCAGCGTCCAGAGGGCCAGACGCTCGATCCTCAGCTGCTCGAAGCCCCAGTGGGTGACGAGGCGGAGTGCCCGGACTGCAACGCCGCGGCCTCGAGCCTCGGGCGCGACGAGATAGCCGACGGCATGGCGCCGCGGGTTCGGCCCGATGTGGAGCCCGATGGAGCCGATGTAACGGTCCGTTGCCGCGTCGGCGATCGCGAACTCGTAGCCGGTCCCTTCGTGCCAGGCCTCCAGCGTCATGAGGATGAAGCCGCGGGCGTCGACTTCTGCGTACGGCACGGGGATGATCGGGATCCAGCGCTGNNGGGGTACGCGGGCGTTGAGCCGGGCGTCGGGACGGGAAAAAGAAGGCGGGCCGGTGAGGGGGAGCCGGCCCGCCTGAAGATGATTTCGGGAAACCCACACGAAATCTGGGTCGTTCCGTCGACCCCGTCGCGATCGGAACGGCCGAAGTCTACCCGTGCCGAAGATTCTTTGCAGGACGAATATGACACGGACAACGACGAATCGAGGACCGGTCAAACTGTGCCCAACTGGTTCATCAAGCGACACCCGGCTGGAGGATGGAAGATGCGTTTCGCGCTCATGATCGAGCCCCAGCAGGGACTCAGCTACGCAGAACAGCTCGATCTGGCGCGCCTCGCCGAACGGCTCCGCTTCGAGGCCTTCTTCCGATCGGACCACTACCGCAGCTTCCCCGGGCCGGACGGGAGGGCGACCACTGACGCGTGGACGGTCCTGGCCGGAATAGCGCGCGAGACATCGACAATCAGGCTCGGAGCGCTCGTCTCGCCCGTCACGTTCCGCCACCCCGGGTCGTTCGCCAAGGTGGTCACGACCGCCGACGAAATGAGCGGCGGCAGGATCGAAGTCNNACCGCCGGGCCGACCTCATGGAGGACCAGCTGGCCATCCTCCACGGGTTATGGGAGGAGCCGGACGGCTGGTCGTACGACGGCAAGCAGGTCAGCATCCGGGACGCCTCGTTCGTCCCGAAGCCGGTTCAGCGGCCTCATCCACCGATCATCGTCGGCGGTGAGGGCAGCCCGCGGTCGCTCCGGCTCGCCGCCCGGTATGCGGACGAGTGCAACATGTCGAGCGTCGGCCCCGAGACGTGCGCAGCGATCAACGCGAGGCTCGACGACGAGTGCCGAAAGATCGGCCGCGACCCGGCCACGATCCGCCGCTCCGTCATGGCGGGCCTCCTCATGGGCGCCGACGAGGCTGAGTTCCAGGTCCGCGTCAAGGCTCAGCTGGCGATGGTCGGGGCCGATGACTCGGACGCGGCCGCGTGGCTGGAGGAGCGCCGTCCGCGCTGGATTGCCGGAACACCGGACCAGGCCCGGGCGATGGTCGCCCGTTTTGCGGCGGCTGGGATCGAGCGGATGATGCTCCAGGACCTTCTGCCGCGCGATCACGCCATGATCGAGCTGGCCGCCAGGGAGCTGATCGGGCAGGTCTAGGCGAGTGGCGCCGCCCGCGGCGCGGGGGCGAAGTGCGGCGAGTGGCCTAGCGGTGCCGGAGCGGTCCCACGCGCCCCATGGGCCCGTAGCGGAACCAGGCCCGGCCAACTAGCGCTTCCAGCGTGACCGGGCCGTAGTGCCGCGAATCCAGCGAGATGGCGTCGTTGTCGCCGAGCAGCCAGGCCTCGTCCGGGGCGAGGTGAAGGAGTCCGGCCGCGATCCGGACCTGATCGCCGGGTCCCGCGGCGATGCGCTTTATGGCCAAAACGCCGCTGTCGGGCTCGCGGAAGACCACGATGCTGCCGCGGCGAGGCCACCGGCGCGGTGTGGGGTCGAGCAGGAGCCAGTCGCCCGCGGCCAGCGCCGGGGCCATGCTCTCTTCGGCGACCGCCGCACGCCAGGTTCCGCCCCGGATTCGCCCCCAGAGCCCCGCGGGCGCGGCAGTATCGCCGGATGCTGAAACGCCGGAGGAATCGCCTCCGGCGTTTCGTCGATCGGTCTCAGTGGGCGGCTGGGTGGCCATCGGCCGCCGTCGTCCTGGGACGCTACTTCTTGGTCGACCAGAAGATGTCCGCGAATTCCTTGACCGCGGCCTCGAGCTCGGC
>PMJT01000178.1 GCA_003158495.1 Chloroflexota bacterium | reverse complement strand
CGGCCAAGATGACACACGACCTCGCCAACCTCGTCAGTTCAATCAACAGGGCCCAGCGTCGAGTCCAGCACACGACTCCAAGGACTGCAGAACGGTTCGAGGCAGAGCGAGAAGCGATCTGGGCCCGGGCCAACTATTGGGACGCGATGCGCATGGCGTGGGACGTCGAGCACCCGACTGTCACCGATGCCGTCCGATGAGCCAACCGTGGCGATGATCGGTCGGCCCGAGTCGAATCACATACCGAGCGATGAGTTTCTGTTCCACGCGCTCATGGAGACCACCGCGGATAGCATCTACTTCAAGGATCGTGGGTGCCGCCTCGTGCGCGTCAGTCGAAAGATGGCCCAGGACCTAGGTTTCTCTGATCCCGCCGAATTGATCGGCAAGACGGACATCGACCTGTTTGGAGAGGCATTTGGCCAGGGGACCCGGCTCGATGACATCAGGATCATGGAGACAGACCGCCCGATCATTGGGGTCATCGAAAGCCGAAAGCTCGCCAACGGGCGGACGAATTGGACGCTGACTACCAAGCTGCCGCTCCACGATGAGTTGGGGAATGTCGTTGGCCTGGTTGGCATCACACGTGAGATCAACGAAATGAGGGAGACCGAGGTCGCTCTCCAGCACCTTGCTACGCACGACACGCTCACCGATCTGCCAAATCGTTTCCTGATGATCGACCGGATGAATCAACTCATCAGCCGCGCCAGCCGCGCCGCCACGTCCTTCGCAGTCCTGTTCATGGACATCGACCACTTCAAGGACGTCAACGACTCTCGTGGCCATGAATTCGGCGATCTCTTGCTCCGCGCCGTCGCGCAGAGGCTCACCAAGTGCGTCCGACAGAGCGACACCGTCGCCCGCATAGGCGGGGACGAGTTCGTGATCATCCTCGAAACCGCCCACCAGGTTGCCGACGCGGAGACGGCCGCGATGAAGGTCCAGCGTGCTCTTGCGAAGCCCTTCCGTCTGGATGGACACGAGGTGATGGCCAGTGTCAGCATCGGCATCACCTTCTATCCGGAGAACGGTCTGGACACCGAGACACTGCTGAGGGCCGCAGACTATGCCATGTACATGGCCAAGCGAGAGGGTGGCAATCGCCACCTCTCCTGCATCCCCGGCGGGTCGAACGCTTCCGACCTGTGCCGAGAGAAGTTGTCGCCCGTCTCAGTCGGTGGCGACTCGGTTCAACCCGCGGGTCTCCCGCCAGGAGTCTCCTTGACCCGCTGCAGCGCGGCCTCCGCCGATTAACTCTCGACCTCGTCCTGGGCGATCTATCTGGGTCCGACCCCGATCGTGCGCCCGTCGACCTCCACGATCAACTTCACTCACCGCCGGCCAGATCACGGGCAATGGCCTCACGGTGGCTCTCCCGAGCACAGGGACACTCTCTGCCACGTACATGGCCAATACCGGCAACACGGCAGATCTCGTGTTCGACGTCACGGGCTCTATATCCCCTGATCGGGTCCCGGTTGGGCTTCCCGCCCTGGAAGTCGCAATCAATCGAATCTCGGACTGCCTGAGCCCGGGCCGATCCGCGATGGCTTCGTCGAGACACGTCGCCGGAAATCGTCGCTATGCGCCCGGACTGCGGCCGTCGAGTCGGTAGGCTCGCTTCGCCAGACCGTACGCCAGCTCGGTCGCCATGATCGGGGCGTCGGTTTCATCGATGATGCCACGCACTAACAGGCCGGCCAGCCAGTTCGCGCTGGCGCGCCGCCAAACAGCGTGCCGGACCGGGATGGAGCAGAAGGCCCGCGTGTCGTCGTTGAAACCGACCGTGTTGTAGAGCCCGGCCGTTTCGATCACCTGGTCGAAGTAGCGGGCCATCCCGTTGACGCTGTCGTGGAACCACCACGGCGGGCCGGCCCGCAGAGCAGGGTAGTGGCCCGCCAGCGGGGCGAGTTCGCGCGAATACACGCTTTCGTCGAGCGTGAAGAGGATGAGAGTCAGGCGTGGGTCATTCCCGAACCGTTCGAGCAGGGGCCGAAGGTTGCGCGTGAACTCCGTCGCGACGGGGATATCCGCGCCGATGTCGGTTCCGAAGTGCTCGAGCAGCGCCGCGTTGTGGTTGCGGAATGAGCCGACGTGCAGTTGCATGACGAGGCCGTCCTCGACGCTCATGCGGGCAAACTCGATCAGCATGTGACCGCTGAAGCGACGAGCCTCGTCGGGCGTGGCCTCGCCCCGGAGGGCATGTTCCAGGATCGTGTCCGCCTCGCCCTCGCCGAGCGACGCGGTGTACGCCGACTCGACGCCGTGGTCGGTGGCAACCGCGCCCATCCTGCCGAAGAACGATCGCCTCTCCTCCAACGCGGCCACGAGCGCGGCGGTTCTCGTGATCTCCCGGCCGACGGCGGCCGATAGAGCATCGAGGCGTGTCCGCCAGCCCGGGGCGAGCAGGTTGATCACCCCATCGGGCCGGAACGTCGGACGTACGTCGCCCGGCCAGCCGGACGCCCGGATTGCCCGATGGCTCTCGAGCTGGTCGGCTGCATCGTCCGTCGTGCACAACGTCTCGATTCCGGCCCTGTCGAATAGGGCACGCGGTCGAAACTCGGGGCGGGCGAGCCTGGCCGACAGTTCGTCGTAGATCGCCCCGGCATTGTGGGCTGTGAGCGGCTCATCGATACCGAACACGTCTCGGAGTTCGGCGGCGAGCCACATGGCCGATGGGGTGGCACGGAACAGGTGGAGATTGTCCGCAAAAACCTGCCAGGCACGACGGGGATCGGCCACAGTCGTCGGCTCGTCGGGACCCCCGATTCGGCGACGAACCCCCAGCGCCTCGAGAGGAATCCCCTGCGAGTAGAGCATTCGCAGGATGTAGTGGTCGGGGACTATGAAGAGGTCCGTCGGCGTCCCAAATGTCGCGTCCGGGTCGGCGAGGAGACGTGGGTCGACGTGGCCGTGCGGGCTGACGATCGGAAGGCCCGCGATGCCCTCGTAGAGGTCACCGGCGACACGCCTTTGGGCCGGATCGGCGGCGAATACTCGACTTGTTGTCGGGGTCGGCTCTGGGCTCACGTTCGCCTCCAAGGCTTCTTAGTCGTAGTCTAGGCGTCNNTTGAACGCGCCTACGAAGGCCGCCAGAGCCAGGGTGGCCGGGCGATCCCCTGCCGGAGCAGCCCTGCTTTCCTTCCTCTGGCCCGGCCTGGGGCAGCTCTACACCGGCCGGCGCCGGCTGGCGGTTCTCTTCGCCCTGCCGGCATTCCTTGTCCTGCTGCTGCTCGCCTACGAGCTACGCCAGGGTGCGGTGGTATTCGCCGCGCGTTTTGCGGACCCATCCTTCAGCCTGGCGGCCGTCGCGGTCGTGTTCCTGCTCGGTCTTTGGCGAGTCTGGGCTGTCGGCCACGCTTTCGCGAGCGGCGAGCGGCGAAGAACGCGCCGGGCTTTCGACAGGTTGGTGCTCTTTGCTCTTGCGGCGGCCATCGTGGTGAGTCACGCCGGCGCGGGTTACCTCCTCGCCGAAACCTCGGGCGCGGGATCGCGGCTTTTCGGCCAGGGCAACACCGATCTGATCGATCAGGCGACGCCCGGAGGCAGCCAGGCACCAGGGTCGTCCCTGCCCGCGCCTGCCGTGAACGGCCGCATCACGATCTTGTTCACCGGCGTGGATGCGGCCCCGAGCCGTTCTGAGCATCTCTACGACTCGATCATGGTCGTGAGTTACGACCCGCAGACGAACTCCGTGCAGATGGTCAGCGTGCCGCGCGACAGCGCCAGCTTCCCGTTCTATTTCGGCGGCGTCGACTCTGCCAAGACCAAGATCAATTCGGTACCAACGTACGTCCGCAACGGCTGGATCAAGTCGCCCGATAGCCCGTACATCACCCTCGTCAAGGAGGTCAGCTACCTCGTCGGCATTCCGATCAACTACTACGCGGTGATGGACCTCAATGGGTTCATCAAGATGATCGACACGGTCGGCGGGATCGATGTCGTCAACGCCGGTGTCATCGCCGACCCGACCTACGATTGGCTGGACGGTAACGCGGGGGTGTTCTATCTTGCCGCCGGGCCGCAACACCTCGATGGCAGGACCGCCCTGGCCTACGTGAGATCCCGTCACGGTACAAACAACAGCGATTGGAGGCGCGCGTCGCGCCAGCAGGAAGTCCTGATCGCGCTGCTGCACAAGATGGCCCAGCCGTCACAGCTGCTGAAGCTGCCGAGCCTGATATCCACGGTCGGATCGAGCGTGACGACGACTTTCCCGGCCGACAAGGTCGCAGACTACGTAGCCATGGCTCAGGACGTTCCGACCAAGAACTTCTCGCAGGTCGTGCTGGGGCCGCCCTACTCGGTTACCGGCATCAGCAGCGCAACCTCGTCGACCTGCCTGATCAACGCCAAGGTTGCCGCTCTGTCCGTCCAGTTGTTCGGTGCGGACAGCACCTGGTCCGGCAAGCCGGCCCCGCGGGATACCTGCCCGTAGGCCCTTCGAGGGTCGATTCGGGACGGGCGCTCCGCCGCGAGCGTCGTCAAACTCTTATCGGATCGGGTGACCCGGATAGCTCCAGGACGGCATCCCAAAGCCGCCGCCGGTCCTCCGCCGTGAGCCTGGTGGCGGGGATGCGGTCGAACGGCCGCGGCCTCCGGTCCAGGTAGAGCCTGCCGCCTACCGCCGCAGAACGCCTGGCCAGCCAGACGATCGTATCCGCTCCCTCGGCCGGGGTGCGAAGGAGCGGCCGCATGCGCCGGTGGAAGCCCGGCAGGGCCTCGGCCAGCCCCGGAGTGTCGGCCCAGCCGGGGTGCATGGCGCTCGCTGCTACGTCGATCCCGGCCCTGACCAGCCGCCGGTTCCACTCCCGCATCAGCGCCACCTGGATCCGCTTGGCCCGGGCATAGGCCCGCGGGCCGGACCACAGCTCCCGTTCGTACTGCAGGTCGTCGAGGCGAACGGGCTGTGTGTACATGCCACCCGAGGTCACCGAGACGATGCGGGACCCCGGCGTACGGGCCATCAGCGGCAGCAGCGCCGCCTCGAGCGCAAACGGGCCGACGACGAGCGTGGCAAGGGTCGCCTCGATGCCGTCCGGGCCGACGGTTCGTTCCGCGAATATGGCCCCGGCGTTGTCGATGAGCACGTCGAGCCGCGATTCGGTGGCGAGAACCAGGTTCGCGGCCGCCCTCACTGATGCCAGTGAGCCCATGTCGGCCAGGACTACGGGGAAGCGATCCTCGCCGTGCTCACGAGTCAGCGAATCCCGGAGCGCGGCCAAACGTTCCGGGCTCCGGCCTACGAGGACGACCCGGGCGCCGAGCGCCGCGAGGGCTTCGGTCGCGGCTCGCCCGAGCCCTGAGGTTGGGCCGGTGACGAGGACGGTCCGTCCAGCCATGGAATTCGGCGCTGGCGAATCCCATCCAAACAGCCGCCGACGGAGAACTAGTCCTGGGCGACCGAAGCTGGCGACGACCGTCAGCTCGAGCGTCCAGTCGAGAAGGTTCCTCGGATCCAATTAGTACCTCGCAACACCGGGTCTCGGAAGGGACCTGCAGGAGATCGTGATGACCAGGCTTCATGAAGAGATCGAAACTCCGCTCTCGTTGGATGTGGCATTTCCGTTTGTCGCGGATTTCGCAAACTCGAGTCGATGGGATCCGGGCGTCAGATCGTCCGAGGCCGTCAACCCCGGGCCGCCGGCGATCGGCGCCCGGTACAGGCTCATGGTTCGGATGGGTGGCCGGTTCGCCCCGATGGAATACCGCGTCTCGGAGCTGGAGCCGATGCGCCGCGTCGTGCTCACAGGTTCGGGTTCGGGTGTCTCGGCGGTCGACGAGATCCGCTTCGAGCGATCGGGGACGGGCACCCGCATCGACTACACGGCCGACATCCGGCTAGGCGGCCTGCTGAGGCTGATCCAGCCGTTCCTGGGCGGCTCATTCCGCAAGATTGCGAAGGACGCTCTTGCAGGGATGGAGAAGACGCTGAACGAGATGTCGGCACGAGAGACCGCGGCCCCGCAACAGGCTGCTGACCCCGCGGCCCCGGCCCGCTCGCCGGGCTCGTAATTCCGGCCGCCACTGCCCCATCTGTTTTCGACTTCGTTTCGAACAGGGGGTGATGGACAGAATGAAGGTTGCCGTAGTCGGTTCCGGGATCAGCGGCCTGACCGCTGCGTACGTGCTGAACGGCGAGCACGACGTCCGGTTGTTCGAGAGAGAGCCCGCCGCCGGCGGGCATACCGCCACCGTCTCGATCCAGACTGATCGAGGACCCGTCGCGGTGGACACCGGATTCATCGTCTACAACGAGAAGACGTATCCGCTGTTCACGCGGCTCCTGGCCGAACTGGGCGTGGCGACGCAGCCCAGCGACATGTCGTTCGGCTGCACTTGCGGATCCTGCGGAATCGAGTTCAGCAGCCGAGGGGCCGGCGGCTGGTTCCCGCGCCCCGGGACGGTCCTTCGGCCCTCGCACTGGAAGATGATCGGCGAGGTCCTGCGCTTCTACGGCGAGGCCCGCCAGCGCCTCGACTCGGGCGCGAACACGCGCGACACCCTGGGCGACTTCCTGGACCGCGGCCACTACGGCTCGGCCTTTCGGAACCACTTCATCGTCCCAGTGACGTCGGCGGTATGGTCTACGGCCGCCGATCGGATCCTCGACTTTCCGCTCGACTACCTGCTCCACTTCCTCGACAACCACGGCCTCATCGGCTATCCCAGCAAGGTCAAGTGGCGAGTCGTGAAGGGCGGATCGAACGAATACGTCAAGAAGATCCTGGCCACGCTGCCCGAAGACGCCGTGCGCCTCGACAGCGGGGTCGTCTCAGTTACGCGGGATGCCGGCGGCGCCACCGTGACCACGGCCGACGGGACCGCGGAGCGGTTCGATGCCGTGGTTATGGCCACTCATGCCGACGACGCAATGGCCCTGCTGCGCGACGCCGACCTCGTGGAACGGAACACGCTCTCGGGCTTCGACTACTCTCGCAATATGGTCGTGCTCCACACCGACGAGGGGGTCATGCCGAAGGCCGACCGGGCGTGGGCCTCCTGGAACGTGGACGTGGCCGACTGCCGCCGGCCGAGCGGCGAAGTGACCATGACCTATCACATGAACCGTTTGCAGTCGCTGCCCGGACCCGGGCAGTACTTCGTGTCGCTGAACCCGGGGAGGGAGATCGAGACCGATCGAGTGATCGTGGCCCGTGAATTCAGCCACCCCATGTACACGTTTCGGACGCTCAACGCCCAGCATGACCTGCGCGCTACACAGGGCCGCAACCGGACCTGGTACGCGGGCGCACACCTCGGTTACGGCTTTCACGAGGACGGCTGCCGCTCTGGCTACGAGGCAGCGGCGATGGTGTCGGCCTCGATCGAGGAGCTGGCGGCATGAGGTCGCACCTGCTGGAGGGCAAGGTTCGGCATCGCCGCTCGAGCCCATTCGTCTACGAGCTCGAGCACGACGTCTGGTACTTCGCCCTCGACCTGGATGAGATCGACGAGGCGGCCTCGAAGCTCAGGCTCGTGAGCCGGAACAGGCGCAACGTCCTGACATTCCGCGACGACGATCACATGCTTCCCCCGGCGGTATCGCTCGCCGAATCGGTGCGGGAGCACCTTTCGGGCTACAGTGTCGACCCGGTCGACTGGCGCATCACGCTGGTCACGAACCTGCGCATCCTGGGCTACCTCTTCAACCCGGCCAGCTTCTACTTGTGCCGCGATGCTGCCGGCGAGTTGCGGGTCGTGATCGTCGAGGTGAACAACACTCACGGCGAACGGCGGCTGTATACGCTATGGCCGGAGCGTCGAGGCGACGAGCACACGGCCTCGATGGAGAAGGACTTCTACGTGTCGCCCTTCATCGGCATGGACGCGGGTTACACGGTGCGGACGTGGGATCGCCCGTCTGAGCTGCGGATCGCGATCAACGAGACCGAGCACGGCTCGCCCGTGTTGACGACCAGTGTCGTCCTCCGGCGCCTCCCGGCAACCAATCGCGCGGTGGGCCGGCTTCTCACCCGCTACCCGTTCGTGACGCTCAAGACCATCGGCGCGATCTACTGGCACGCCCTGCGGCTGTGGCTCAAGGGAGCGTCCTTCCACCGCCACGGGGCGGCGAGGGGCCACGGAACGAGGGTCGCCGGAGCCTTGCCACCTGGACAGGGAACGGCCCGATGAGAGCCGGAACCGCAACAACCGATAGGGCGCAGGAAGCCTCGAGCCACTCGGCCCAGGCGGAACGCCGGGGCCTGACCCGCCTGCCGGCTCTTGAAGCCGCTGCCTGGCGAGCGGCGCTTGCCATGGCCTCGCGCATCCGGATCGGCCGCCTGACCGTGGTGGAACCGGACGGCCGGCGCCGCGTCTACGGCGACAGTTCCTCCGATCGCACGGCCGAGATACGCGTCCACGACAAGGCCGCCGCCCGGCGGATCGTCCTTCACGGCGAGGTCGGTGCCGGAGAGTCGTACATGGATGGGCAGTGGTCGAGCCCGGACCTGGCCGCTCTTCTCTCGCTGGCTGCGCTCAACCTCGGATCCCTGGACCTGGCGGGCGGCCCGTGGCATCGCCTGGCGCAGCTGCCGCGAACCCTCCTGCATCGCTCGCGGCGCAACACCGTCTCGGGCAGCCGCCGAAACATCGCCGCCCACTACGACCTCGGCAACGATTTCTACCGCCTCTTCCTCGACGAGACCATGACCTACTCATCGGCCGTGTTCGAGTCGCCGGAGCAGTCCCTTTCCGACGCCCAGAGGAACAAGTACCGCCTGATGGCAGAAGGCGCCGGCCTGCGACCCGGGATGCACGTCCTGGAGATCGGCTGTGGATGGGGTGGCTTCGCGATCTACGCCGCAGGACAGTTGGGCTGCCGCGTGACGTCGGTCACGATCTCCAAAGCCCAGCGGGACCTCGCGGTCGAGCGGGTCAGGGCTGCCGGCCTGCAGGCTCTCGTGGACATCCAGCTGCGCGACTACCGCGAGATCGAGGGGACCTACGACGCCATCGTGTCGATCGAGATGCTCGAGGCCGTGGGCGCCGAGTACTACGAGGCCTTCTTTGAGGCTTGCGACAAGGCGCTTAAGCCGGGCGGCCGCCTGAGCCTGCAGACAATCGCGTATCCGGACGTCGCCTACGAGCGGCAGCGGCGAGGGGCCAACTGGATCCAGCTCTACATATTCCCGGGCGGCCTGCTGCCGTCCCTCTCTGTCATCGAGAGGTCTCTTCATCGGACCCGGCTCCTGCTCACCGGCGTCACGGATGTCGCGCCGAGCTACGTGCGCACCCTGCAGGAATGGCGCGCCCACTTCATGGGAAACCTCGACGCGGTCCGCTCGCAGGGATTCGACGAGCGTTTCATCCGGATGTGGGAGTACTACNNGCGGGCGAATTGCTGTGCGTCGGCCAGCGAGTGGCAGACTCGGCTTGCCCCTGCCAGCTGCGCGATCTCTGCGACCCCGTGCCCGCCGACGAGGAGCGGCAATTCGGCCGCCCCACCGCCGGCGGCCCTGAGGGCATCGACGGCCCCGCGGAGTGCCTCCAGCCGATCGGTCGTTCCGATGGTCATGGCCACAAGGTCCACGTCCCTGGCCGAAATGAAGCTCACGAGATCGTCCGCCGGGACGTTTGCCCCGAGGTTCTCGACGTGCCAGCCGTCGTCCTCGAGGATCTGGGCCAGGCAGACGAGACCGGCAACGTGCTGTTCCATCTCCGGCGCGGCCAGCACGGCCGTGGGCCCGATGCGCGACTCGGGATTCTCGGGTGGCCGGACGCGCGACAGCGCCTGGTTGAGCGCCACGCTGGCCAGGTGTTCGACCGATATCGACCACTGGCCTTCCGCCCAGCGAGTGCCCACCAGCTCCATCGCCGGTCGTACGACTTCGTCGTAGACCTCGGCCCGGGAGCGTTCGGACAGGGCCTGGCTCATGACCCAGGCCGCCATGTCGTCGTCGCCATCGGCCAGGAGGGAAGCCAGGAACTCGGGCGCCGCGACGTCTCCGTCCGGCGAGAGCTGGGCCGGAACCTCGGGGAGTTCCGGCATCGGCGAGTCATTCACTATCGAGATCCTCCTGCCGCTGCCGTGGGCTCGGCATCGAAGGGTGCCGTCACGAACTGCGTTACTTCTGGTGCTTGTTCGATCATGGAACCAACTCGGATTGCGTCCGCCCACTATGGGCGTCGGTTGCTTGCCTTCGACCCTCCGCGCCGGTGATCGACACGCCGGGTAGGCCCGTCGACTCGGCATCCGAGAGATCCAGCTCCAGCGACGAGCGAAGCCGAAGCAGGGCCGTCCGGATGCGCGTCTTCGCCGTGCCTAGCGGGATCCCTTCGCGCTCCGCGACCTCCACGTGGGTGAGCCCCTGGATGAAGGCAAGGCTGAGCGCCCGTCGCTGATCCTCGGGAAGGCGGCCTATCGCGTCGTTCAGTCGCTCGCGGCGGAGCCCCCGCCACACCTCGTCGTGGACGTCGTCCGGGGCCTCGTACAGCTCGAGGTCCACCTCGGCCGTATGGCGCTTGACGGCCGCCTCGCGGCGCACGGCGTCGATTGCCTTGTAGCGGGCCAGGGTGAACATCCACGGTCCCAGTGAGCCGCGAGCGGGGTCGAATCTGCGCGGGTCCTGCCACACGGCCATGAAGGCGTCCTGGACCGCTTCCTGGGAGAGCCGTTCGGACCGGGTCACGCGCATGGCCACGGAGTACATGCCGGGCGCGAACCGCTCGTGGAGGGTCTCGATGGCGTGCTGGTCGCCGGCGGCGATCCGCGCCAGCAGTTCCGCGTCCTCCACCACGGCCTCGTATCCCGGCGGCAGTGGGATGGGCCGCCGTATCGCAATCGAGTATATCGGGCGCCCCGAGCCCGGCGCGATAGCCCCATCCGAATCCGCGGTTCTTCCGAACTGGGAGTAACCAACCCAGTGAGGAACAGGCATGGACCAACATCATTCGCCAGGAATCGTCGTCGACGACCTGGTCAAGCGATACGCTCCCGACTCTCCGCCGGCAGTGGACGGCCTCTCATTCGAGGTTCGGCCGGGAGAGATCTACGGCCTCCTCGGCCCCAACGGTTCCGGCAAGTCGACTACGATCGGCGTCCTGGCAACGCTGCTCCTACCTACCTCCGGGGCGGTGCATGTTGCCGGCTTTGACGTCGTCGGCCAGGCCGTCGCCGTTCGGCGCCGAATCGGAGTTGCCCTCCAGGAAACGGGCGTCGATTCCGCTGCTACCGGCCGCGACCTGATCGCCAGGCACGCCCGGCTTCTCGGCATCTCCCGATCGGAGGCCGGGCGGCGGGCAGATGAGTTGCTGCGCGAGTTCGATCTCGTCGATGCTTCGGAGAAGCGGCTGAAGGCCTATTCCGGGGGCATGCGGCGGCGCCTCGACCTGGCGCTCGCCCTGGTCGGTCGACCCAGCGTGGTCTACCTCGACGAGCCGACCACCGGCCTCGATCCAATCTCCCGCCAGTCCATGTGGGAGCGTATGGGACGCCTCCGTGACGATGGAGTGACCGTGCTCCTGACCACTCAGTACCTCGAAGAGGCGGATGCTCTGGCAGACCGGATCGGAATCGTCGCTTCGGGCCGCTTGCGCATCGAAGGAACGTCCGATGAACTCAAGCGAAGCATCGGCGGCGACGTGCTGACGATCGAGGTCCGCCCGGATCTCGAGGAGCGGGCCGCGACACTGCTTGGCGGCCGGGGCGAAGGGCGCGGCCGGGTTGCCCTGGCGGTCCGCGACGGCGGTGCGGCGGTGCCGCGAACCCTCGCGACCCTCACCGCGGCCGGGATCGAACCGCTCAGCGTGGCCCTGGCGCGGCCGACCCTGGACGACGTCTTCCGCCACGTGGTCGGCGGTCATCTCATCGAGCAGTCCGAGCCACAGGAGGTGGCCGCATGAACGCCATAGCAACTCAGTTTCCGGACACGGCGATGCTGCCCGCGTCGCCTTCTTTCGTCACGCAGGTCGGCATCCTGCTCGCGCGCCTGCTGCGCCAGCTGGTCGTATCCCCGACGACCTACATCAACCTCGCCATAAGCCTCTTCTTCCTCGCCGTCTACACCGGTGCGTTCGGCTCTTCGGCCGGCTTCGAGAAGCTCATCGGGGCGAGCTTCCTCACGTTCATCCTGCCTGTGTCGATCGTCAACGCGTCCCTGGCCGGATCTGTCGCCGGACAGCTCCTGGTGACCGACCTGGAAACCGGCTACCTCCGGCGTCTGCAGGCCATGCCGATAAGCCGGGTGGCAATCGTGCTGGCGCCGATGATCGTCGGCGCCATCCTGGTGCTCGCGCAGGCGACTCTCGTCCTGGGCGTAGGGATGCTCCTCGGGGCTACCTCTGCCACGGGCGTGCCGGGCCTGCTGGTCGTGCTCGGGTTGTCGTTGTTGTGGGGCATGGCTTTCGCCGGCTATGCCGTTGCCACGGGCCTGCTGGCGGGGAACGCCGCGGCAGCCCAGGCGGCCACCTTCGTGTTCTTCCCGCTCGTCTTCCTGGCCCCGACCTTCATGCCGCGCGCGCAACTCCAGGGATGGCTGCAGGTGGCCGCCTCGCTCAACCCGACGACCTACGTCCTCGAGACGATGCGAGGAGTCCTGATCGGTGGCTGGAACCCGGGGCAGCTGGCGTCCGGCTTCGCCGTCATCGGCGCGCTGTGTATTGCGGCCACTCTCTGGGCAACGAGCGTCGCCCGCCGAACGACAAGCCGACGCTGACCTCTCGCAGTCTGCCGCCGAATCATCGAGGTGCAACGTGACGAAACACGTAAGTTCTTCTGATCGCGCCGCAACGGACGGCCACGTCCCGGCCGGCCTCGCTTCCAACCGGCCCGACCCCGTCACGCCGGGCCCGGGGCAAGAATCCGTGTGGGACTACCCACGACCGCCGCGAGTGGAGCCCGTGCCCGACCGCATCCGGATCCTTGCCGATGGCCTTGTCATTGCCGACAGCACGCGGGCTCTCCGCGTGCTCGAAACGGCCGGGGCGCCCGTGTACTACGTTCCTCCGCAGGACGTGCATCCGGACTTCCTGGCACCGACGTCGCATCGCAGCTTCTGCGAGTTCAAGGGCGAAGCGGGTTACTGGACCATAGTCCTTCCCAGCCGGGCGATCCCGAATGCGGCCTGGTCCTACTCGGAGCCTAGCCCCGGCTATGAGTCCATCCGCGATTACGTAGCCTTCTACGCCTGGGCCGTGGACGAGGCGTGGGTCGGCGACGAACGCGCCACGCCGCAGCCGGGACGGTTCTACGGCGGCTGGGTCACCTCGCGAATCGTAGGCCCGTTCAAGGGAGGCTCGGGCAGCTTGGGATGGTGAAGCGCGGGCCACGCCGGAAATCCGACCCACTCTTCCGACCCACGTCCGACCCCTCGCAGGCCCGAAGCACATACTCGTCGAATGCGCCTCTGATCGTCGGTGCCGGCGGCTATATCGGCGGGCGATTGGGCCGATGGCAGCGGCGAGGTAGCCCAAGTTGGCGCGGAGACTGGGACGAACGTGCTTGCCCTGGCCCTCGCGGTGGGTGCTGTCGGCTCCCTGCGTTTCGCGGCGGTGCGTAACCGTCGCTGAGCCCAGGCTCTCCTCTCTCCCCGCGGGGGCGGCCCGGTTACTCCCTGGCCGGCCCGGTTCTTATGGACGTCAAACAGTGGTCGTGATCGCAAGCCGGGGATTGAATCGTCGAGGACTCCCCGTATCGTTGAAAGCGTTGCAGCCCGAAGGCATGAATCGGAGGCTCCATGTACGCACACGCAGCCGCGAGCGTCCCGGCCGATCGATCGGAGAACCTGTTCCGGTGGAACGCCGTCCTGGCGGCGCTTCACTTCATCCAGGCCGCTGCGATCCTGGCGTTTTCGTTCGCCAGGAACCCCATGGTGACATCGCCCGTCGTCAGCACATATCTCCATTTTGACCAGGCGACTCAGCATCTCGTAACCGCGCAGCGCTCGATCTGGGAGATGCCGATCGGGCCGGCTGTTGCTTTGTTCTTCCTGATGAGCGCCATCGCCCACTTCATGATGGCCTTCCCGGCACGGCGCTGGTACGAGGCACATCTTGCCCGCGGCCAGAACCCCATTCGCTGGGTCGAGTACTCGTTC
>PMJT01000252.1 GCA_003158495.1 Chloroflexota bacterium | reverse complement strand
AACCACCACTTCTGGCAAAGCCAGGGCAAGGCCGTGGGCGTAGGCGGCCGGAGTGAGTCGGGCTGACACGAATTCCCTCCCTGCGATGACGATCCGATCGTAGATGGCGTGTAGGAGTTCACTCCGAGCTTGCGGGATATCGGCCTGCTGCCAGGTCTCCCCAAAGGCGCGCAGCCACTCCACCGCTCGATCCGCCGATACGCCGACCTGGGCGCTCTCCTCGATCTCGGCCAGGGTCCCTCGCAGATGCTTGAGGCGAGCGAGGTAGGTCTCGTCGCTGATGCCACCGCCGACGTGCTCCAAGGCAAGTTCGCGCATCTGGCGCTCGATTCGTGAGCGGTCCATCGCCACCGGTCGAACAGTCGAGCCGAGAGCGGCCACCACTCTGGCGATCACTCCGTCGTCGAGCTCGATGCCGCTCAGCTGAGCGAGGACGGGCTCCTCCCAAGCCTCCGCTGGTATGCGGGCGTTGGCGCCCCAGTCCGGGCACGGCTCTGGGTGGAGCTTGCGTGGCTTTCGGTCCGCAGCCGCGCCGTCGCTTCGGATACGGCGGCCGCATACGCAATAGAGCAGCCCGCCTAGAAGATCTACTCGATCACGCCGACGCGGACCGCTGCCCCGACACTTGGTCCGCCTGACCTCTTCGACGTGCGCCCAGAGTTCGTCGGAGACCGGCGGGTTTGAGCGCCATGGAGCAGGTTTGCGCGTCTCGGCCGGTCCGCGGAGGCGGCGTATCCAGCCGTTGTAGATTGGGTTCATCAGGATGCAGCGGATGCGCGACGCTTCAAGCCCGGTCTCGACCGACAGCTGCTTCGCACTCAGGGTGCCCAGGGCATAGCGCTCGAACAGGTTGACCGCGACACCGATTTCCTCCGGGTTGATCTCCAGGGTATTCGGAGGCTCCAGGGATCTCCGAAAGCCCAGGCCTGCGTGACCGCCCGGGTCGTTCTCCTGGGTGAACTTGGCCGCGTAACCCTGGGTTATGCGTTCCGAGAGGCGGCGGCTGTACTTCTCCGCGCCGGCCGACTCCGACACGAGTTCGTCCCAGTCATTGGGATCGGAGCTCAGGATGCGCCGGTCGCACATGACTAGAGCGACGCCTGCCGGATGAAGGTGGTCTTCGAGAAGTTCGAAGGTCCGTCGCAGGTTGCGCTGCCAGCGGTCGGAGTAGCCGGCCAGGAGGAGATCGAAACCGCCGGCCTTGGCCTCGGCGAGCATCCCGGTCATTGTCGGGCTGCGCCAGACCGTTGTCCCGCTCTGAGCGACCTGGAAGACGCGGCCCGTGTCAACGAGTCCGTATCGCTCGATGAAGCGGTCCTGCTGCTCGCGTTGGCTGGCCGGTCCGAAGCGGTCGTATTGACCGGCCGTGGACTCGCGTATCCAGCGGGCCGCCCGCAGGCCTCTGATGTCGTCGAGAGAGCGAGGCAGCCCCTTCACGCCGCCCTGCCGTCCTTGCTCTTGCACATCCGTGGCATGTTCGCTCTGGCGTCAAGGTTCTCCTTGCGCATCTGGTCGGGGCCACCCGGATAGCGGGCGTGGAGGGTCTCGACGTAGCGGGCGAGGGCGGCGACGAGCGGGTCATGCTGGCTGGGATGCGAAGCCGTCAGGGCAGTCGCAGTCGCAGTCGCTCGTAGCCATGCCTGGTCCGTTTCGGAATGGGGTTCGACCCGGTTCACTGTTTCGCGCCCGTCAGATCCCGCGGGCCCGTCGGTCGCTGCCAGAGTCCCAATTGTTCGGGCCCACCAACAGCGGTCGCATCCGAGGGTCGTCTGGTTCCTCGGGCCCTTGCCAATGAGGCTGCGTGATCGGCTTTGCAGGAGACTCCTGCAGCGCCATTCAGAACGCCGAGCGTCTCTTTACCTGTGGGAGCATCTGATCGGGCCGTCACCGACCCCGAAGGCGTTACAGAGCCGTCACGGACATTCAGCCGCTTCCGGTATTGGCGGGTTCGACACGCCGGGCTGCAGGTCGTCTTGTCGATCCGCGCCTTAGGCTCGATGGGTTCGCCGCAGTGTGAGCAAGCCCGAGCGGTCATGGGTGACATGTCCGGCAGGTCCATGTTCCGTCCGGTCGCTTGACCCATGACTTGTCGTGGCCCGGGCTGGAGCAATCCGGAGGCCCGGTGCCCCGTGGCGCCGGCCTTCTCTCATGCGTCGCGTCCAGTTCGGCAGCGGCCTGGCGATCGACCGTTCCGGCGATCGATGTCCGGCTTCTCGGGGTCTTCTCCTTGGTCTGGGACCTTGGTCTCGACGGGTCTTGCCTATCTGGTTCTGCCCTCTGACCCCGGGGCCTCGCCCGCGGACTGGCCGGCTGTGGTCGTGCGTCATGGACCAGCCTCAGGGTCGGGGCGCTGGAGTCCGATGGTTGCCCGATCCTGGGCGGGCGATCGCGCAGACGGAGCAGAAGGTTCTCGACGCCGGCCTCTTCGAAGAGTTCGCAGAGGAGCGGGATCGTGTCCGGGCCATGGCGTCGATGGCACACCCGGAGCAAAGGAAGCATCTTGGACCAAACGCGCCGACCGGTTATGGCGTCGTATGCGTCAGAGAGTTCCTTCTCCTCGAGGGCGCTGATCCGAGGAAACCGGTATTCGACGCGGGCCGATTCCTCTACTCCTAACCCCTTTCCTTCAAGGACGTTCTCTAGGCCTAGGCTTACACGCGCGCGCGAGGAGCTCATGTCAGTAAACTTCTGGCATGCCGAACCCCGGCGGCGACGCCGCGCTCAAAATGCGAGCAACGATCGATGCCGCCGGGATCATGGCGGGCCCCGCGTCCGAAGCCCTGCTGGCCCTGGTCGTGGAGCTTCGGCCCTGGGTCAACGAGGCCATCGTCTCCAGCCGGCTCCGGACTTGGGCAACTCATTACTGGGGAGCAGATTCCCTCTGCCCTGGCGATCCGGACGGTGCGGTCGAAGTGGCCCAGCTGCTGGCCCGTTGGGGAGCCAGCCTGCCTCCGCCCGACGAATCGACCGCGCTGATGATCACACTCGCAGCCCTCCGTCGCGTTGCCTGTGGCCGGCCACCGCAAGGTACCAATCCCGTAACCGACTACCTGCGCCAAGGGACCCGAGGAGGCTTGACTCCCGAAGAGTCGATGCAGGCAGATGAGTTTGCCGACTGCCAAGTTCCGATGTATCCACCCTCCACGACGAGGCGATGGCGGAAGGTTGCACGGGATTGGGCCGGCGACAGTCCTGAGGATGGCGGGCTGGCCATCGCCTTCGAAAGACTTCAGCGCGAGCTCGATCTCGACGGGCTGATAAGGAAGGGGTACTCCCTCCCAAACGCCCGCGCCTGGCTTCGCCGGAATCTGGGCAAGCACGCTAGCGCCGCTCCGCCGCCACGCCGGCCCAGGATCGGTGGGAGTAGTCGCGGAGGGCTGTCGAGGTAGGGCTCGAGGCTCGCCATTCATTGCCAGCAGTGTCTAGGCGGTCTCGCGCTCCCGTATCTGGGTGACCCGGTTTCGGGTCAAACCTCCCTAGATTTGCGCGGGCGTCCACCCTTGGGACGGTCGCGATAGGCGTCAACCAGCTCGCTCGCCAGCGAGGCAGCCTCCCGGCGGAGCTTTGGAGGCACTTGCTCCCAATGGACTGTGACTGTCACCGGGTTTCGGCTTTCATCGACCACGACGATGCCCCGCAGGGCCTGCAAGACCGCAGTCCCTCGGGCCCAACGAGGGACGATCTGGCTGAGCCCATCGGGTCTCTTGGAGCCGTCATCGCGGATCGTGCCATCGACGAGTTCGATGATCAGCTGGCGATTGTCGGCCTTGACAGCGTCCCGCAGATCGGTCATCCGCTCCAGGCCCGATGTGAGGCGCGTTCTCAACGAGTTGGGAAGGTCTTCTCGGGCCAGCTCGCGTTCGAGGGCTGCAATCAAATCGACCAGTCGCTGCTCGTCGAGCGCCGGCGCTGGTTGCTCGGCCAGCGTGAGCTTGCGACTCGTCCTGGAGGAAGCGCCCGATGAGGTGGGCTCTGGCACCGTCGTAGTTTCCCACGTGCTGCCTGCCCCGGGAAGGACTCGGAGCTTAGTTGGACGCCTGCGGCAGCCCCCTCACCGGCTCGCTCACGGTCGTCCGGCATCGGCCCGGTCACAGAGCGGAGCCCGACCTAGACTGACCCTAGCAGCCGCGGCTTATCTGGGACCTATCTGGTGGCGGGCAGCCTAGGCCAGATCTAGACTCTTTCTTCATGGCCGCTCGCCTTACGGTGGGCCGGTCCCGTAGGCTCCCGGCGTCCTCCCCCCGGATGTCGGGAGCCTCTTTCCTTCTAGACCCCGATGGCAACGGCGACCTCGCGCCAGGCCCGATCCTCCTGGCCTTCCAGCCGCCGCAGGTAGACCGTCGTCACGGCCAGGCTGGAGTGGTCCAGGAACGCGCTGACATCCTCTATCGACTCCCCGGCATCCCGTCGGAGCTTCGCGGCTGTGTGGCGCAGGACATGGATGCCAGTGGGTGCCAGACCAGCGAGCTGGAGATACCTCCGGAACCGCGCGTAGAACGTCCCGCTCGTTACTCCCTCCGGTCGAGCCCCGGCCTGCCAGAGCGACTCGGTTGGAGCCATCGTCGCCAGCTCCTTGCCGGCATCCGCGAGAGTCGCCCGAATGGCCTCGACAGCGGGGTAGGGGAGTTCCCGCCGGCCGCGCTTGCCGCCTTTGCCCCGGTACGCGTAGAAGCAGGTCTCGCCTTCGATGCTCAGGTCGCCGGCGCGGAGCGAGATCACTTCGGTCCGGCGCCGGCCGGTCAGTATCAGCGTCAGCAGGATTGCCCGATCGCGCCTTCCGGCGACGGTGTCGGGCACCACGGCCAGGAGCCGTCGTACCTCGTCGGCGCTGTATCCGCGGGCGACCGACTGGATCGTCCGTGGTCGTTCGATGGCATCGCATGGATTGGAGACGACCAGGCCCATCCGGATGAGGAATCTGTAAAGGGAGGACAGGCAGGCGATCCGAGCCCCCACTGTAGTCGAGGAGGGTGTCCGCCCAGACTTGCCGATGCCGTGGACCCAGGCCAGCACGTCTCCGGGCTTGACCCGATCCGGAGTCAAGCTGCGCTCGGCGAAGAAGGGCCAGAGCATCCGGCCGTATGACTCGACCGTTCGTTTGGAGCCCGAGCGATTGCCCTTCTCCACGAGGAAGGCATAGAGGGCCTGATCCCAGGCCGAGGGGTCTCCGCTGGCCAGGGCTGGGAGGAGTTGAGCGGTCATCGCGGGTGCCTCGGGTGTGAGTTGATCGCCCACATCCATCACTCAGGCGCGCCCGGATAGCAACACGATGGCCAAATGGTGCCCATTTGAAGCCGATGGCGGCGGTTCGCAGTGGCGATGCGTCGAGCCTGAGAGGTAAGCTGGCCACGAGAGGGAAATCCAAATGCCGAACTCAATCGACGAGCGCGGATGGCCGCTTCCACCGCAGCCGTGGCTGTATGGCGATCGGATGTCCGAGGCGATGGCTGCCGCGGCTCAGATCCATGCGACCCAGGTCCGCAAGGGCACGGCCATCCCCTACTTGAGCCACCTCTTGGGCACCTGCTCCATCGCCCTCGACTACGGCGCCGACGAGGACGAAACGATCGCCGCCCTGCTCCACGACGCGATCGAGGACGGCGAGCCGACCGAAGCTGCTCGTGCAACCGTCTGGAGCTTCGGGCCCGAGGTGGGCCGGATCGTCGAGGGTTGCACCGACGCGGACACCCACCCCAAGCCGCCGTGGCGCAGGCGCAAGGAGGAGTACCTGTCGAGCCTGGCCACCAAGGACCACTCGACTCTGCTCGTCTCCGCCTCCGACAAGCTCCACAACGCCCGCTCGATCGTCCGCGACCTGCGCGGCATCGGCGACCGGGTTTGGGGACGATTCAGCGCCTCGAAGGGAGAGACGCTCTGGTATTACCGAAGCCTGGTGACTGCATACCGGGCCAATCCGGCGCACACGCCCACGCTGGTCGAGGAGTTGGACCGGACGGTGACCGAGATGGAGAGTCTCGCAGCGCTCGCGGACGGTGCATCGGCATGAACGACGCGGAGGGATCCGCGCAGGTCGTCCTGCGTGACGTACATGACGAGCGGGGCACCCGCTATCTGGCAGCTCGGCGCCGGGAAGACGGCAGCATCGTCATCGAGGGCCACGATCTTGGCCGCGGCGTCGAGGTCTTGGGCCCTGGGCTCAGCGAATACGAGTGGAGCTGGGTAATCGGACCCGATGCCGTTCCGGCTGCCCTCGCCGCGTTGGGCGGACAGGCGGATGACGACCTGCTGCAGTTGCTTCTCGGGTGGTCCACTGATCATGGCGGCACGGACCCAGGAACTCATCTACGCGAAGCTGGCGTCACGATCGCGTTCTGGAGCCACGTCGGGGGCTAGCGGACACCGTGGATAGCAACGCTATCGCGGCATCGTGCCGGCACTCTAGGGTGAAGGCGGGGAACGGTGCGACCAAGGACAGCCTGGCTTCCGCTTGTCGCGCTCTGGGCGAGGTCGGACCATGTTGACCCCCCGGAGCTGACGTTGTCGAAAACCGCGTGCAGTCTACCCTGCGGGTAGGCTCACTTGACCCGCTCGCGCGCGACTAATCGGATCGGGCAAATCCACAGCCTGAAGGCGCCGGGGACCAGTGTATGCTGGGGCTGGCGTCCCGCTCGCATCGATCGCCCAAGCGGTCATCAGGTTTGGGAGGGGTGGTTGCGTGGTGTTTCCACGTCGGGCGACCGTCCTGGCGCTCGCGCTGCTGATCGCGGCCTGTGGCTCCACGCCGGCGCCGACCGCGAGTCCCGGCCCGACGCTGGGCGCCACCCCCACCCCTAGCCCAAGCCCCAGCCCAAGCCCCAGCCCAACACCGCTCCCGTCGCCAGTGACGGGCTCCATCCCGGTCAGCGGTGGGACGGTCAACGTGCCGGGCGGGGCGTCATTGACCGTCGGGTCCGGCATCCTGCAGGCCCCCGCCACGGCCACGATCACCGCGCAGGCCCCGGTCGACAGCCCGACTCAGGCCTGGCCGGCCGACCCGGTCGGCCCCGCATGGCTGGTCGATCTCGGCGGCATCCAGCTGGCGAAGCCCGTCACGCTCTCAATCGCGTTTGACGCGGCGTCCCTCCCAACCGGCACTGACCCAGCCGAGATCATGCTTGCCTACCAGGACGCCGCGACCGGGAGCTGGGTCCCGGTGCCTGCGACCGTCAACCCGGTCGCCCACACCGTGACAGCGAGCGTCAGCCACCTCTCGAGCTGGGGTCTGTTCACGATCAACTGGGACTACTGGCTCGGGTTCATCGCCAAGGCCGCGTCGGGCAACCTGACCGACCTGCTGGGCGCCCTCGGCACCCTCACGACCCCGTGCGCTGAGAAGTCCGCTGGCTTCGTCGTCGACAACAGTGGCGCGAACGGGATGGTCAAGGGCTGCGTCCAGAAGGTGGTGAATGGCACAGCGACCATCGGTGTCACCAACATGAAGCTGATCTCGTTCGCGCTATCCGGCGGCGCACTGGACGTAACAAGCGGGACGATCCTCGACGCGGGTGACACGGTCACCTTCACCGCCGGCGGTGCCAAGCTCGCCCAGCCCCTCGTCGCCGAGGCAACCCTTAGCCCGCTCGCCCTGGGCTACCAGATGACCGACATCACGCTGCGCATGCTGCCCGGCAGCGACGTGTTCACCAAAGCGGGCTCCTACGGCAAGGTGCTCGCCGCAATCGCGACGGCCGAGGCCAAGGTCTGGTCTAGCGCCCAGATCCTCTCCAGACTACAGAAGAACCCGCCCGACCTAGCTGGGGCCGCCGAGGAGGCGTTCTCGTTGATGACCGACCACTCCTTCCTGGGGGTCTTCGTCAATGCGGCCGTTGCCGCGGGGCAGGAGTACAGCATTCCGTACTTGAGTGCCCTCACGCCGGCGCGACTCAACCGGCTGGTGCTGGCGGTGAACCTGCTCGTCCTCGACACCACGGTACTGAGCTGGGATCTTCAGTACTTCCTCGCGGCGTACGGAGACGTGAAGGTGACATGGCCCACCCCACCGCCGGCACCGACCGGGCTGACTTTCGTGGACGTAACTGGGCCCGACTATGCGCCCATCGAATGCTCGGTGCCTGTGGCCCAGTACGGACAATGCGGCAAACTGCGAGTAACGTGGCAGGAGGCCGGGGCGTCCCCAGACACCCACGTGGTCGTCTACTACATGGATGACGGGATACTGGATTGCTTCGCGGGCCCCTGTAACATCCCGCCCGCTCAACAGCGCTGCGCGGCGGACCGAACCCAGCACGACCCGAGCGAGGTCGTCGAGATTGCTGATGTGAGTGCAAGTCTCGGATCAGTGGAGGCATTGACGCCGCCGCCGTTCGGCCTGAAGTGCGTGTTTGCCATAGCTAAGAACAGCGTTGGGAAATCCGACTGGGCAGTGGCCACCGACGCGACCCCGTCTAGCTAGATCTCTGTCAGCTGCCCCCGTGCCCGCGGGCGCTCCGCTCTAAGCTCGGCCTCTGGCATGACCTTGGCCGGCTGGTCGTGGATGATGCCTGCTGCCAGGTTGTCGGGCGTGACGAGGGCCACTTCACGAGTCTCGCCCGATACCATCACCCGCTCGTGTCGGGGCGAGAGGATTAGCGCCGACACACCGTCACCAATCCTGCTGATCCCCGTGACGAATGTGCCGAGCTGCGTCCACCCGGCCAAGGGGATTGCGTAGGCAGGTAGCGCGACCTCACGGCCGCGGAGCTAAGGAGCGCACGAGCCGCCGGGGTTTCAGCCGTCATGCAGGAGCCTTCGCTCCCTCGAGAAACACGGGAACCTCCGGAGCGGAGGGGTTGCCCCCGGCCGGAGCGACGTGAAGGATCTTGCTCCTGTCAACTGGCAGGTAGGTGGTGCTGTCAGAGTAGGTGAGGTAGACAGTCGAGCTAATGGTGCAGACTTCATCCCCGAAGACCTTGGCAAGCTTGGTCGATGGCGTGAGGCCGTCAAAATCGCCATAAACCGCGACGTAGTGTGCTTCTTGGCCCGGCCTGAAGGTCTTGGCATTGTCCGCGCTCTCAAACCTGTAGTAGTCAAACAGAGACATGCCGTAATGGGCGTTACCACTGACAGCCACTTGCTTGCTCAAGAGGAATGGGTTCGTCAACTGCAGGTCGCCACTGAAATCGACCTCGGCCATCGTCACGTTGAAGGCGTTGGGGACGTAGGTGATCTTGATGTCGCTGGCGCTCGTCGCCCCGGCGAGTGGGATGGGGATGATCCATTTGTCGGCCTGACGAGGCGTAGCGCTCATCTTGGCTTGCATCAGTTTCGAGACCACAGCTGGGACCAACCCGACGCCTCCGGTCGGCTCCACGCTCCCATCCTGTTGTTGCTCGCTAACGTCTGGATTGAACCAGCCTGCATACGCACCGGCCTTGAGGCCGTAGGGGTTCGACGCGAGCGCGGCGTACGTCACCTTGCTCCCGGCCAGCGAGGCCACTAGGCCGGGGATCTCGGGCACCGCCAAAGTCGTGCCATCGCCAGCTTGGTATTCAATCCCTGAGCCGGTCTGAACGAACTCGGGGCTGGGCACTGGCGAGGGCGTCGGAGAAGGGGTCGGAGTGGGTGTCGGCGTTGGTGTCGCGGTCGGACTCGGCGTTACGACGGGCGTGACCGCAAGGGTCGGCGACGGAGTGACCGTCCCGCTCGAACAGCCAGTGACCGCCAAGACAACGGATATCAGCCCGCACGCCACCGGACAGAAGGCTCGCTGTCTCATCCTCGGCTCCTCTCAAAGATGACGGACGCCGTCCTATGGTAGGCGGCTCGCTCCCTGATCTTCAGCCGTCCGAGCAGCGCCGCTCGATTGATCAGACCGCGACCGTGGCCGTCGCCGCGACTCCGCTTCGGCTTCTTTGATGACCTCGGATGGAGTCTCTGGGGCAGGCGGAGTAGAACCTCCGACTTCATCGGTCGGATCGTGGTACGGGTGAGACCGGGTGGCCCCGAACCTATGGCTTGATCGTGACGAGCGTGGCTCCAAAAGGGAGCGTCGCTCGTGTTGGCACCCCGGACCCGGGACAGACCGCTGGTTCATCGCTGTCCGCTGTGTTGGACCAGCAGAGCGGAGCTGACCTGCTTATGCTCCCGAGACAGTCGCGTAGCCCGTTGTCGGGCAGGTGGTGGCCGTCGAACATGGAGCGGGGCGTGAGATCGATACGCAGACTCGCGGCGTTGATAGTGGCGAGTGCCATTGTTGCGGGAGCCGCGGCAGGTTGCGGGGCCGGAGTCTCACCGACGACCAGCGTTCGGCCGACTTCGATCGCATCTGCGACGGCTGGGCCCACGGCACCAGCGACGCCACCGCCCACGGAGTCGATCCCCCCGACCGAGGCTCCTTCGACGCCGTCGCCGACACCCACGCCTGCCCCGCTGCCAAAGCCCGATACCCAGCTAGACAGTCGCATCAAAGCCTGGCTCAGTGGAAGCACCAAAGTCCCCGATAGCCGGAAGTTCATCTTTGCCGGCCACCCCTTAGCAATCAACATCCTTCCCGGCTCGGGGAATGGCCCGCTCGGTTGGGCCCCCAGTTTCCAGGCCTACATACTGGGATACGAAATCGTCAAGGACGTAACCGGGGTCGATCATCTTGTGATCTACGCTGGAGAAGAAGACGCGTACGGAAAGCGCTATTTCGTGGGACTCAATTTGGGACCATTCAACAGCACGATGATGACAACATTCACCGAAGACCCCGGCAGGCAAGCCTTTTTGTCCGCTTCCCATAATCACGACTTGTCCAATGTCGACTCCGCAAGCCTGTTCTCCACTCGATTGACCGGGGACACAGCCATGTTCTCGGCGATTGCTTTTCACTATTCCCTGTCCTTCATCACGAACCCGGGCGCAAGTCAACAAGAGGTATTCGACCAGCAAGATATAGCGATCGAGTTCGCTAACTTCAGCCTTAGGGCAGGAGAGGGTTCCTATACCACTGCCGCAAGAGGCTTTCCTCTCGTCCAGGCGTTTATCAATCAGAGGATTGGACAAGGACAACTAGACGCTAGCAAGATGCCGTATATCTCGCTCTTCATGGTGCCAATCAGCGGTGACCTGTTTCCATCCGAATACACGCCGCTGCCTGTCACCGTCAATAGCGACGACTACCTGACGGACACGTTCGTCCTGGCTCCAGGCACCTACACCGTTGCCTACACGTCGAGCGGTACATGCGACTTGGACCTCTCAGTCGCGATCCTCGGCTCCGTGTCGATCCCGGTGGTTCACCAGAGCGTGGAGAGCGAGCAGGTGAGCGGTTCCGTCTCCATCACCGCGCAGAAGAGCGGCAGCTACATGCTCGATCCCGGCTCGACCGGTTGCGACTGGTCCGTCACGATCAGCCAGCCCTGACGGGTAGGCGCGCCCGACCGGCCAAGCCTCCTGCTCCGACCGCGTACGGGGGCCACACCATGACCACGTCGTCACCAGCTGCCCGCGCGTCAGCTTCGTTTCTGCTCACGGGCGGCGCCTACAATCCCTGGGGAGGTGACGGATGGACTTCCGAGAACTGCTGGCGGAACTTGCTGGCCAGAGGCCTGTTTTCCACTCTGAGGCTGACTTCCAGCACGCTCTGGCGTGGCTGATCCATGAGGTTCGACCAACCGCGACCGTCCGCCTCGAGATCCCGCGCGATATCGATGGCCGGCGGGTGCATGTGGATCTGTGGGTCGTCGACGGCGAGAGGCTCGCGATCGAGCTCAAGTACCTCACGACTGCGCTAGATGCCGTTGTAGCCGGCGAGAGGTTCCTCCTCCGCAGCCAGGCCGCTCAGGATCTTGGCCGCTATGACATCCTCAAGGACCTCGTGCGGGTGGAGCGGCTGGTTGCGGACGGCACGGCTGACCGAGGGATTGTGATCGCCCTGACAAGCGACTCCACCTACTGGCGGGGCCCGGGGCAAGGAACGTCCCCGAACTATGCCGCCCTTCGACTCATGGAAGGCCGCACGCTAAGTGGGAGTCTGGCGTGGGGACCTGGCACCGGGGCCGGAACGATGCGCGGCCGTGAGGCGCCTATCGACCTTAGGGCCGAGTACGTGTGCGAGTGGAACGACTACTCGGTGGTCTCCTCGGCCACATCGTCTGCCAGCTTCCGGTACCTGTTGCTAGAGGCGCGTCCGTTGGAGGTCGGTCCCGTCCAGCCAGCCTGATCGGGGCAGGGTCGGACGCCACGATGCGCGGATCGTGAGCAGATCGGCGCACTGGGGACCGGCCTGACCTAGCTGGCCCTCTTGACGCGTTATCGCATTAGTGCGATACTGCGCCTATGTCGTGCCGAGTCCTCTACTTCAGACAATCAAGTGGCCGAGTGCCCTTGGTCGAGTTCGTAGATGGACTTGCGTCGGTGAAGCATCGGGCAGCGATCCTGGCGGATATTGATCTCCTTGCGACTGAAGGTCCCGTCTTGCCATTTCCGCTCACGTCAGCGATCGCCACGCATCGTGGTCTACGTGAGCTCAGAACTCGCTTCGGAGGTGCTCAGTTTCGGATCATCTACACACTCCTCGATGGCGATGTTGTCGTCCTCCATGCGTTTCAAAAGACCTCCACGGCACAACTTCAGCACGAGTATGAGGTTGCCGCCGAGCGGGCAAGGAGTATTCGGTGAATCATCCAAACGACCCAAGAGAGCATGGCGTCGACTATCGCGAGGATCTGACCGAGAGACTCCGTGACCCAGAGTTCGCGGCGGAATACCGGGAGGCTCAACACCGTGCGAGCCTTGGTTTGAAGATCGCGAAATTAAGGGCTGAGCAAGGGCTTTCGCAAGCGGAGCTCGCCGCGCGCGTAAACACCACGCAGTCTGTCATCTCGCGCTATGAGTCCGCAGACTACTCGAGTTACAGACTCGATACCCTCCGGCGTCTTGCCGAGGCCCTTGGTAGCGAGCTAGTGGTCGATATAGCGCCAAAGACGACTGTGCGGAATTGACTCAGAGACGCTGGCCGCCCAATCCCTATGACTACTCTACGCCCGCCGGCGCGGACGTTTTCGCCGGCCGGCGGTCGGAGCTAGGCGCGTTCGGCCGATTCGCGGCCGCGGTACGCGACGGCAGAATCCAACATCTTCTAATCCACGGCCCTCGCTCGATAGGCAAGACTAGCCTTCTCGGTCGGCTCGACGAGGCGCTCGACAAACAAGGCTTGGTCTATGCCCGCGTCACGCTCGATGACGATAGCGCACAAGACAGCCAGTTCATTGTCGAGGCCATTACAGCGCTCACGAACGCGGCGATCCGGGCGGGCGCTTTCGGCGGCGCCGGGAGCGAGTTTGACAACCAGTTCCAGAACACGCTCGTCGGCGCGCCGTCCGAGCACCCGGTTGGTCCTCTACGCGTGTTGCGGTTCGCTGCGGCGTGCGGGTACGGCGTGAGTCGCATCTCCGACCTCTTGGTCGAGAAGGATCTTCAGGAATTGACGGACGGCGCAAGGGATGTCGACAGCCCAGGACTCGTGCTTGTCGTTGACGAAGCGAACAAGCTCGAGACGCAGCCCGTCACGGTTCAGCGACTCCGCAACCTGTTCATCACGCCGGGGCTGATCGCGACCGTGTTATGCGGATCTGATGGCTTCCTGACCGCCCTAGACACTGCGATGGCGCCGATGAGCAGACATTTCGAGCGGCTGAACCTACAGGCGCTTGCTGACGAACAAGAGACACGCGACGCGATGATCAGGCCCCTTCAGAGTGCCGGGGTGGATTACGCCGGCGTCGTGCCCCCAGAGCTCATTCACGAAGTCCACGCCCTGTCCGGTGGGCGGCCGTTCGAGGTCTCCCTGTTGTGCCATGCGATGTATGACAAGCTGGAGCGCGGTGAGGTATCGACTCTGGCGCTCAGCGACCAAGTGCTTGAGGCCGTAGCTGCCCAACTGAGGCCGTCCGTTGAAGACCAGGCTGCCCTCGCCATAGTACGCACCCTCGAACCGCCTACAGTTGAGCTGGCTGCAGCTTACTGCGTGGATCCGCAGCTCACGATCCACGAACACGCCCTGCTGCGCGCGGCGTTCGATGCTCCGACCCCCGCGGTTGTCGAAACGGCTAGACGCCTGGTCGCCTCGGATTGGGAAGCGCTCGAGCGTGTTCACCTCGCCTCCGTCGACGGCGACTTTCTGCGGCCGGCGTTTGGGGAACTCGGGCGCCTCTACCTGAAGTACCACGCCCAGGTCATCGGTGTGATGAAGCCGGGGTTCGAAGGACGGTTCTCCGAGCGTCTCGCACAGAAGCTAGAGCAACGGTTCGGCGTCAACTTCGCGACGGCCGGTCTTTTCGCCATATTCCATAGATCGCGCGTCGACTTGGTTCGCGGCACGGACGAGTCGATGGCGGAGCGTTTCAGTCAGCTTCGCTCGAAGAACTTCGACAAGCCAGCGTTCCTGCCGCCTATCCCCGATGTGAACGACGTTGATAGCCATCATCAATTCGTCCTCGCGATGATCCCATTCGAGATAACCGAGGACGGGTTCACGATAGTTGCTGCGTTCAGCATGGCTGAGGAGAGCAGTAGGACTGAGGATGAAATCCTCAAGTCGCTCACCGAAACAGTCGCGCAGGCCGTCCCGTACGGGGCTAGACCGGGAGCAGTCGAGACCGTCGCGCTCAGCCCCGATGAATGGCGGGCGTGGACGCTAAGCGAGCGGTTCTGGTGGGGCACGATATCCATTGCTGGCCTGTGGCTGAGTGGGCGACGCAGCCAAGCCTCCGTCCTGGGCGAGTCATTCCTCAGAGACCTCAGGCCGGAAATCGAGGGCGAGCGCCATCTTCCGGAGAGCGCCCTCGTCTTCCTCAACAATCTCGGTTTTGTGAGGCTTACAGCCGGCAAATTCGATGGCGCGCTAATCGCGCTCGAACAGGCTGCGACGCGGGGAGGCCTGGAGGATTCGCGCGATCTCCGTGAGCAGCAGATCCTGCGTTGCAATCTCGCAGCCGCGTGTGCGGGCCTCGGGCAGTACTCAGGAGCGATCGATTGGTGCGACCAAGTCCTTGCTCTAGATTCCGTCCCGGAGCAGCAAGAGCCGCCAGCCGTCCTTGTGGCGTTCACACCTGATCCCGATTGGCAGCAGCATCCCATGACAGTAACTCGCCCGGACCCTGAGCTCATCGCTCTAGCCACTCGCGCAAGCGCCCAGGCGTGCCTTGGCGATGCGACAGCGGCGGCCACGGCTCAAGCTTTGACGAACCGAACCTCAGCGGCTTGGGCAAAGCGGGTGCGGGCCGCGATCATTGCCAGGCTTGGCGGGGCGGACGAACAGGTCAGCTCATCGCTACCGAACGATGAAGGGGCGGATGAGTTCGACGAGCTAGCCGACGAGGTATGAGCCGAGCCTGAGCCTGCACCCTGAGCCTAAGCGGACACTAGGTAGTTTCAACTTGAGCCGCGCTCTGAGCGCGCCCTTCAACCTCCAATCGCTAACCGGTAGTGGCGACGGTCTCCCTCACGACTGGCCGGCCCAAGCACCGCGACCCGGAGCTACCGACCCCCCGCTGAGGTCAGGGTGCATTCCTAAAGGACCTCGGCGCGGCACGGGTCAACCGACGCCATGAGCAGGTCGTGTCGACAGAACTGTCCAGTCGAGCTGGACCCGCCGCTCCCTGAGTGCTGGTTAGCGACCTACGCTGTTCCAGAGCTGACCTTTAGATGCGCCCTAGATGGAGCCCTCCAGATAGGCCTCCTCGTGGAGCAACCCTGCGTCCAAACCGACCTCTTCGACGCCCTGCGTAACGTGCACGGGCGTCACTCGATCGATGAGCCACAGCATTCCATACGTGAAGCCGAAGGCCCAAACCGACGACAGTACGACAGCGACCAACTCGTGCAAGAAGAAAGTCGCGTTGCCGGCAAGGAGCCCGTTTGCGCCGTTTGGATTGAACGCCGTAGTAGCAAACACCCCGAGCATGACGATGCCGAGGAAGCCACCAACGCCGTGGACGCCCCACACGTCGAGAGCGTCGTCCCAGCGCAGGTGGTTCTTGAGGGCAACGGCGCCGAAGCAGACGACTCCGGCGACTGTACCGATCAGACACGCCGTGACCGGGGACACATAGCCGGCTGCCGGAGTGATGGTGGCCAGGCCCGCGACCGCGCCGGTAAGTAGCCCGAGAAAGCTCGGTCGCTTCTCGAAGATCCAGGACGCGAACAGCCACGCCATCGCCGCAAACGAGGCCGCCACGTCGGTGTTCAGGAAGGCAACGGCGGTTGTGGCGTCGACCCGAAACTCCGACCCCGCATTGAACCCGTACCAACCGAACCAGAGCAAGCCCGTCCCGAGCGCCACAAGGGGGATGCTATGGGGGCCCCGATCGGTGACCGATCGGCGTCCGACATAAAGAACCGATGCGAGGGCTGCAAGTCCGGCCGTGTTGTGAACGACGATGCCGCCTGCGTAGTCGAGCACGCCCCACGTCGCAAGGAGCCCGCCGCCCCAGATCATGTGGACAAACGGAAAGTAGACGAACAGCAACCACCCGGTAAGAAACACCATGTACGCCTTGAAGGTCACCCGGTTGGCGAAGGCGCCCGTGATCAACGCCGGAGTGATGATCGCGAACATCATCTGGTAGGCGACAAACACGATCTCGGGGATCGAGTGATTGAGCGGGGACGGGCTGGTCAGGCTCACGCCGTTGAGGAAGGCCTTGTCGAGGTTGCCGATCACCGCGCCCGAGCCGCCGGAAAAGCAGAGCGAGTACCCGACGGCGAACCAGATGACCGTGGTCCAGCCCATCGAGACGAAGCTCTGGATCATGATCGCGAGGACATTTCGGCGGCCGACCAGGCCTCCGTAGAAGAAGGCCAAACCCGGCGTCATCAACATGACCAGGCTGCTGCAGAGCAGCATGAAGCCGGTGTTACCAGTGTCGAGCCCTGGCATCGGTTCTCCTTGGCTGGGCGGACTGCCCCAAAAGCCGGGCATCCCGGAACGAGCGCGGGCCGACGGGCCGGTGCGCTCAACTGTTGGCTTCGAAATAGCACTCGCCGTAACGGCGCACAAGTGCCTTACGTTACCGGCCAGCCAACGGCGTCCTGGCAGCGCAGCTTCCGCGGGTTGGACTCGTCCGGCAGACCTGACGGCAAGGGCCGACCCAGTCGGGTTCAGCAGAATCGTCACGAACCTGCGATCGTGACGACCGCGGTTGTCGGCCATGGAGTCAGGCCGTTCATTCGGCCTGACAGCGCATGACCGGACGCGAGTACCATTGGCTCGCTCGCCTGCGTGGGCGACCTGGTTCCCCAGACGAGCCGTCGGCGGAGTGGAGTGACGCGTCTCAACTCCCATCCGCGAGGTGGCAATCGATTACCGATCGCCGGTTCGGGCAAGGTGATCGTCAGAGCGGAGAGGCCTGGGCCTCCATTCGTGGTGAACGGTGGTGCACACCAACGCAAGCGCCTGGCCTGTGTCCCTACTCTGACTCCGTCCACCCCTCTGCCGATCGGGCCGGCGAGAATCTCGGTCGGACGCTTGCCACGTTCGGCCCCGAGTGCCAGCACGGCAGGGATTATGGTCGACGATCTCCGCGGCTTGCTCGCGCGAAGGCCGCCCAAAGGCATTTCACCGGCAGCGTACGGCGCGGCGGCGATCGGGTACGGCGGCGCGTAACGGTCAAGACTCGACATTGAATAGGGGGAGGCAGTCAATGCGGCTGATACTCAAAGCAGCGGTTGGGCTAGCGGTCATAACCTTGGTATTCACCTCAGTTTCCCCAGCCGCGACGCGTGCCGCAAGTCCGACGAGTGGATCGGTTCTAGGCGGCGGGGAGGGGCCTGCCGTGATTGGAACGCAGCCGAGCACGGCCTCCGAGCCGCTGGAGTCCTCCTTCTCGGTCACGCAGCAAGGGGGATACGTAGCCGCTGGCGTCGCAATGAGAAACCGTGGGTACGGCACCGTAGATGTATCGGGCATCCCTGCGGGATCGACAGTGACAGCCGCGTTCCTCTACTGGGACATCCTAGGCAACAGCGCCAGCGCTGGGTACGCGACTGGGAGTCTGAATGGACAAGCCTTTGACGGCACGCTGTATTCGTCCGGTGGGGACCCGTGCTGGGGGAACGGGGCGAACTTCGCCTACGTTGCCGATGTGACGAGCTTCGTTACCGGCAACGGCATGTACCAGCTGGCCGGCTTTGCCTCCGGACTCACCGACGGGACAGATCCCTGGACATCGTCAGTCGCGCCCATGGCGGAGGGCGCCTCGCTTGTGGTTGTCTACGCAAACGCAGCCAGCCCGCTAACCGATACCATCATCGACCAGGGCGCAACGGACATCACCTCATCCGCAACTCAGAGGCTTGCCGGCTTCACCGCGTCTGGAGTTGTAAGCACAGCGTCCACGACCTTCATCGGCGCCGACGGCCAGACGAGCTACACCAAGCCAGTCAGTACGTTTAACGGGGTCTCTCTGCCCTCCGCAGCCTGGCTCGGCAGCGATGCACAGGCCGGGCCCTCGTACTCATACGGCAACCTCTGGGACACGATGACCGCCGACGTAACGTCGTTGATAAGCCCAGGGGACACGTCGGCCACAGCCACTGTCTACGCGCAGAACCCAGGTGACACTAACTACGACTGCATTGTATGGGTGGCTCAGGTCTTGTCGGTCTCCACTGACGTTGTCGTCCCCGCGGCCGCCTGGTACGGCGGGCAGGGTGCCAACGTTTGCTACCCGGCCGGCTATAGATCCTCTGAATACTGTGGTGCCCAAGTGTCCGCCAACCAGCATGTCGGTGACCCACAGGACGATCAAGGCAATCTCCTGGGTTACTGGCAGTGTGTCGAGCTCGCGCAGCGTTTCTACAAGACGCAAGGATGGTGGAAACCTGGATTCTTCCCGGGCGTTCTCGTCGCCAAGGAGATCGCCGCCGTGTACTACAGCGGCTCGACGGTTGGCACCTCCGGGTGGCTCGGGGGCTCGAACCATGACGGTCTCGTCTGGCACCAGGCCGCCATACCCAGCTTGGGTATCGCCGGTGACGGCTACGTCCCGCAGCCCGGAGATCTCATCGTTACCGATGGCAGCAGTTCCACTGATGCCGGGCACGTGTCAGTGGTCAACAACGCCGACCTCAACGGCGATGGCTCTCACACGATCTATGCGGTCGAGCAGAACAAGAGCCCAACTGGTTGGGCGGAGTACACCATTGATGCGGCGGGTCGCATCAAACGGGCCGGCTATATCAACAACGCAGGGCAGATCGTCCCCGACGACGCGCGTACGATCCTCGGCACAGTCCAGGTGATCAGCAGCAATACCACCGCCACACCCACTGACGGCGGCTCGGTCCATCTTCCTGCCGGTATCCAGCTGAGCCTAGATTCCGGAGCAGCCGCATCGTCCGCGACTCTCTCCCTTACCGACCTGACCGCCACGCAGCTCCCGGACCCGATCCCGTCCGGCTGGCAGCTCCAGGGCGATGGTGCCAGCGTGGAGCTGCCTACTCTCACCGCTGGGGCCAGTGCGCAGCTCACTTTCCCGTATAACCCCTCGTCGGTCCCACCCGGCTACGGCGTATCGATCTACCAGGACGGGACCTGGACCAAGATCCCGACGACTCTGGGCGCGACCACCGCGACCGCCCAGATCACTTCCTCGACGGGCTATGCTCTGATAGCGACGCCCTCCTCCGGCTCCACCTTCCACCCCCTCAACCCGCCGGTGCGGATGCTGGACACCCGCTTCGCCAACGGCCTGCCCAAGGCTCCC
>PMJT01000080.1:9707-20435 GCA_003158495.1 Chloroflexota bacterium | reverse complement strand
CGCCCCAACTCCAGGGCCGCGGCCCCGGTCGTGCCGCTGCCGGCGAAGAAGTCCGCCACGACGCCGCCCACCGGGCACGACGCCGAGACCACGCGCCGCAGCACCGCGACCGGCTTCTGGGTCGGGTAGCCNNACGATCGTCTGCCACCACGTGTCCGTCGGGAGCTTGCCGCGGGCTGCCTTCTCGGGCCCCACGAGGCCCGGCGCCATGTACGGGATCCGCTCGACCGCCTCAGCGTCGAACCAGTAGCCGTCGGGGTCCTTCACGTAGACGAGGATGTCGTCGTGCTTGGCCGGCCAGCGCCGCTTGGCCCTGGCCCCGTAGTCGTAGGCCCAGATGATCTCGTTGAGGAAGCTGCCACGCCCGAACACGGCGTCGCACAGCACTTTGGCGTAGTGGACCTCGCGCGGATCGAGGTGCAGATACAGGCTGCCGGTCGGCCGGAGAACGCGCCGGATCTCGACCAGCCTGGGCTCGAGGAAGTCGAGATAGTCGTCGTGGACGTCGAGATAGCTCTGGCGGCCCAGCTCAATCGTCCGGTAGCGCTGCCCGCCGAATCCGGTCCGGTCGCCTCCGTCCGGGTCGCGAACAGTCTTGAGGCGCCGAAGCGTCTGCGCCTTGCCCGTATTGAACGGCGGGTCGATGTAGACGAGGTCGATCGAGTCGTCCGGCAGGGCGGCCAACACGGCCAGGTTGTCGGCCAGGACTATCCGTCCGACCGCTCCGCCAAGTATGTCCACGACGTCAGCCACGCCGGGAGGTTAGCAGGCGCGCGGGCACGCCGACGACGATTTCGATGGGTGGTCCTCGGCGCCGCCCGCCATCGCGTCAGGCTTGGCCGGCGAAGCCCCGCAGCCCCGCAGCCTACCTTGGGTAGCTGCCGGTCAGCTTCTTCCACATTCGGTGCGGCGAGTGGAAAGACGGCGTCCCGGGCAGGAACATATATGGGCACAGGCCCTGGACGACGCTGATCCCGTTCTCCTCGCAGAAGGCAACGGCCGACTTCGTCGCCGCGCCCGGGGCCATGCCGCCGTACATCCAGACGTGCTTCACGCCGGCTTCGGCGCAGTCGTGCACGATCTGGTCCGTGGCCTTCTTCGTGGTCATGATCAGGACGCCGTCGACACCCGGCTTGATGTCCTGCACTCGTGCGAAGCATGGCTGGCCGTCGATCTCGGTTGCGACCGGGTTGACGGGGATTGCCTCGTAGCGGCGCTGGCGGAACTCCTGCCACAGGACGGTCCCGAACCCCTTGGGGTCGCGGGAGACCCCGACGACGGCAATGCGCTTGAGGGCCAGGAAGTCGTCGACCTGCTGCTTGGTAGTCATTTGTGGTCCCTCGGTGCGGTATTCGGTGAAAGTCTGGCCCGGCGACGGTTTGGCTTGAAGGGCCGGCGGTAACGATCCTACGTTCCCGAAGGCGGTGGCCACATCATTCCCGGGACTGACGAACGATCGACCGGCCGAATGATTACGCTTTGGCCGTCCAAACCGGACGATCTCCGCGTACGGGAGCGCGCGGGCCCTATCGAGCGGCCGCACCGGCGAAGTCAGCGACAGGAGGAGACACCGTGGCCAGGGCGTTGGTCGTCTACCGCAGCCACTCGGGCGTGACGCGGCACTACGGTGAGGAGATAGCCGCCTTCCTCGAGACGAAGGGCGTTTCGGCGAAGGTCGTCTCCGTCGGTGAGTGCGACATGGCCGGCCTTTCGGGCGTCGACTACCTCTTCCTGGGCTGCTGGACGAGCGGCCTCCTGATCATCCGCCAGCATCCCGACGAACCATGGCTGGCCTTCGCGCGCGAGATGCCGAAGCTGCCCTCGGCCTTCGAAGGCGGGCCGAAAGTGGCGCTCTTCACCACGTACAAGTTGGCAACCGGGAGCCAGTTCCCCAGGATGCGGGCTGCCATCGCCGGAAAGACTTCGCCGCCTGAGCTGGAACTGAGGTCGAAGGACGGCATGCTTTCGCCGAAGGACGATGAGGCGTTGGATCTCTTCATCCGCTAGAACGTGCCTCCCGCGGCGCCGACGCGGCGAACCTTCTGACGCGCCGCATCTATCCTTGCGTACAGCAATGCACGCAAGGAGATCAACGTGGAGTACCGGAAGTTCGGCAAGACCGGGCGGACCGTCAGCGCGATCGGTTTCGGGGCCTGGGCGATCGGCGGCAGCTGGGGCAACGTCGACGACGAGACCAGCCTTCGCGCGCTCCACGCGGCCGCCGACGCGGGCGTGACCCTGATCGACACGGCCGACGTCTACGGCGACGGGCACAGCGAGCAATTGATCGGCCGCTTCCTGAGCGAGCGGACAGGCGAGTCGTTCTTCGTCGCCACGAAGATGGGCCGCAGCGTGCCGCTGGACATGGCCCAGTACACGCCAGAGGCGTTCCGGGGCTGGGTGGACAAGAGCCGGGAGAACCTGGGCGTCGACCGTCTGGATCTCGTCCAGCTCCACTGCCTCCACCGGGACATCTACTACTCTCCCGAGACCTTTGCCGCGCTGGACGAACTCGTGGCCGCGGGCGCAATCGCCAACTACGGCGTCAGCGTCGAGAAGGTAGAAGAGGCGCTCAAGGCGATCGAATTCCCGGGCGTCGCCTCGGTCCAGATCATCTACAACATCGTTCGCCAGCGGCCGGCCGACCACTTCCTGGCCGAAGCCAAACGGCGCGATGTCGGCGTGTTGGCCCGCGTGCCGCTGGCCTCTGGTCTGCTGACCGGTAAGCTGTCGAAGGACTCTGTCTTCGATGCGTCCGACCATCGCAACTTCAACCGGCACGGCGAGTCGTTCGACGTCGGCGAGACGTTCTCCGGCGTGGACTACGAGACCGGCCTGGCCCTCGTCGAAGAGCTGCGAAGCCTCGTTCCGGGCGGCGCCACGATGGCCCAGATGGCCCTGCGCTGGATCCTGATGAACGCAGCCATTACGGCCGCGATCCCGGGCGCGAAGACGCCGGAGCAGGCCAAATCCAACGCCGCCGCCGCGGATCTGGCTCCCCTGCCCGCCGCCGCGATGGACCGGATCGCCCGCCTCTACGAGGAACGCGTCAAGCCGTTGGTCCACCAGCGCTGGTAGGCACGGCGCCGGTCCTCGTGGATTCGCCGGCAGCGGGCCCGCCGAGGGCGAAGTCAACCGCGGCTCGAGCGTGGAGCGTCGTGGTGTCGAAAGTCGGCACGCTCACGTCGCCCTGACCGACGAGCATCATGATCTCCGTGCAGCCCAGGACGATTCCCTGAGCGCCGCGGGCGATCAGGTCGTCGATGATGCGCAGGTACTCGGCGCGCGATCGTTCTTCCACGCGCCCGAGACACAGTTCGTCATAGATGACCCGGTTCACGATGGCGCGATCCGCGGCCTCCGGGACGAGCACCTCGACCCGGCCGCGGTCGGCCAGCCGTGCGGCGTAGAACTCCTCCTCCATCGTGAAGCGCGTCCCGAGAAGGCCGACTCGCCTCAGACCCGCGGCCCGGATCGCTGCCGCGGTCGCGTCCGCGATGTGGATGAAGTAGATCGCGACCGCGCCGGCGACCTGGGCCGCAACCTTGTGCATAGTGTTCGTGCACAGGACCAGGCATTCGGCGCCGCCTCGCTCGAGGGCGCGCGCGGCCTCTGCCAGCTCAACCGCGGCGTCGTCCCAGCGCCCCTCGACCTGGCATGACTCGATCCCGGCGAAATCGACCGAGTACATCAGAACCTTCGCCGAGTGCAAACCGCCCTCGGAATCCCGGACCAGTTCGTTGATGATCCGGTAGTAGTGCGCCGACGACTCCCAGCTCATCCCCCCGATCAGGCCGATCGTCCTCACGCCCGGTCGTTCTCGTCGTCATCTGCCGGTACAGCGGCCTTTACGAGCGTCGCAGTCCAGTAGCGGCGGCCCTCGGGCGGTGCCGATGAGACGAGTTGGGCCATCACCGGGGTTGGCTCGCGCGCGGGAGCGGGCTCGTGCGAGGCCGCGCGCTCGCGCGGAGCGGTCGGCTTTCGGGTCTTGGCGGGCTCCCACACGTGATCTGGCTTCGCGTCGCGGTGGTCCCGACGTTCGGTGACGGTGGTTTCCTGCGGCCCGCGGATCATCGAGTCCACGCGAAAGAAGATCGTCGCCCAATCCGGCGCATCGTCCAACAAGGTACGGGCTCGCGTCTGCGCCTTCGCCAGTCGACCCGGCGCTGTGGACATCAGGTCGGGATAGATTTCCTTCCCGAAGCGGATCAGGTCCAGCCGATCTGCGTCCCAGCAGCAGCCGATGGTCGGGTCGTCGCTGACGTCGCCGTCGATATGCGTCGCGCAGGCCGAATAGAGCAGGTCTAGCCAGGTGTCCGTGAGCCCGATCAGTTCCGTGTTGAGGCAGCAGGCCAGGAAACCACCCCGCTTGCCGTGGTCCGGGTCGTGGTAATCGTCGAAACGCATGGAATCGTGGAAGATGGCGAACAGGACGACGAGCAGCGGATTGCCGCCCACGTCGCGGGCCAGGTCCAGACCGAGGGTCGCGACCCGGCGCCAGTGCCCCTCGCCGTGATCGTGCGAATTGCTCAGCGGCGAGAGTATCCGGACGGCATCGAGCACCGCCGGGAGGTTCGGTTGCGTGCTCATGGGCTGGACTCCTCGATCGTCAGCCAAGCTCGACGTCAACCCGGCACGGCCCCCGTTCCTCCGTGTGTATCGCATGCTCGCTTCTCATCGCGAATCTGGCAAGCGGTTTTGAGGGGCGCAAGGTCGACAAGACGCGAACGCCCAGGTCCCGCTAGGAACCTGGGCGGCGCACCCAAATGCCGATTGGCGACGGCTCGGCCGCTCTGAGGTCGGCCGAGGCCTCGACGCGACTAGCGCGGGGCCCTCTTCAGGATGCCAAACGTGGCTCCCTGGGGATCCGTGAGGATCGCGAAGCGCCCGCCGGGAAAGTCGATCGGGGAAACCATCTCGCGGGCTCCCAGGTCGACAGCCGTCTTGAACGACTTCTCCACGTCATCCACGTTGAAGTAGGCCATCCAGTAGCTGGGCACCTGCGGCGGCACCATCGGGTTCATCTCCATGCCGCCGGCAATGCGGTCGTCGCCCAGCCAGAACTCCGTGTAGTCCGGCTGTCCTTCGCCCATCGGCGTCGTCCTGCCGGACCAGCCGAACGCGGCCTTGTAGAAAGCAAGATCCTTGTCGATGCCGCGCGCGTTCAGCTCGGCCCAGCCGAAGGTGCCGGCTCCGCCGGTGACCATGCCGCCCATTGCCGCCGGCTGCCAGGCGGAAATGAAGGCCCCCGACGGATCCTGGAAGACGACCATCGTGCCCTGATCGCCGACCAACATCGGGCCCGCGATCAGAGAGCCGCCCGCCGACTTGACCTTCTGCCCGAGTGCATCGGCGTCGCGCGTCCCGAGGTAGATGGACCACGTGGTCGGGGCCTCGGCCATCATCTTGGGCCCAATGCCGGCGACATCCTTGCCGCCGATCCTGGCCAGCGCGTAGCCGCCGTAGAGGGGATCGGGATTGACCTCGACCTGCCACCCGAGGAGCTTCGAGTAGAACTCTCGCGAGCCGGCCGGGTCGGAACTCGACAGATCGAGCCAGATCGGCTTGTCGANNCGATCGCTGCTGCCAGTGTGTCGGTCATGTGGTTTGCCTCTCTTCTGGTGCTTCGTGGCCTCGGCTCGCGCACACACGAACGGGCCCGGATTCTGGCAGCGGATTGTCACGGGTCAATTCCGTCCCGGCCATCGGACCGGCCAACGGGACTGCGACCGCGCCCCGTGCGGGCCAGGCAAACGAGAAGGCCAGCGGGAGGAGGGTCCGCTGGCCTTCTGACACGGAGTGGAACGGCCGCCCAATCGGCCGTCTGGCGTGGTGTAGATCAGCCCTTGATCGCGCCCGACATGAAGCCCCGGACGTACTGGCCCTGCAGGGCGAAGAACAGCAGGAGACACGGCACGGCCATGACGACGACGCCGGCCTCAAGGGAGCCGTAGTCGATCACACCCATCGTCTGCTGGCGGAGGTTGGTTATGGCCAACGACAGGGGCGCCTTGCTTTGGTCGTTGATGAGGATCAGCGGCGTGATGAAGTCGTTCCAGGCCGCCAGGAACGCAAACAGGGCGACGGTGATGATCCCGGGCCGGACCGCCGGCAGGAGGATCTTGCGCAGGACGCCGAACGTGCCGGCGCCGTCAACCTGGGCGGCCTCCTCAAGCTCCTTCGGCACGGCCTCGAACGAGATCCGCATCATGAACGTGGCGAAGGGCAGCTGGAACATGGCCATTACGAGCGCCAGGCCAACCAGGTTGTTCTGCAGCCCGATGGTCTTGAGCAGCACGAACAGCGGGATCAGCATCGTGGCATAGGGCACCATCAGGATCGCCAGCGTGACCAGGAAGATCACGTTCTTGAACGGGAAGTCGAACTTGGCGAAGGCGTAGCCGCCGAACAACGACACGAAGAGGGTCACGATGACCGTGGCGCACGACACGAAGACGCTGTTGAAGAAGTATTGGGCCAGGCCGTCCTCGTAGTGGAGCAACCTGTCGTAGTTGCCGAGGCCGAAGCCCTCGGCCTGCCCGCTACCGGCCTGGCCGTTGACGGAGGCGTAGGCCGCCCACACGAGCGGGAACAGGAAGACGATCGCCGCGGCACCGGAGAGTACGTAGTACGGCGTCCGGGTAAAGGTGAGCGCAAGGACATTCCGTTTCATCGCACCACCCTCACGCTTCTTCCGAGCCGCGGAGGGCCCGGAACTGGACGGTATTTAGCACGACGAGGACCGCCAGGACCACGATGGAGATCGCGGCCGCGGTTCCCAGGTTGAGACGCTGGAACGCCTCGCGATAGATCAACTGCACAACAGTGATGGTGGAGTTGTCCGGCCCGCCCTTGGTCAGGATGTAGAACTGGTCGAAGGCCAGCAGGGAGCCGGTGATGCACAGGATCAGCGACAGGGCGAGGGACCGGCGCAACAGCGGGATCGTGATGTAGCGAAACGTGTGCCACTTGTTCGCGCCGTCTATCGCAGCCGCCTCGTAGAGGTCGTGCGGTATCGCCTGTAACCCCACGAGCAAGATCAGCATGTAGAAGCCCGCGAAGCGCCAGACGATCAGAAAGGTCGTCGACAGCAGCGCGCTCAGCGGATCGCCCAGGAACTGGATCGGGTCATGGGTGATCTGGAGCTGCTGCAGGATCGGGTTGATCGGCCCGATCGAGTCCGAATAGAGACCCCAGAAGAGCAGCGAGGCCGAGGCGAGGCCCATCGCGCTCGGGAACAGGAAGGAAGTCCGCAAGAAGCCCTTCCACTTGCCGCCTGCCTGGATCAGCAGCGCCAGCCCGAGGCCCATGCCGATCAGCAGAACGGTGACCAGGACCGTGTACTCGACGGTGAACCAGACCGCGGGCCAGAAGAGGGAATTGGACTCGATGGCGGAGTAGTTGTCCGGGAAGTTGAAGCCCTTGTCGCCGGCAATGAGCGGCCACTCGCTGGCCGACATCCGGGTGACCAGCACCAATGGGGCAGTGAAGAAGACCGCAACGAAGAGGGCTGTCGGCGCCGCGTACAACAGTCCGAGCATCGCGCGGACACGTTTCTGTGACCGCCACCGCCTGCTCGGACCGGCGGTTCGAGATGCCGGGGCGCTGGTAGACGCCGTGGCCATTGCCGAAAGGTCCTCCATGAAGCTGGAAACGGCGACGCGGGGCGAGCCCAGGATGGCTGCGCGCGCCCCGCGCCGGTCGTCAACTCATCGATAGTTGAGCTACTGGCCCGCTAGGGACTTGGTGACTGCGGCGTTGTCCGAGTCGATCTTGCTCGAGCTTGCGCCGTTGAAGACGGCGTCGCGGGTGAGGACGAGCCACGGCCCGTTCGGGTCGTTGAACGTCTGGCCGAAGTTCTTGGCGAGCGGGGTGACGCCCTTGGCGGCGACCTGGTTGACGGTCACCGTGCGCGGGTCCGCCGCAGCGTACTTGTTGTTGGCGAGGTCGGAGCGGGCAACGATGTTGCCGCCCTTGGCCACGATCTCAACCTGCGCGTAGTCGCTGAGGGTCCAGGCCAGGAAGTTCCAGGCCTCGTCGGAAACCTTGCTGTTGGCAGTGATGCCGACCGCGTCGCCGCCGACGAAAGTGGACTGTCCGCCGTTGAGTCCCGCGATCGGGGCAACGCCAAAGTTGACGGTGGACGGGATCGAGCCGAGCAGGCTTCCCGGGTACGGCATGATGCCGATGTTGCCCTTGGGGAAGAAGCTGACCCACGTCGGGCCGGTTTCCGTCTTGCTGCTGGCCGCCACGATGCCGTCCTTGAACTCGCCTGCGTAGATCGCGTAGACGGCCTTGGCCTCATCGCTGTTGAGCATCGAGGAAGTTCCGTCGGCGCTCATGACCTGCTGGCCATCGGCCCAGATGCTCGGCCACCAGGTGAAGACCTCGCAACCGCCGCAGTTGCCGCCGAAGAAGGAGCCCTTGACGCTGCCGCCGAGCTTGTTGACTGCTCGGGCGTCGGTGTCGAATTCCTTGAGGGTCGTGGGCGGCTTGTTGGGATCGAGCCCGGCCTTGGTGAACAGGTCCTTGTTATAGACCCAGACCGAGAGATCCATGATGAACGGGACGCCGTAGGCCTTGCCGGCCGTCGTCGAGGCCTTGATCGGGCCCGACGCGAGGGTGCTGGCGAATGGCAGCGCGCTGATCTTGCTGGTGATGTCGGTGAACAGGCCCTGGGAAGTCCAGTTGGGCATGAACACGACGTCGCCCGAGATGATGTCCGGCAGAGAGCCGGCGCCGGCCGCGGCCCCGACCTTGGCCTGCATGTCATCCGTGGGAACGATCGTGAGGTTGACCTGGTTCTTGTGGGTCGCGTTGTAGGCGGCGACCAGGGCGGTCGCCTGGAACTGGGTGGCCGCGCGGGTCCACATCGTGATCGTCTTGCCATCGTCCGTGCCGGCGCTGAAGGCCACCGAAGGCGCAGGCGTGGCGGCCGGCGGGGCGGTGGCGACCGGAACGTCGGTCGGGGCGGGTGTCGCGACCGGCGCAGCCGTCGGTGTTGCCGCGGTCGAGCCGCAGCCGACGACTGCCACCATGGCGAGCGTCGCCAGGGTCGCCAGGGCGGGCGGCATCCTGAACTTGTTCCTCATCCCTTACTCCTCTCCTGAAGGCATCCTAGTTTGCCAGTACCGACCCCGAGCCGACTCGGCGGTGACGGTCCTGATCGGCGAGAGAGTAGCACTGCACACGAGTGCGCACAATCGTGATTTTCCATGTTGACGTGACAGCACACGAGTGCGCACAATCGAGACCTTCGAGAGTTCGTCCGCCTCTCGGGGACCAATTCACCGGAAACGCGCCGAATCCGCCGAAGTACCGAGGAAGTCGATGATGAATCCAACCAGAAGGCCCGCCGACCGGATCGGGCGTTCGGACGTCGCAACGAGCGACGCGGAGCCCGTTGCCCCCGTCGTCCCGACCAGGGGCGCGGACGTTCGGTTGCGGCCTCTGGGCGTACTCCGGAGCCGGATCGAGGGCGGTCTGTGGGCGGCTCGCCGCCGAACCAACCACGATGTCACCATCCCGCACGGCGCGGCCCAGCTCGAGATAGCGGGCAATCTGTTCAACTTCAAGCTGGCGGCGGGCGCCACCGGCAGCTACAGAGGGGCGGCTGACGACTCCGGGTCGACGGCCCCTTTTCTGGACTCGGACGTCTACAAGTGGCTCGAGGCGGTCGGCTGGGAGCTCGCCCAGTCGCCCGACGAGAAGCTGCTGGCGCTCGCGGAACCGGCTATCGACCTTGTCGAAAAGGCCCAGCGCTCTGACGGGTACCTCGACACGTTCTTCCAGGTGGCGCACCCCGGCAACGAGTTCACCGACCTGCAGTGGGGCCACGAGCTCTACGTGGCTGGTCACCTGATCCAGGCAGCCGTAGCGTGGAAGCGCGGGCTCAACGACGACCGGCTCCTCCGGATCGCGGAACGCTACGTCGGCCGGATCGAAGCCGAGCTGGGCCCCGGCCGGCGGGAGCTGGTCTGCGGCCACCCCGAGATCGAGATGGCGCTGGTTGAGCTGTACCGGACTACCGGCGAGGCCCGCTACCTGGAGCTTGCCCGAACTCTCGTGGAGCGGCGCGGCCACGGCCTCCTGGGCGCCGGCCGTTTCGGTGCGCGCTACTGGCAGGATCACGAGCCCGTCCGCTCGTCGAAGGAACCGGCCGGACACTCGGTCCGCCAGGTGTATCTCGACTGCGGTGTGGTGGACGTCGCCGTGGAGACCGGCGATCGCGAACTGCTGAACTCGGCGATCGAGCGTTGGGACTCGATGGTGGCTACGCGAACCTATCTGACGGGCAGCCTCGGGGCCCGCCATCGTGACGAGGCCTTCGGCGACGCATTCGAGCTGCCGCCTGATCGTGCGTATGGGGAGACCTGTGCGGCGATCGGCAGCGTCATGCTCGCCTGGCGCCTGCTGCTCGCGACGGGCGACAAGCGCTGCGCGGATCTGATCGAACGGACGGCCTTCAACGCCGTCCTGCCCGGGCTGGCCTTCGACGGCACGCACTTCTTCTACTCGAACCCACTCATGCGCCGCTCTGCCGGTGCCGAGATCCTCGAGGGCGCCGCCACTACCCGGCGGGCCAGGTGGTTCCCCGTCTCCTGCTGCCCGCCGAACCTGATGCGCTTCCTGGCCTCCTTTCCGGACCTGGTGGCGACGGTGAACGAAGGGGGCGTCCAGCTCCACCAGTACGCGACCGGCTCGTTCGAGGCGCCGGTCAACGGCGGC
>PMJT01000080.1:0-9694 GCA_003158495.1 Chloroflexota bacterium | reverse complement strand
TCACGCTGGACATGGCAATGCCGCCAAGGGCGACGGTCCCGGACCCGCGCATAGACGCGGTGAGAGGCACGATCGCGCTCGAGCGGGGGCCGCTCGTATACGCGATCGAGGACGCCGATCTGCCCGAGGGCACCTCGGTCGAATCGCTCGAGGTCCCGGAGTCGCCCAATCTCGAGTCCTCCGTTCAGGCGGAGCAGGGCCTCGGAGAACTGACCTGGATCACCGTAGACGCGCAGTTGCGCGGCGATCCGCCGGCAACGAAGTGGCCCTACCGGCACCGGCATGCAGCGACTGCCGGCACGGCCGCGAGCAAGCCGATCAGGGTTCGAGCCCTGCCCTATTTCGCCTGGGGAAATCGCGCCGGGCTCGGGATGCGGATCTGGCTGCCTACGAGAACGCGGAGGGAGAAGGACTGACCGACAAGAAAGGCGTCGCTTCGACGGTCGCGGACGATTCGACGTTGTAGGCTTACGGAGTCGAATCCGCGTGACCCACAACGACCCGGCAAAGGGCTCCCAGGTCCAGGCCGAGGTCCAAGCAGGGAGGCTCTTAATCGTGCCCGGAGACCCCGGTGACAGAAGAAGGCCGGCGGAATCGGGGCATCCTGTTTCGCCGCCAACGATGCTCGATATCGCTGTCGCATCGGGCGTGTCGAGAAGCACGGTCTCCCGGATCCTGAACGACGCTCCCACGCGCGTCCCGATCGCCGCCGAGACGCGCGAGCGGGTCAACGCTGCCGCACGGCGCCTCGGCTACAGGCCGAATCCGCTCGCCCGCGGACTGCGCGGGGCGGCGACGATGCTGATCGGCGCGATCATGCGCGACTTCAGCGACCCGTTCTTCGCCGACGCAATCGAGGCGCTCGCGGTCGAGGCGACGAATCACGGCTACAACATAGTGGTGGGCGGCCAGGGCCGATGGCAGCAGGGCCTTTCGCTGAACACCGTCCTGGAAACCCGCCACTGCGATGCGCTGATCATGGTCGGAGACCTCGAAGACCAGCCGCGGCTGCTTGCCGACCTCCGCGATTCGATCCTGCCGGTAGTGGCGCTCTGGCAGGGCATAAGCCCGCTCGAGTTTCCGACTGTGAACCCGGACGACCGGAAGGGGACCGTGATCGGTCTCGAGCATCTCGTCGGCCTGGGCCATGAACGCATTGGTTTCGTCAGCGCCGAGTTGCCCGGCAACAACACGCAGCGCGAAGAGGCCTATATCGAGTTCATGCGCGACAGGTTTGCCGGCCCGCCCGAAGGCTACGTCCAGCGCGTGCCGAGTTCACTCGCGGGTGGCGAGGCCGCCCTGCATGAATTGCTGAAGCTGCCGGAGCCGCCGACCGCCGTATCTACCTCGACGGACATCAGCGCCGTCGGCGTCCTCCACGCCGCTTACCGCCTCGGCCGGAGCGTGCCGGCAGAACTCTCCGTCGTCGGCTGGGACGACCTCGCCATTGCCTCCTACACGATCCCCGGCCTCACTACCCTGCGCATGCCCACCCACGACATAGTCGCCGAGGGCGTCAGGTTGGCCGTCGAGCTCGCGCGCGACGCAGGGGCATCGCGCGAGCCGTGCGTGGCGTACTTCGAGCCCACACTGATTGTCCGCGAGTCCACGGCGCCGCCTGCGGGCTGACGGACGGGAGTCGCAGCCGGGCGGGCGCGAAGGGGAACGTCTCCGAGAGACGCTATTCTGGTAGGACATCTGCTCGCCCGCGGGCAGCTCCGAATCGTCGGCCAACGCGCCTTAGAGGAGACCGGGCATGAAGGTCCTATTCATCGGCGGCACGGGTCTCATCAGCACCGCGTCCACTCGGCTGGCGGTTGAGCGGGGCATCGACCTGTACCTGCTGAACCGCGGCAGCGACCCAGACCGCGCCCGCGGCACAACCACGATCCTCGCCGACGCACACGACGAGGCGGCGACAACCCGCGCACTCGCCGGACACCGGTTCGACGCCGTCGTGGACTGGGTCGCATTCACACCAGAAGATATCGAGCGCGACATCCGGCTCTTTGGCGACCGGACCGGCCAGTTCATCTTCATCAGCTCGGCCAGCGCCTACCTCAAGCCGCTCGGCGACTGGATCATTCGCGAAGACACGCCGCTCGCCAACCCGTTCTGGGATTACTCGCGGAACAAGATCGCCTGCGAAGAGCGGCTGATGCGCGAGTATCGCGAGGCCGGGTTTCCGGTGACGATCGTCCGGCCGTCTCTCACTTATGGCGACACGCAAGTCCCGCTCTGCGTCAACAGCTGGCAGCTGCCCTACACCGCGGTCGCGCGGATGCGCGCCGGCAAGAAGGTCATCGTCCCCGGCGACGGAACCTCGCTCTGGACCATCACCCACAACAGCGACTTTGCCGTCGGCTTCGTCGGCCTGCTCGCACGCCGAGCGGCGATCGGGCATGCCTTCAACATCATGTCGGACGAAGTCCTCACCTGGGATCAGATCTACCGCCAGACGGCCGCTGCCGCCGGGGTCGAGGCGCAGATCGTCCACATTGCCTCGGACTTCATCACCGCCTGTATGCCAGACGAGACCGGCTCTCTCACGGGCGACAAGTCGGGCAGCGCGGTCTTCGACACGACCAAGATCAAGCGCTTCGTGCCCGAGTTCCGCGCGGTCACGCCGTACGCGGAGGGGATCAAGAGGACCATCGCCTGGTTCGACGCGGACCCGGCCCGGCAGAAGGTCGACGCCGCAATGGATGCCGACTGGGATCGCCTCATAGAGGCCTACGAACGCGGCCTGGCGGCCGCCGTCAAGACATTCGCGAAGGGGGCCTGATCGACTTGGCTGACCCGACCGCATCTCTCGGGGACGCTTACCAAGCGGCGCCGGACCGGTACGCCACGATGCAGTACCGCCGCACCGGTAAGAGCGGGTTGCTCCTGCCGGCGTTGTCGCTCGGGTTCTGGCACAACTTCGGCGCCGAGGTCCCGCTCGACCGGCAGCGCGCGATCGTTCGCCGGGCCTTCGATCTCGGCATCACGCACCTGGACCTGGCCAACAACTACGGCCCGCCGCCCGGATCGGCCGAGGAGAACGTGGCCCGGATCCTGGAGCTGGACCTGCGCCTGCATCGCGACGAGATCATCATCTCCACTAAGGCCGGCTACGGCATGTGGCCGGGGCCGTACGGGGACTTCGGCTCGCGCAAGTACATGCTGGCCAGCCTGGACCAGAGCCTCAAGCGGCTCGGCCTTGACTACGTCGACATCTTCTATTCGCACCGGCCGGACCCCGCGACTCCCATAGAGGAGACGATGGGCGCGCTGGACACGGCTGTTCGCCAGGGCAAGGCGCTCTACGCCGGCATCTCGAACTACGGTCCCGTAGAGGCCAAGCATGCGATCGACGTACTGCGCGGATTGGGGACGCCGGTCTTGATCCACCAGCCCAGCTACTCGATGCTCAACCGCTGGATCGAAGGCCGCCTCCTGGACGTGCTCGGCACAGAGGGCGTCGGTTGCATCGTCTTCTCGCCGCTCGCCCAGGGCCAGCTGACCGACCGCTACCTGAACGGCATCCCGGCCGGATCCAGGGTTACCCACTCTGGGTTCCTGACCGAAGACACAGTTGCCCAGAATCTGCCGCGCATTCGCGCTCTCAACGAGATCGCGGCCCGGCGCGGGCAAACGCTGGCCCAGATGGCCCTGGCCTGGGCCATTCGGGATCAGCGAGTCACGTCCGCGGTGATCGGGGCAAGCTCGGTCCAGCAGCTCGAGGACAACGTCAAGGCGCTCGGTGGCGCCGCGTTCGGGCCCGACGAGCTGGCCGAGATTGACGCCGCCCTGGCCTGAGCCAGACCTCCAGGGCAGGCGCCCGAAGGCCTCGCCCTGCCCGACGGGTCGGTCGGCCGGGCATATGAATTGACCACTGTTGGCCCCGCTGACCTGCCTCGCCTTTGCGCTGATCGGCCTGGCGGCGGTCGCGTCCAGCGTCGGCGGATCCTCCCCTAGAGCCAACCCGAAATCATCTCATTCGATGGCCGGCGGGCCGACCCACCGCCCGCCGGCCATCCGCAAGACAAAGAGCGGCGCCGTCCCGATCCGGGGCGGCGCCGCTGCGCTAGAGGAAAGCGGCGGGGCTAGTCGCCGTCGCTGTCGAGTGCGAGGGTCAGGGTGCCGAGGAGGCCGTGGTTTTCACCGTCGGGGCCGGCGGTGAAGAGCAGTGCCGTTGGCATACCGGCCACGCCGTTGCCGAACTGCAGGCCCCACAGGCCATCGATCCAGATCGGCTTGCCGTTGACGCCCATGAGGGTGCCTTCGTACTCGCCGTTGAAACGGTTGTAGGCGTGGATCCGGCCGTTGCCGAAGTTGCCGACGAGCAGGTCGCCGCTGAACTTGCCAAAGCCGGTCGGTGCGATCTGGATACCCCAAGGGGAATCGAGCGCGCCGCGGCGAACGAGCCGATGGAGGAGTTTGCCCGAAGTGTTGAACACGTCCACGAAACCGTGGCCTATGCCGGCTACGTCGTCGCCCGTGGGCCCGACCTTGGCGTACGTGACGTAGAGGAGACCACCGAGATTCTGAATGTTGAATGGAGCGTAGCTATCCGGGATCTTCGAGTCCTTGAAAGCTCCGTGCCAATTCTGGAGAGCGAAGGCGCCGTCGAAGACGTCGATGGAGTGGTGCGCGAAGTCGGCCGCGTAGAGCCAGCTGCCGCCGACGCCAGTTGATATCGCGAGTCCCTTGAACTCGGCGCCGGGGACGGTGACCACGCTCAATGCATTGGTCGCCGGCGCGAGGCCCTGCCGCCAGGCATCAATCGAGCCGTGTTCGGACGCGAAGATGAACAGCGCCTTCGAGCCCATGACCATGAAGTCGGGGCCGGCGTTGAAGACCTGGCCCGTGGGAGCGCCATCCGGAATGGCGACCGTCAACGGCACCTTCGCGAAGGGCACGCCCAGCGTCGCGCCCTTGTAGAGCGTCGTCACGTCGGTTCCGTTGTCAGAGACCCACAGAGGCGTGGGACCGAAACTCATGCCCCACGGGTTGACGAGGCTCGGATCCAGTATCTGAGCCATCCCGGGGACGTCCGAGACGAGGTTCGTCTGGACGTAGCGGGAGCCGCCGCTATCGGCAGCGACCGCAGATGGGGCCGCCGCGACAACCAGCGATCCGACGATCAGTAGTACGGGTACGAAAGCGGCGCGACGCCTCAGAGAGCCTGGCCAGGGCAGCCGACCGAGCGAGGGTGGTTGGGGACGCGAGGCCATGTTGGATCTCCTCCAGAAGCCGGCGGAATCGATCCGCGTGGGCGTGGAACGTTCGCCGGACGCGTAGTCGAACGACCGCCAGGAGGATCCGGTTTGCAGTTCGGGCAAATGGACCATTCCATGGAACGGTCGAATTCGAGGTTGCCGTCGGGCCGACCCGGAAGATGCTCGTCTGAGTCCGCGTCGTTGCGCAGGATGGGAGGCCTTGCGGCCGCCCGCGGCGCTGGGAAGATCGAGCCGATAGCCGCCGCGCCGACGGCGGTCGACATCGATAACGTCGATGGCGTACGACCGGCCGGAGGTCATCGCGGCACTCGAGAGCCGCGGCGCCCCGCCGAATAGAGCGATCGCCGAGGACTGACCGCCGCTCTACTCTTCCAGCGTCGAGATGTCGCCTTCGGGCAGGCCCTGCGCGCGAGCCTTCAGGAGACGGCGCATGATCTTGCCCGAGCGCGTCTTCGGCAGCGAGTCGACGAACTTCACGTCCTCAGGCTTGGCGATCGGACCCATCTCTGAGCCGACGTGCTGGCGCAGTTCCTCGGCCAGTTCCGGCGAGGGCGTGTAGTCGTGACGTAGCAGTACGAAGGCGTGGATCGCCTGACCCTTGATGTCGTGCGGGAGCCCGATGACCGCGGCTTCGGCGACCGCCGGGTGGCTCACCAGCGCAGACTCGACTTCGGCCGTGCCCAGTCGATACCCGGAAACCTTGAGCACGTCGTCGACTCGCCCGATGATCCAGTAATAGCCGTCCTTGTCACGCTTGGCCGAGTCGCCGGTCAGGTAGACGCCCGGATACTTGCTCCAATACTGCGCGACGTACCGATCCGGATCGCCGTAGATCGTGCGCAACATCGCCGGCCACGGTCGCTTGAGAACGAGGAAGCCCTCCTCGCCGTCCTGCACCGGCTTGCCGTGCTCGTCGTAGATGTCGGCCTGGAGACCGAAGAACGGGCGCGTGCCGGAGCCGGGCTTGAGATCCACGCACGGAAGCGGCGTGATCATGAACATGCCCGTCTCGGTCTGCCACCACGTATCCATTATCGGACAGCGCTCTTTGCCGATGTTCTTGTAGTACCAACGCCAGGCCTCGGGGTTGATCGGCTCGCCGACCGACCCGAGCAGCCGCAGCGACGAGAGGTCGCGCCGGTTCGGCCAGGCTTCGCCGAAACGCATCAGGCCGCGGATGGCGGTCGGCGCGGTGTACAGGACGTTGATCCCGTAGCGCTCGACCATCGCCCACCACCGGTCCGGGTATGGGTAGGTCGGGGCACCTTCGTACATGAACCCGGTGACGCCCAGGATCAGCGGCCCGTAAACGATGTAGGAGTGGCCCGTGACCCAGCCCGGGTCTGCCGCGCACCACCAGCGATCGTCGTCCTTGAGGTCGAAGACGTACTTGAGTGTGGTAGCGACTCCGACCTGGTAGCCGCCGTGGGTATGAACGATCGCCTTGGGCTTGCCCGTGGTTCCCGACGTGTAGAGCATATAGAGCGGATCTTCGGCGTCCAGGACTTCGGTCGCACACCGCCAGTCCGCGATTGGCAGGGCCATCAGGTCCTGCCACCACATGTCGCGCCCCTCCTCCATCGGCACCTCGTGGCCGGTCCGCTTGACGACGACAACGTGCTCGACGATCGGGGCGCGCTTGATCGCTTCGTCGGCGATTCGCTTCAGTTCGATGACCTTGCCGTTGAGGAAGGCGCCGTCGCAGGTAATGACGACCCGGGACTGCGAATCCTCGATTCGCCCGTGCAGCGCCTCGGTCGAGAAGCCGCCGTATACGACCGAATGGACGGCGCCGATCTTGGCACAGGCGAGCATCGCGATCGGCAGTTCGGGGACACGGCCCATGTAGATCGTTACCCGATCGCCCTTCTTGACGCCGAGAGCCTTCAGCACGCTCGCGAACTTGCTGACCTCGCGGTTGAGGGCGTGGTAAGAGAACGAGCGCTGCTCGCCGTTCTCGCCCTCCCAGATGATGGCCAGCTTGTTACGGCGGTGGGTCTTGAGGTGCCGGTCGATGGCGTTGTGGACGATGTTGGTCTTCGCACCGACGAACCATTTGAAGAACGGCTTATTACTGTCATCGAGGACGGCCGTCCAGGGCTGGTACCAGTCCACCAGCTCCTTGGCTCGATCCTCCCAGAAGCCTACGAAGTCGGCGTCGGCGGTACGGGCAAGCGTGTCCCAATCCTTGATATACGCCTGCTCGAGGACACCGGCCGAGGGCCTGTACAACTCCTCGCGCTGACCCCCACTGCCGGAGCCCGGCGTTGTTTCGGCCGTCTGCATGGCACACCTTCCGATTAGCGGCGCACGCCGTCGCGGGCCCGTCCGCGTGAAGGTCGATCGGCGCCTTTCAGCAGAGTAGGCGGCGCGCGCGTTGGGGCCGCATGACGACGGCCGCGTCCCGCCTCGCACTACGAACCCATATCGACCGGCGATCGGCCGGACCTCGGAGCCTTGCTTGCACCAACCGGACAGGTCGAAGCAACCCCTTCGGAACATCGCACCTGCACTAATGGGTTGGCCGTGTTCCATCTCCCAGCACGAATGGCGCGCCACCCGAGACGACGACGGGATGGGCTGCAACGCGCACTAACTTCCGACGGCTGGTCGACGATCGCCCCCGGTGTAGCGCTTCGTTTCAACCGGCGGGGTAGGGAAACCTGTATTCGCCCAAAGGCAGAGGTTGAATGAACAGATATCGGGTTGCTTCTGTGGTGGCAGTTCTGTCGCTCGTCGCGTTTCTCGGCCCGGCGACAACGAGCCTGGCATTCGCGGTGGGCGGTACAAGCCCCAATGCCGTCGTAACGGCGACGCCGACTGCGACGCCGACTGCAGCAGGGCCTGTCGACACGGTCACATTCATTGCGATGCTCTGCCCGAGCTACACGGTTGTGCCGGCGAACAGGACGCCGACGGTCTCAGACGCCACGGGCGGTCACGCCGCTCAGCTCGACACGAGCTATCAGACGTCCGTCGTGAGCCCCGCAACGGACCTGCCGAAGGCCTGTACGCGCGCCGACGGCTGGTCGTTCCAGATGTATGGCGCCTATCCCCCCGGCGGCGCCCCGGCGGTGGGTGCACCAGTTGTCACGGGCGGGGACGGCGCAGGGACCGGCTCCACGACGATAACCCTTACTTCGGCCGAGGTCACGCTTGCCCAGACTTCAGGCTCTCCGATCGGACTCTGGGTGGTCGAGTTGGCCAATCCCAGCATCGCCGGTTTCGGCGCCCTTCGCTGCTATCACGACATCCACAACGGCGACGACCGTGAGAACATTCGCGGGATCGGCACGACCAGCCAGCACGCCTACTGCATTGGCTACAATGTCGCCGTCGCCCAGGCCACACCCACGCCGACGGCCGTGTCAAGCGCCACGCCGACGGCGGTGTCCAGCGCCACGCCCACCCCGCTCCAGTCGATCGAGGGTGTGACGTCCCAGCCTCGCTCGTCCACAACCCCGCCCCCCACCAGCTCAGGTAGCACCGATGGCTCGGGCAGCAACACCACGCCGATGCTGGCGTTGCTTATTTCGATGGCCTTCGGCGCGATGGGCCTCTTCGCCGTCGAGTCGCAGCGACGGAACCGGGTCGGCCGCCGCTAGCACCAACCTCCAAAACCGAAACAGAATCGATCGGCGGGCCCAGCAGGCCCGCCGATCTTGTTTGTGCTCTGGCCGGCGCGACGCCGGCATGGCCGGCGCCGCTTCTAGCGGAGCAGGGTGAGGATGTTCTGCGGAGCAGAGTTGGCCTGGGCAAGGATGCTCGTGCCGGCCTGCTGCAGGATCTGGGTCTTGGTGAAGTTCACCATCTCGGCCGCAACGTCGAGGTCCTTAATGCGGGACTCCGAAGCGTTGAGGTTCTCCGACGCGACGTTGATCGACGCGACGGTGTGGTTGAGGCGGTTCTCGACCGCGCCGAAGCTGGCGCGGATGGAGCTTACGGCGCCGATGGCCGTGTCAGTGGCGCTGATCAGGTTCCCGGCTGCGACCGCGGTACCGACGCCGCTGTTGGCGGCGGTGGTGAACGCGGTGATGGCCGCGTCGAAGCCCGTGTAGGCGCTCGTGCGAGCGTCGGCGAACGCGACGCCCAGGGTGTCGCCCTGGTTGGCACCGACCTGGAAGGTGGCGCCGGAGCCGGCTCCGGTGATGACAGTACCGGCGGCCAGGCCGGCGGAAACGTTGGCGGCCGTCTCGCCGGTCACAGAAGAGACCGTGATCGAGACGCCCATGTTGGCGAAGTTGAGGGTCTGGCTGCCCTTGGCCGCGGTGGCCTGGAGGGTCAGGGTCTGGCTATTACCCGAGGCGTCGGCCAGGGTCAGTGTGCCCGCACCGGCGAGGCTGTTGAGGGTATAGGTCGTGCTGGCCTTGGCACCGGTCACGGTGATGTTGCTGACCGAGGTGTTTGTACCGGCCGCAACCACGAAGCCTGCGCCGACCGTGCCGCCGGTCTGGGCAACCGAGAGGGCG
>PMJT01000212.1 GCA_003158495.1 Chloroflexota bacterium | reverse complement strand
TGGCAATCCGGCAGATGCGCGACGCACGAGCGCTCGAGCCGTTCATAGCGGCGCTGAGTGGCCAGACCCAGGAAGCGCGGCAGCTTGCCGCCGAGGCGTTGGGCCAGTTGTACGACGCCCGCGCCGTCGAGCCTCTCGTGGGAGCACTCGCAGATCGGAGCTGGGACGTGCGGGCGGCGGCGGCCAGGTCACTCGGGGTGATCGCTGACGCTCGGGCTGTGTCGCCTCTTATGGTCTCCATGAGGGAGTCGGACCTCGGGGTACGCGACGCCGCCGCCGACGCGCTCGTGAGGATCGGGCCACCCGCTTTCGACGCCCTCGTGGGCGCCCTCGACGACCCGAGCTGGGATGTCCGGCGGACTGCGGCACTGGCGCTGGGCCGGTTGGGCGACCAACGCGCCACAGGCCGATTGCTCCTCGCCCTACGAGACAACTCTGATCCCTGGCTGCGTCAAGACGCTGCGCTCGCTCTTGGCCAGATCGGCGACCTTAGCGCCATTTCGCTCCTGCGAGACGCACTCTTCGATGATGCGCCCCGGGTGCGCGAGGCTGCTGCAGAAGCGCTTCATGCACTTGAGTCGATCTCGACGCAGGCCGCCGATCCCCGGCCGGCAGGCCAGGCTGCCAGCAACCGCGAGACATCGATTACGCCGCTCGAACGGCACCGGGGCCCGAGGCGCCGGACACGATGACTTCATCGTGGGACAACCTGGCAAGGCATCTCTCGAGCTGGCTACACCGGGAGCCCGACAACCCAGTCGGAGTCAGTTCAAAGAAGTCATCGGGGCCCGCCGGGCGCGATCAGGCCGTACCGGGCCACGAGGTCCGGAACCTCCGCGAGGTCGAAGGAAAGCCCGAACCGCCCCGCGATCGCACCCATCGTCGATGGGTCTGGCAGCCCGCCTGCTACTGCGACGGCTTCGGCCAACTCGACGAAGTACTTCTCGAAACCAGCGGGGCTGATGATCTCGATCATTCGAGCGGGAACGCTGCCGGCGTTCCACATGGAGTGGAGTTCGTTGCGCGGCTTGACGATGTACCCGCCGGCATCGAGCGTGACCTCCTTGCCATTCGATCGGAAGCCGATCTCCCCCGAGACCACATATGAGATCTCGTCCTCGAGGGTGTGAATGTGAGGCGGGACCAGAACACCCGGCGAGAAGAGATGCTCGACGATCGAAATGAAACCCGTGTCGGTCGAGGTGAGCCGCGTCGAGGCAGTCAAGCCGGGGATGAGCGGAGCGTCTGGGCCGTGAGGCTGGACCACGGCGAGGTGCGCGCTGGCCAATGTGAGCATCGGGGATCTCCTGGAACTTCGTGAGTCAGTGCTGTATCGTGATCGCGACGATCCTCACTCGGGAATGGCTCATCTGTCAATGGCTGAACATAAACGTCTCGCGAAATCTAGCCGGCCGTACCGCCTCCAGGCCCGCGCAGCGGCCATGGACCGGACCCGCGGACGCATCACGCACGCGGCGGTGGAACTCCACGGGACGATTGGGCCGGCCGCCACGACGATGAGCGCGATCGCCGAACTCGCCGGAGTCACACGGGCGACGCTCTATCGACATTTCCCAAATGAAGAGGCGCTATTCACGGCGTGCAGCTCGGACTGGCTTGCCGCGAACCCTCGTCCGGACGCCACGGCCTGGGCAAGCATCGCCGATCCGGCCCGCCGCCTCGGCGTTGCACTGGGCGAGCTATATGCCTATTACCGCTCTACCGAACAGATGAGGACGAACCTGCTCCGAGACATCGCCGCCATCCCGGAAAGCTTCCGTCCGGGCATCGCCGCGTTTCCGGCGAGCACGATCCAGGTCCTGGAGGCCGACTGGCAGGGACTCTCAGACGCGCGCTTGAGGCGCGCAGCGATTGGGCACGCGGTCGGATTCGAGACGTGGCGATCTCTAGCCAAAGAGGGGCTGACGGACGAAGAATCCGCAGACCTGATGGTCCGGTTCGTCACGGGTATCGGACCGCAGTTGGAGGCGGGCAAGTCATAGGTCGGCAGGCGACCTCGGACCACCCTCCGGCACGTCGGGTCGACGGTCTCGTATGCCGGTCGCATGTCCCCTCGACTCCGCATTCATGCTCAGCACGACTCTATGGCCCGATCGTGGTGCTTGTTGGATCGCGGGCGTGCAGATGGAACTCGCTCAGCTTCGCGCCAATGTCCGCAGCGAGACTCCGAACCTCTTGAAGGAACTGTCTAGCCGAAGGGCGTCAGCCGCGCACCCACGAGACGTCTGGGACGGTTGCCCCTGGCCGCCCGGAGCGCGAGGCTGGAAAACGGGACGGTAGTCTCTCCCGGAATGGAACGGGTAGTTACGCCGAACCACCGGTGACTCGACAATCCACCGACGGGCTGGGGGGCACGTGAGCCTTCGGGTTCCCATTCGGGCGGCCCGCACACCGTCGCCTCGACCGGGCCGAAGGCGAGTCCGTTTCGTGAAAGGCGCGCTTGCGTCGAAGGTGGCTGTCGATGCTCCATCCCCCCTACTGGGTGCAACGCGCCATCGCCGCGCCGAAGGATGCGCAGCGCGAACAGCGTATCGAACACATCCGGGCGCTACAGCTCAAGGGGCGCGTCGTCTCGGAGACCGAAGCAGGGTGGGATCAGGCCCGCCAGCCGTGGAATCTCGCCGCAGCCCAGCGTCCCCCGCACGTCGCTTTCCCGGAGACGCCCGACGACATAGTCAAGCTCGTGACGTTCGCCAGCGGCCATAGACTGCGGGTGGCGCCCCAGGGTACGGGACATGGAGCGGGGCCACTGGGCACGATCGAGGATGCAGTGCTCCTGAGACCGTCCCGGATGCGGGATGTGGCCATCGACGCGGACCAGCGCCGCGCCCGTGTCGGGGCCGGAGTGACGTGGGGTCAGATCCAGACGGCTGCTGCCGCACACGGCCTCGCCGGCCTGGCTGGCTCTTCGTCCGAGATCGGTGTGCTGGGCTACACCCTGGGCGGTGGGCTGGGCTGGCTCGCCCGGCGCTACGGTCTGGCCTGCAACAGCGTCCTCGCCATCGACGTCGTGACCGCCGATGGCCGGCTGCTCCGTGTCGACCGAGAGCACGAGCCCGACCTCTTCTGGGCTCTCCGCGGCGGTGGGGGCAGCTTTGGCATCGTCACTGCGCTTGAGTTCTCTTTGTATCCCGTGCACGAGCTGTACGCGGGCGCGCTGTACTGGCCGCAGGAGCGCGCCGCCGAGATTCTGAAGGTCTGGCAGGCGTGGACCGCGAGCATCCCCGACTCGGTCACGTCGGTCGGACGCCTCCTCAACCTGCCGCCCGCCCCGTGGATCCCCCAAGGGCTGCGGGGGCGGTCGTTCGTGCTCGTCGAGGCGGCGTGCCTGACGACGGAAAGCGAGGGCATCGAGCTGCTGCGCCCGCTCCGGGAGCGCGGGCCGGAGATCGACACCTTCGCGATGTTGCCGCCGACGGCGCTCGGCGCGCTGCACATGGACCCGGTCGACCCGACGCCGCTCTCCATCGACGGGTGGCTCCTCGCGGACCTGCCGTCGGCCGCCATCGATGCCCTGGTCGAAGCGGCCGGGCCTGGGTCAGGATCGCCCCTGCGATCGATCGAGCTGCGCCACCTGGGGGGCGCGCTGCTCGACGCTGCGCCGGAACACGGGGCACTGGCTTCGCTCGACGCCCGATTCGCGGCCGCCACGATAAGCCTGGTGCCGAACAGGGACGTGGCCGCCGCCGTGGAGCGTCATTCTGCAATCGTGCGGACAGCGTTGGCACCGTGGGAGGCGGAGCGGAACTACCCCAACTTCGCCGAGCGATCCTTCACTGTGTCTGATTTCCATTCGTCATCGACGTGTGAACGGCTCGGCCGCGTCAAGGTCCAGTACGATGCGCGAGATCTCATTCGATCCACTCATCCGATCCCTACGGCGTTGACGCCAGCCTGATCGCCGCAATACCGGGGTGGTCGTCTCAGCTCAGCATATCGGCCGCGCGGGTCTACTTGATGTCTCGGCCTCTGGTCCGGTAGCTCCGATTACCCTGGGCTGGGTTGACGAGGCACAGGAACGTTCGACCGACGGCTTGATCGTGGGGAGGTCGGGCCATCGACTGGGGCTTGATCTGCGAACCAGCCCGGGAACGCACCCGGAACGCTGTGGCAACCGCGTACGATGTGCCCTCATGCGCGCGATCTTCTTTGACTGGGACGGGACGATCGTCGACTCGATGCCGGCGATCCTCCACACCGAAGCTGCGATCTGCCGGCATTTCGGCCTGTCGTTCGATGAGTGGATCTTCAAACGGACCTTTTCCCCGAACTGGCGCCTGATGTACCGCTCCCTCGGGGTTCCCGAGGATCGGTTCCCGGAGGCGAACCGAATCTGGGCGACCACGTTTCACAGCGACGCGATGCAGCCGTTTCTCGGTGTCGAGGACGCACTTGCCCGACTGGCAGCGGCGGGCTACGCGCTCGGGATCGTGACGGGCGCCGACCGAGCCGAAATCGAGCCCGCGCTATCACGGCTCGGCCTCGACGAGCTACTGAGGGTGCGCGTCTTTGCCGACGACACTGAGGAAGGCAAACCCCACCCCCGACCACTGCAGCTGGCGCTGGAGTTGGCTGGCGTCGCTCAGCCGGAAGATGCCCTCTACGTCGGGGACGCGCTCGACGACATGCGGATGGCCGCCGCGGCCGGCGTTCCAGGGATAGGGATCGTCTCCATGGTAGGCACGGCCGACGATCTCCTCGAGGCTGGCGCGTCCGAGTCGGCCGGCTCGGTGGTCGAGTGGGTGGATCGGCTTCTGGCTGAGCCGATCTCCGAAGCCTGACCGAGGCAAACGGCTGTTTGGCTGGCGGGATACGGGCTGGCGCGACCTACCCAGGTTCTCCCCGGCGCTATGACCCCATAGAGTTGCCGCGATCAGCCTCGCTTCACCCAGCCGGCTGCAATGAGCTTGGCATACGCCTGCTTGGTGTTGGAGGGCCAGGTGATGTGCGTTTCGCCGTCCGGACCGTCGGAGCCGACGCTGCCGTCAAGGTGAATCTGCGCCTTTAGGCCTGCAGGGGTCCATAGGGCGGCATAGGCCTGTTGCTTAGCGCATCCACAATTGACGCCGGCCATGGAGCTACTCCTTTCAGTTCCTGAGAAGACCAAGTCAAGGTTAAGAGGCGCCACCCGAAGCAGCCCGACTTCCTCCGTCGCCTAGACGTGCGAACGCGGATGCTCTAGTAGATACACCGGCCACGTTGCGCTGGACAGTGGTCTCGGGCGTTTCACGGCAAAGGCAAGGCGGCTGATGGCTGAGCGGTGCACGTCTGGGACGGTCTGACTACGAGATCCCCGCCGCTATACCAGGCTGACACAAGGACGCTGTCCGACAGTTTCGCATCGATCGAGAGCTTGGCAATGAGGCGTAGTTCCACGGAGGCGTCACCGGATAAGCTCTGATACGCCAGGGCCTGCAGACTGCCGTTGCTCAACAGAGTCTCCGCTGATGTCACAAGTTCAGAGCGAGAGGGCTGACCGACCAGTTGCGCCACGCTGATGCCCCAGCTTTGGCCCGTGCCGATCTCATAGCGAAGCATCGTCAGCAGCGCTGCCATAACTTCGGGCTTGTCGAGGTTGTTTAGCTGACTCCTGATCTCACCGGAGGTTCCTATCCCCGCGTGAAGTTTGAGACTCGCTCCGATCAGCTCGTCGCCAATGCCGGCCTCGGGCCCGGCCGAACCTGACAGATCACCAGAGGCCTCAAGGCCGAGCTGACTGGCCTGGAACCCATTGGGGCCACGCTCCACCGTGATGTATGTGTCGATCGTCCCCGATTCCACCGACCCGACTCCGAGCGACCCGGGTACCTGGGGCAGCACGACGTTGGCACCCACGGCGACGTCCAGTTTCGCCTGCGGCCCGATAGAGAACCGAACCGTCATCTTCTGCTGTCCCAAGAGGTCGAGCACGTCGGCGGTTGGGTGGTCTATCTCCAGGCTTACGCCGCCTTGGCCTCCTATCTCCCCGTCGAGTGATCCCACCATGAAGTCACCCTTGAGGTCCACCTTCACTTCGCCCAGGAATCCCAAGTCGGTTTCGGACGGGGCCGGTAGTCCCGATTCGCCGATTAGGTCTTGGGTCGGCCCCAGGATTGGTGGCGAGGAGAGTCCCACAAAGGCCATGTTCTGCCAGGCGAAGTTGGCCATTGAAGCCGTGACCGCCATAACCAAGTCCGCTTCCGAAGCGAAGCTCCAGTGGTTCGTTGCCTTCACACCGGCAGTCGAGGAGAGAGAAACGCTCAGGACGTCCGGGACACCGAGGTCCAGGCTCGGCCCGGCCATGAGCTGGCCTGAAGCGGCCAGCTCCCAGCTATTGCCGTCGCTGTCGATTGGGTGATGCGTTGCGGAGAAGTCGAAAGCCACCTCGCCCTCAACCGAGCCGGAGATTAGCTCTGGTGGGGAAGGGAGAGGCAAGCTCAACGATGCGTCGAGTGAGCCATTGATAGTCTCAAAGCCGCAGGAATCTGGATCGATGTCGCCAGCCGACGAGGTCCCGCCGGCCGCGAACGTAGGCGGCGGCGCGAAGGCCGGCGCGAGCAATGCGATGAGGATTGCGCCGATAGTTACAGCCCGTAGTGGCCGGTTCGGTCGCTGGGGGGTGACCGCGAATATGGCGGCGGTGAAAACAACGGCGACTGTGGCGACGATGGCGTGCGTCGCGATCGTATCGATCACGACCGCCTGCCTAGCGTGGACCGCTAGGTACACTCCGCCGACAAGGGCACACACTACCCCGAGCAGTGTGACGCCGATACAAGTCGAGAACCCGTGGTGGTGCCGCCGGGCGGAGTATGCCGAGGGGGTTGCGGCCAGCGCACCTGCGGCGGCTGTAACCCCGTAGGCGGCCATCGCAATCTGATCGCGGACCTGGGCCAGACTTTGTGTGCCAGGAGCTCGTATGAGCCCCGGCAGAACGAATCGTGCGATCAGAATCGATCCGACCACCTCGAGCAGAGCAAAGCCTAAGAACGAAGATGCCATGGCCAGCATGCCAGGTCCAGCGCTCGCCCGAGTGACGTGAACGACGGCGGCCTCTGGCGCTCGTGTTGCTGCCTGGGCGGTCGTGGGCAAGAGGCGCGAGGATGTGTTGCCGCACCGCGGGCAAGACGACTGCGTCACATCAACGATGGGCGCGCCGCAACCTCCGCAGAAGCTGCGGGGACTGTGAATAGCCACCTAGCTTGCCCCCCTGCCCGCCCAGGCTGGGTCTACGCCGAGGGCTGATTGGGCCGCCTGAACGCCGTGAAGCTGATAGCTGCTGCGCTGAACCCGGCCTGGCTGACGACGCGCGCTCGCAAGAACGAGCGTGGGAAGGTGGACGCCTCCCAAGAGAGTTACGCGCATGAGACCGCTCCGGCTGATCAGCCGCGGGCTCGGGTTAGTGTCGGTGAAGCGTCATGATGCCGCCTACCCTGTCGAACATCATGATCCCAAAGGGGAGCCCGATAATGATCAGGCAGAGGACGTAGGCAAGGCCCATCCATACCGCACCGAGCCACCAGCCCACGCAAACGAACCAGACCGCTCGTTGCCACATCGGCCTTTGCTCGACATGGACAGCCTGGAGATAAATCCCGCCGCCGGCTAGGGTCGTCGCTGCATAGGTCATTGTCCTAGGACGAAGGGTTAGGACAGTCGGGATTCTGTTGAACATGTAGAACCCAAGGGGAAGCCCGATGATCGAGATCGCGGCCAGATAGGCAACGACTATGAAGATCCCGGTAAGCCACCAACCGACGAAGAGGTACCAAACGACCCGTACCCCGAACCCAGGTCCGGACGGCGGAGCCACGACGATCGTTGGTGCCTGGACGTACACGGACACTGGTTGCGGCCCTGTGTACGCCTGGACAGCGTCTCCAGGATTGGGAACGGGCGCGTAAGGACTCGATGCCGTTGGATTTGCGTTTACCACTGGCGCGTTCGCGGGGGAACTTGCTCCCAGGCTTGTGGTGTCCGCCTCGAGTGGCCGCCCGCACTGGTAGCAGTTCGTCTTGCCCGCCGGAGTCTTGGCGTACCCGCAATTTGCGCAGCTAGCCATCGGAACCGCACCCCCGCTCTGCTTGGATGTCCGCCCTACTCCGAAGGCAGATCGAGTTGAAGCGTGTCCGGATACCCCGGGAAGGGACACGGGCCAAACGTAGGACCCTTTGTGAGCAGATGTCAGCGGGGCAGTACGACACTTGACGTAGGCATCTGCCTCCCGGGGGCCACTTGCCCAACTGCCTGCGCCCCGATCGTCACGATGGCTGCATCGTGTCAGTCGACGGCGACACAAGCGACCATGGTCTTCTGTCCGGCATCCGCGCAGTTTGCTTCGGATTGGGACTGTGGCTGATGCTGCGCGCCTGAGCAGGCTTTCGGGCGATCCTGCCGCCCTATAATCGCCGTACCCGAGGGGATGCCCCTTCGTTTCGGTGGCAGAGGGCGGACCGTGATGAGCGACACAGGCTCTACGCGCCTGACGAATGGATTGTCCACACCGCGGAGCACGGTAGCCGCCAACCCATCAAGTGTGCTCGTGACACAAGGGCACGGGCTCGCTTGGGCCTGGACGGGCGTATCTGTAGAATGGGCCGCCGACCTCACCGCCGACCGATCCTTCTCCGAGCTTGACGAGCCGAGTCGCGTTCGCAAGGCACTGGCCGAGCAGCAAGCCTGGCTCGAAAGTCTGCTCGGCCAAGAAGGCGTGATCCTCGATGCTCGCTGGTTGTGGAGACCCAACCAGAGCCAGCTTCGGCTCAGGCTTCTTGCCCGCGTTCAGCGTCATGATGTCGAAACGGCGAGGGCTGCGGCCATAGCGCTTCTAGACCGCATCTCGGCGGTGCCACCACAGGTCGGCCTCGGCCCGCTCTCGGACGCCGAGATAGCGTCGTCGATCAACCCATTTGTACCCCATCGAGAAGGCTCAGCAGAGATACGGAAGCGAACGGCCTCGGCGGTCCCGCATCGTCCGGATGCAGGTATGGACAAGTACTGGGCGCCTCACCCGTTCCACGTCTCCGGCACAGACTGGTCAAGCCTGCTCCACCAAATCAGCCGACTTCGCCAAGACGTGGTCTTGTCGATTGCGCTCGAGCCCGCAACAGCGGACCCGCGCGCGCTGGCAGACCTGGATCGCCTAGGCACTGTTTTCAGCCGACTCGCTCGCGACGGCGAGATGCACACGACCGGCCTGTACTCCGGTCCCCAGAAGCTGGCTCCCGACCTTTTCGCGGTCGACGCCCAGAGGATTTACGCGGACTTGGCACGCCGCTATCGAGACCGCGTCTTCCGCTTTAGGATCGCGGTTGCCTCGCCAGAACCGCTTGACGACGGCTTCCTGCATCTGGTGGGTGCGACCATATCTCCGCCTGACATCTCGAGGGACCAGACGTTTCTGACGCGCGAGCTGTCTGGGGACGCCCACTTGGTGGTTCGACCCAACTCGGACGAGGAGAACGCCGCCTTCGCTCGCAACCTGGTCGGTTTGGGAGTCGAAGCTTGGGGGCACGACCAGGCCCCTGAGCCTTTCGGCCGAGTCGCATCGCTGGCCGGACTTGTCGATGTCATGGAGGCATCGGCAGCGTTCCGCCTGCCTGTTGCGTCCAACGGCGTGCTTCCTGCGTTCCCGGTGCGACGGCCAGCTTTCGCCGTTCGGGTGGAGGTAAGCACTCGCGGCTCCACCGTGGATCTGGGCGAGCAGGTTGTGGGTGGCGTCTCAGAGAGTCGCGTCGGCATCCCGCTCGACGACCTAACGATGCACGCTTTTGTGGTGGGCACGACTGGTTCAGGCAAGACCTCCACGGTCATCAAGCTGCTGGACGAAGCGTGGCGAACCCACCGGATCCCGTTCTTGGTAATCGAGCCGGTCAACAGCTCGGGCGACGACTACCGCTGGTTCCTCGGTCGCGCCGGCTTCGAGGATGCACTGTTTCTCACGGCTGGCGACGACGTGGTCGCCCCACTTCGCATCAACCCATTCCAGGTTCCGCCCAGGGTTCGAGTCGGCGAACACATCGCCAATCTGCTGGCTTGCTTCGACGCCGCATTCGGGCTCTGGGATCCGCTCCCGGCAATCTACCGGCGCGCGCTTGAGCAGACGTACCTTGAGGCTGGCCTGGCGCTCGACGACCTTGGCGAAGACTCCGCCGCATGGCCAACCCTCGAGGAGTTCGTCGGCGAGATGCACGTCGCCACCGAGGGTCTCGACTACGCAGGTGAGATCCGCTCAAACATCATGGCCGCCTCTCGCGTCCGCGTCGAGCAGCTCCGTAACGGGCCCGCGAGGTCGGTATTCGACTGCATTCGTTCGACGCCGCTCGCCGATCTTCTCGGTCGCCCGGCAGTGATCGAACTGGCCCGGGTCGGGGCAGGTAACGAGCAGGAGCTTGCCCTCGTCATCGCTGTGCTGCTCAACTCGATTGCCGAGCTGCGCCGCTCAAGGGAGCCGTCGAGAACGCTTACCCACCTGATCGTGGTAGAGGAGGCGCACAAACTGCTGCGCAGCCCCGAGCAGAACACCGGAAGTGGTGAGATCAAGGGCGACGCTTCCGGGGCAGCGGCCAGACTCTTCGCCAGCCTCCTGGCCGAGATCCGCAAGTATGGGCAGGGGCTCGTCATCGCGGATCAGGACCCCGCGAAACTCGTCCCGGACGCCTACAAGAACACCAACCTCAAGGTTATGCACCGGCTTCCCCACGCCGACGACCGGCGCCTCGTGGGAGCCAGCATGCGCTTCGACGAGGATCATGAGAGAGAGGCCGCCGCGCTCGTTCGTCATCACGCTTTCGTCCATGCGGAGGGCTTCGATCGGCCCGCTTTGGTCCGGGTCCCCAACATCAGGGAGGAAGATCCTCGTGAACTGCCCGGGGACGACATCATCCACGACCGCTACATGGCAGCCCGAGCCAGATCGCGACCCCTGGATGACTCCGTCGCACCCTATGCCGAATGCGACGGCTGTTCGGCGCGGTGCCAGCACCGTTCACGGGCCTTTGCCCTGTCCGCGTCACGCTCCGCATCTGGCGGCTTTGCCGATGTCATGGCGACTTGGAATCCGCTTGCGCCCGCAGACCTAAAGGAGATTTGGTGGCGCCAGCTCGACTCGTTCCTCACCGGCTTGGCTTCGGCTAGGGGCACGCCCGACCCGAGGGCTGCCGTAGATCTTCAAGCCTGCCTTTTCATGCACCTGCTAAGGGGGTTGTACCGACGTGGTCGTGAGCCTTGGATCCAGCGATGGCGGGCCAGGTATGACCTTGCGACTCTCCCGAATCCGGGTTAGTCGATTGTGTGTCGGGACTCTACTGCGCGGTGCACAACCAGGGGCGACCGAGGACGACAACAACTAGGTCGGGTCTAGAGAGACGAAAGGGGCGGTTCGATCATGGAATCTTGGGCCTCAGCCAGTGGCGGCAGCAACGATGTCTACATGGGCAACCGACTCGACTACCGGCAGAACGACACGGACAAGGACAAGCTCATCCAGGTCGGATCTGCGGGGGACGCCCTTCGTGCGATCGCCATCTGGGGAACTGTTCTGTCGGCCATCTTCGCCTTGATCTTGGCTGCCCTGATAGGCGGGGGCGGCAGCAGCCAGTGCTCCTACAACACCTACGGTCAGGTGTCCTGCGGGTCGAACAACCAGGCACTGCTTATCCTGGCTCTCTCGGGCTACGTCATCGCTGCCGTGTGGCCACGACGGCACTACATCTCGCGCTGGGAGCTAATGCTCGACGGCAAGGGTGAGGCCGCCGAGTCTTCATACGCAATGATCGCTCGCGCACTACGGAGCCGCCAGATCCCTGCGGACGTCCAACCGCGGCGTGTCCGGTCAGCGGACAGCACCACGGTGCGAAACTATCTCTCGGTCAAGCGCGGAAAATACAACGTCTATGTCGGCGTGTTCCCGTTCGGGTCAAGCCTCTTCATGACGTGGTCGATGTGGCGGGAGACGTCGTCTATCGGCATCATCTGGGCCGTGGTCACCGGCGGTTCCGAGTTCGACCGCGTTATCAGGTCGGACCCTGACCGAGCCTTGCGCGAGGCGGTTCACAACGCGACGAGGGAGGGCATCGAGGGAGCTGTCGCAGGAGTCAGACTTCCGGACGACGAGCTACTCCGTAACATCCCGATCGAGGTTATGGATCAGACGGCACCAACTCCGGTCGCTCCTCAGCCAGCCCAAGGGGAGTTTCAGACTCCTCCATGGCTGCAGCACTAGTAGCCCCAACGGCAGGTGCTGACAAGGCGGCGTCGCCTCCTAGTGGTCTGTAGTGCACACTGCGGCGCGCCGGCTCAATCCCGCGGCGGTTCATCATGCCTGCGCGGCATAACCCGATCGTAGCGTCGCGTCAGGAAGTTCTCAGCTTTCGGGTCTACCCGCAGCTGAGCTAGAAGATCAAGCGAGCGCAGCGGGCTGAACCGGTACTGCTCGACGAGTTGCCGGTACGTGTACCCAATTGAGACCAGTTCAGGGTCGACGGCGCCTCCCTGGCTCCAGGCATCTAAGGCTTGAGATAGATCCGGAAAAGCTCGTAGGTGCGAAGCGAGAAGCTCGGCTTCTGCCCTCGAGAGGCCGCCACGAACGCAAATGGCCTCAATCGTCGTCGAATCTGTCATCGCGGTCTCCGCCCGCCCATGAACGAGTTAGCGAAATCCTCCGCGTCTCGCTCGAGCGGCTGGCTGGCATATTGGTCCCAGGAGACTCCCGGCTTGGCTGGATCGATGTAGTGATCCCAACTGGCTGCCCATTCCGTCGCGCGTGGGTCACAAGCCAATCCCGACTCGAGGGCGGCTACCTCTTGGTTCTGGTAGGCGTGGAACGTCTCATGCGCAACAGTGTGTTGTAGTTCGAGCGACTCTCCCGGTGACGTCAGGTCGCTGTTTAGAACCATTATTCGGCTCTGTGGATCGTAGTGACCGAGCTCGGCGGAGCCGAGCGACTCGAAAGAGATCCCGCAGATCCATCTCTCCGCGTCCAGATGCAAGCCTGCGGCCGCCTCACTGCAGGTTGACTCCGCGAGGTATAGCGGACTTTCGGACAGGACGTCCGAAGTACCCACCGCCGTGTCCGATCGCCCGGGAGCATCGACTACCGCTGGCACCTCTGGGGATGGCTGAGAGGCATTGCTTCGTAGACCCGACTCAAGCGGATATGCGGCCGGCCAACCCCATGGCCCCGGCCCTTCGATATCAGGAGCAACGCCTGCCTCGGAAACGGCTCCTGGCGCACCGCTCGCCACCTCGCCCGCGGAGTGCCCATTCCACGTCTCGACTTCGGGGTGCGGGCGCTCTGCCCCGGCGCGTGGCCCAGCTGTAGGCGCCAATGGGACAAACTGCCCGTCCCCAGCCACCTCCTCTACCCCGCCGGCGACGTGTATGGGTGAGATGGTCGAGTCGGGGCGCTCCTCCGACTCCTTCTCCGGAGCCGGTCCCTCGAGAAGGGGAGCGTCACGCTTGTTGGCTATGCCGTCCCTCGAAGGCGCGAGCACTGCGCGGTCGTGACTCGAAACCTGGGCGTTAGCCTCCACAGAGGGGTCTATTTCGAGGGGCGGGGCAGCGCCGCCGGGACCTACGACGCTCAAGTCGCGACCGACCAAGGCCGACTCGATCGTCTGGGCCGGGGCGGTCATGTCCAGCCAGTCAGACTCCTGCTCGCTCCCCATCTCGCCGTCAACGACCTCGATCTACCTCACCCCTCGGGACACACATTCCGGAAGGCTAATCGTGAGTATGCGACGGGCCAGACTGGGCGACAACTACATCGAGCGCGGCATGGCCGGGGGTGTCATTGATCAACTTGAAATGGTCCAGATCAGCGACAAAAGCGCTAAGCTCGGCGCCTTTCAGGGCGGCAACCGCCGAACAGGAAGGAGCATGTTTCGCTATTCCGACTTGCCGGCAGCCCAGTGACGGCATCCGTCTTGTCCGCCCTGCGGACCTCCTCAAGTTCAGCGCCGACGCCCTCGAAGCCCTGGAATCAAGGGAGGTGCACGAAGTTCCCGGTAGCGGAATGGGGCCTGCCGTCCTTGGCATTGGCCACCCTTGGGCTGGCGAACAAGGGTCCCCGATCCAACCGGTATCGAATTATCACCATGACCTGA
>PMJT01000117.1:3613-4038 GCA_003158495.1 Chloroflexota bacterium | reverse complement strand
CACCAAGCCGCGCCGGTCGATGTCGCAGAACGACCGCACGCCGCAGGTCCAGTCGGGTGGCATCGTCGACAAGCCGATGCCGATCGACGTCAGCAACGTGATGCTGGTCTGCCCGCGCTGCGAGCGGGTCACTCGAGTCAAGCATGAGCGCCTCGGCAGCGGCCAGAGCGTTCGAGTGTGCAGCCATTGCCGCGAACAGCTGGAGCCGGACGCATGAGCGGCAGCCTCCAACAGCGATACAAGGAAGAGGCCGTTCCCGCGCTGCAGAAGCAGTTCGGCTACGGCAACTCGATGGACATTCCGAAGCTCTCCAAGATCGTGGTCAACATCGGTCTCGGAGAAGCTCTCACCAATCCGAAGGCAGTCGACGCCGCCGTCGCCGACCTCGCCGCGATCACCGGACAGCACCCGGTGACCACAAAGGC
>PMJT01000117.1:0-3507 GCA_003158495.1 Chloroflexota bacterium | reverse complement strand
GAAGACCGACGAGGAATCGAAGCGGTTGCTCGAACTCCTCGGCATGCCCTTTGCCGTCTAGGCGCGGGGAGGAGAAGCAATGGCTAAGAAGTCGATGATCGCCAAGGCGAAGCGAACGCCGGAACACAAGGTCCAGGCTTACCATCGCTGCTTCGTGTGCGGTCGACCGCGCGCGTTCATGCGGCGTTTCGGTCTGTGCCGAATCTGCTTCCGCGAGCGGGCGCTGCTCGGTGAGCTGCCCGGCGTCACCAAGTCGAGCTGGTAGGTAACGATGAACGTCTCCGATCCGATTGCGGACATGCTGACTCGCATCCGCAACGCTTCGCGGGCGCGGCACGCGGACGTTGTCGTCCCGGCCTCGCGGACCAAGCGGGAGATCGCGCGAATCCTTCTCCAGGAAGGGTTCATCGCGGAAGTCCGTGAAGAGCACGAGGGCGCACACCAGGTGCTCCGCGTCACGCTCAAGTACGTCGATGGCAAGGCACCCGTGGTGTCGGGCCTCAAGCGAATCAGCAAGCCAGGTCTGCGCGTTTATGCGCGCAAGACCGAGATCCCCAGGGTGCTGGGTGGGCTCGGTCTCGTCATCGTCAGCACCAGCCAGGGCATCATGACCGGAGCGCAGGCCCATAAGGCCCAGCTCGGTGGTGAAGTCCTCGCGTACGTCTGGTAGGCCGGCGATGTCACGTATTGGTCGTCTGCCTATCCCGGTCCCCGCGGGTGTCGATGTTTCGATCGACGGCCGCGACATCACCGTAAACGGCCCCAAGGGCTCGCTGCATCGCGCTCTCCATCCGGACATGAAGGTCTCGATGGACGGCCCCACGATCGTGGTCGAGCGCCCGAGCGAGGCCAAGCACCACAAGCAGCTCCACGGCCTGACCAGGACACTCGTCGCCAACATGGTGACCGGCGTCACGGCCGGGTATCGCAAGCCGCTCGAGATCACCGGCGTAGGCTACCGGGCCGCCAAGGTCGGGGACAAGCTGCAGCTGAACCTCGGCTACAGCCACCCGATCGAGATCGCACCGCCGGCCGGAATCAACTTCGAAATCGAGAACCCCACCCATCTCGCGGTGTCGGGTATCGACAAGGAGCTGGTTGGCCAGGTCGCCGCCCAGATCCGAGCCACTCGCAAGCCCGAGCCCTACAAGGGCAAGGGTGTCCACTACCTAGGCGAGCAGATCCGTCGCAAGGCCGGCAAGGCCGGCAAGATCGGCGGCAAGAAGTGAGCCAGCTTTTGACGAAGGGGTCAGTCCGATGACGCAGGTCGCCAGCCGCGGGGCCGCGCGCCAGAAGCGGCACGATCGGCTCAGGCTTCGCCTCTCGGGCTCACCCGAGCGTCCTCGCCTGGCCGTATTCCGCAGCATCAACAACATCTACGCCCAGGTGATCGACGACAAGTCCGGCAAGACGCTGGCCGCCGCCTCGAGCCTCGAAAAGGAGCTCAAGGCAAGCAACCAGAAGAAGACCGATGAGGCGAAGTCCGTCGGTCGTCTGATCGCCGAACGCGCCAAGAGCGCGGGGGTCGAACGCGTGGTCTTCGACCGCGCCGGGTTCCGGTATCACGGACGGATCAAGTCGCTTGCCGACGCCGCCCGCGAAGCCGGACTCGAGTTCTGACGCGAAGGAGCTGATCAGATTGGCAAGGATCGATCCGAACAAGCTGACGCTCGAAGAGCGCGTCGTCCAAATCAACCGAGTCGCGAAGGTCGTCAAGGGCGGCCGTCGCTTCAGCTTCAGCGCGATTGTCGTCGTCGGTGATGGCAACGGACACGTCGGCGTCGGCCTCGGCAAGGCCGGCGAAGTGCCCGAGTCCATCCGCAAGGGCGTCGAGGACGCAAAGAAGAACATCATCCGAATCCCGATGGTCGGGACGACGATCCCCCACGAGGTCCGCATGGACTTCGGGGCCTCGCGGATCATGCTCAAGCCCGCTTCCCAGGGTACCGGCGTCATCGCCGGCGGCGCAGTTCGTGCCGTCGTCGAGTCGGCGGGGATCCGCGACATCCTGGCCAAGGTCTTCGGCTCGAGCAACCCCGTCAACGTGACCCGGGCGACGCTGGAGGCCCTTCGGAGCCTGCGGTCGGCCGAGCAGATCAGCGCTATGCGGGGCGTCCGCGTTCGATCCGTCGTAGCCGGCCAGCCCGCCGCGGAGGTTGGCAATGGCCGGTAAGCTGCGCGTCACCCAGACCAAGAGCACGATCAGCCACATCGCCCGCAACCGCGGCACGATCCGGGCGCTCGGGCTAGACCGTATCGGCGACACCGTCGAGGTGCCCGACAACGACGCGACGCGAGGCATGGTTCGCCAGGTCCGCTTCCTCGTCGAGGTCGTGGAGTTGCCCGAGGGCGGGTCCGAGGAGAAGCGATGAAGTTGCACGACCTTCGCCCCGCAGAAGGCAGCCGCAAGGAGCGAACCCGCGTCGGTCGTGGCATCGCCGCCGGCAAGGGCAAGACCGCCGGTCGCGGCACAAAAGGTCAGAAGGCGCGCACCGGCGGCACGATCCAGCCGTGGTTCGAGGGTGGACAGACCCCGATCCACATCCGCGTGCCAAAGTTGCGGGGCTTCAAGAACAAGTTCCGGATCGAGTACGAGATCGTGAACGTTGGCCTCATTTCGGCCCTCGCCGAGACCGGCATACTCGATCTTCCCGAGGTCGAGGGCGCCGCCAAGGCAGCCAAGCCGGCCCCGGTCACCGTCACGCCGGACATCCTGGCCGCCGCCGGGCTCGTCCGGACACTGGACAAGCCGCTCAAGGTCCTGGGCTACGGCGACGTGACCCGGCCGCTCTTCGTCGTGGCCGACGCGTTCAGCAAGAGCGCCACGGCCAAGATCGAAGCCGCGGGTGGCAGCGCCCATGTGCTCGAGTTCCCGACCGGCGACTTCGAACTGGCCGACTCCGAGGCCGAAATCGCTCCGTCAGAGGAAGTGGCCACCCCGGCCGCTCCGGCGAAGGAGAAGAAGGCTCCGAAGGCCGCGCCGGCCGTAGAGACCCTCCCCCCGACGAGCTCGGCCGACGAAGCCGGCTCGGAAGCATAGAAGGGCGCCTGAGCAATGCTCGAGTCGATGCTGAACGCGTTCCGCGCGCCGGACATCCGTCGCCGGCTGCTGTTCGTGCTGGCGATCCTGGTGGTCTACCGTGCCCTGGCGCACGTCCTGATCCCCGGCATCAACCCGGCCGTTCTCAATAATCAGGGAGGCGACAGCAGCGGCTTCTTCGGTCTCCTGTCGCTCTTCTCGGGCGGCGACATCAGGCGAATGTCGATCGTTGGACTCGGGCTGAACCCGTACATCAACGCAACCATCATCATGCAGATCCTGCAGTCGACGATCCCGTCCCTGCAGGCTCTGAGCCGTGAAGGCGAGTACGGCCGGAACAAGATCACGAGCTACTCGCGCTGGCTCTCGGTTCCTCTCGCGTTGCTGCAGGCCTACGGGATCCTGGCGTACACGTACGCCACCAACCCCTCGCTCTTCACCACGGCGTTCAGCTTCGAGAAGTACGA
>PMJT01000049.1 GCA_003158495.1 Chloroflexota bacterium | reverse complement strand
TCGAATCCCGCCGGGGACGCCAATTTCGCCGAATGCAGACGGAGCCAGGATGAAGGCGCTCGTTCACACGGCCCCGATGCGACTCGAGTACGTCGAGCGCGCCACGCCCGCGATCGCCCCGGCGGACGTCCTGCTCCGTATCGCTGCCGTCGCGATCTGCGGTTCGGACGTGCACGGCTACACCGGCTCCACGGGTCGGCGGATACCGCCGATCGTGATGGGCCACGAAGCCGCGGGCGTCGTGGAGACCGTGGGCGCCGAGGTCACCGGCTGGCGGGCCGGCGACCGAGTCACATTCGACTCCACGGTCTACTGCAACGAATGCGCGGAATGCCGCCTGGGCCACATCAACCTGTGCCTGAACCGACAGATCTTCGGGGTGTCGGCGCCGGCCTTCCGGCGCGACGGGGCCATGGCCGACTTCCTGGCCGTGCCCAACTGGCTGCTGCACCGAATCCCGGCCGGCGTGAGCTTCGAGGAAGCCTCGCTCGTCGAGCCGGCGGCCGTGGCGATGCACGCGGCGCGTATTACGCCGATCGAACCCGGGGCGGTGGTGGTCGTAGTGGGCGCGGGTGCCATCGGCCTGCTGGCGTTGCAGGCTGCGCGGATACGCGGCGCGGGAACGGTCGTGGTCATGGATGTCCGCGATGAGCGGCTGGCGCTCGCCCGGCAACTCGGCGCCGACGTGGCAATCAACTCCGGCAGCGGGGACCAGGCGGAGGCTCTGCGCGCCGCGACCGGCAAGGCGACCGCCCCAGTCGTGTTCGAGGCGGTGGGCATCGGCAAGACCGTCCAGCTGGCGACCGACCTGACCGCGCCGGGCGGCAACATCACGCTAATCGGCAACGTACAGCCGACGATCGAGCAGAACCTCCAGCTGATCATCTCCAAGGAGCTGACGATCCGCGGTTCGGCCGCGAGCGCCGGCGAATACTCGATCTGCATCGCGATGATCGCCGACGGTCGTCTCAAGACCGCGCCACTGATCAGCCGGACGATGCCGCTCGCGGATGGTCAGGCCGCGTTCGACGCGCTTCACGCCGCCGAAGCCGGGCTCATCAAGATCGTCCTGCGCCCGGACGGCGCGCCCGAATAGACGGAGGAACCCATGCCCGATTCGTTCGATCTGACGGGTCGCGTCGCGCTGGTGACCGGCGGCAGCCGAGGCCTGGGTCGTGGTTTCGCCGCCGCTCTCGCGGGTCGCGGCGCCAACATCGCGATCACTAGTCGGACCATCGACTCGCTCGCGGACACGCAGCTCGAGCTCGAGGCGCTGGGTGCCCAGGTCCTGCCGTGCGCGCTCGATACATCCAAGGTCGAGACGATCCAGCCGGCCATCGATCGAGTGCTCGAACGCTTCGGCCGGCTCGACATCCTGGTCAACAACGCCGGTTCGAACGTTCGAAAACCCGCGGTCGACATACTCCCGGCCGACTGGGACGGCGTCGTGGACACCATCCTGCGGGGAACGTTCTTCATGTCGACGGCGGTTGTCCGGTCGGCCATGAAGGCCCAGAAATACGGCCGGATCATCAACATCGGCTCGGGGACATCGGCCTTCGGCATGCCCGGCATCGCGCCGTATTGCGCCGCCCGCGGCGGCATCACGCAGCTCACGAAGGCCCTCGCCGCCGAGTGGGCCGCCGACGGGATCACGGTGAACGCCCTCGCGCCGGGCTGGTTCAAGACCGCCCAGAACGCCATCCTGTACGAGGACCCGGATTGGGTCGCAAGCGTCGTCGCGCGCATCCCCGCCGGCCGAACCGGCGCCCGCGGCGACCTCGACGGCGCCCTGATCTTCCTCGCCTCCGACGCGGCCGAATACGTGACCGGCCAGCTCCTCTTCGTCGACGGCGGCTTCACGATCGGCGCCGTCAACGCGATGCCGAAACGGGACGCGGTGCCGCCTAAGCCCTAGCCGGCGGCGATGGCCGCAGCTCGGGCGCCGAGCTCCATCGCCGCCGAAGTGGCATCTCTCTGGCGGCCGGCCTCCATTCCGTACCAGGGCACGCCCAGGATGACCCGATCGGCGGTGCCGTCCCAGGCGCGGAGGCGGTCCAGGACTTCGTCCGGGCGGCCGGCGATGGCGATGGCGTCGAGCAGTTCGTCGTCGATCAGTTCGGCCATGTGGGAGCGGTCGCGGTTGACGAAGGCGCGGCGGAGGTCGCGCGGGAGGCCGCTTCGGCCGTGGAGGTCGAGGATGGCTTTGTACGAAGGCGTCGTGGCGTAGAAGGCGATCTGGAGCCGTGCGGCGCGGCGGGCTTCGTCCGGGTCGTCGCCGACGCAGACCATGGCCATCGCGGTGATCGGACATTCGTCGGCTGGGCGACCGGCGCGGGTCAGGCCCTCGTCGATTGCGGGTCGGACGGCCTCGCGCAGGTACCTCGGCGATGCCAGCGGGTGGCCGAGCAGCCCGTCCGCGACCTCGCCGCAGACGCGTGACATGACCGGGCCCACGGCTGCGACCAGGATCGGCGTGTCGCGGCGGTCGGAGCGAAGCGGGCCGTGGAAGGTGGGCATCGTGATGCGGTACGCGTCGCCCTCGTGGGTCATCGGCTCGCCGCGGTTGGCGGCCCAGACCGTCCGAACGGCCCGGACGTACTCGCGCATCTGCGGACCTGCCTTCTCGATCCGGACGGAGAATCGCGCCTCCAGGACGCGTTTGACCTGCGGCCCGAGACCCAGCATGAAGCGGTCGCCGGACATCTCGTCGAGGTCCCAGGCGGTCATCGCGGTGATGGTGGGCGAGCGGGGGAAGGCCAGGGCGACACCGGTTCCGACGCCAATCCGAGTGGTTGCCGCGATGGCGGCCGAAGCCTGGACAAAGGCTGTTCGATCCAGCTCGGCCAGCCAAACCGACTCGAGCCCGGCCGATTCCGCGCGTCGAGCCAGGTCCGCGACCTCCGGGATGGTGCCACCGATTGCCACGCCGACTTTCATCGGCCGACTGTAGCGGCTCGGTCGGGCGGCGTGGCGGCGGCGGCGCAGGGCCGGTGACCCGCTGCTAGCCCGGCGAGGCCATCACCATGATCCGCAGTTCGGTCATGTCTTCGATNNAGGTCGTTGGTGAAGATGCCGGCCTGGAGACCGAACCGGCTGTCGTTGACGCCCCTGAGCGCGTCGGCGAAATCGGTGAAGCGCGAGACAACGACCAGCGGCGCGAACGCCTCCTCGCGACAGACGCTCGCCTCCGGCGGAACGTCGGCCAGGATCGTCGGAGCGAAGTAGAGCCCATCGGCCGTGCCGCCGAGAATGATCCGGGCGCCCATCGCTCGGGCCTCGTCGACCCACATGCGGGTTCGTTCGACCGCAGCGGCGTCGACCATCGGCCCGAGGTCCGTCTGCGCGTCGAGCGGGTCGCCCACTTTGAGCTTCCGAGTCGCCTCGACGAACCGGCCCATGAATTCGTCCCAAACTGCGTCGTCCACGAAGACTCGCTGGACGCTGATGCAGACCTGGCCGGAGTAGCTGAAGGCTCCGGCTACCGTCCGCCGGACCGCCCAGTCGATGTCGGCCGTGCGGTCGACGATGACGCCGGCATTGCCGCCGAGTTCCAGCACGACGCGCTTCTTGCCGGCTCGTTCTTTCATCTTCCAGCCGACCGCCGGGCTGCCGGTGAATGTCAGCAGCTTGAAGCGCTCGTCGCTCACCATCCGGTCGCCCAGCTCGCGGCTCATCGGCAGGATGCTGACCGAGCCCTCCGGCAGACCGACCTCGGCCACGATCTCGGCAACGGTCAGCATCGTGAGCGGGTCCCTGGACGGCGGCTTGAGCACGATGGGATTGCCCGACGCGATTGCGGGGGCCAGCTTGTGCGCGGCCAGGTTCAGCGGGAAGTTGAACGGGCTGATAGCCGCGATCGGGCCGATTGGGAAGCGGCGAACGATGCCGGTCCGGCCGAGCGAGGCCGGGTTGAGGTCCAGCGGGATGACCTCGCCGCCGATCCGCTCGGCTTCCTCGGCGCCGATTCGGAACGTGAGGACGCCGCGATCGACTTCGGCCAACGCGTCGCGGATCGGCTTGCCGGATTCCACGGCGATGAGCCGGCCGATTTCCTCGCGTCGCGCGGCGATGCCGGCGCTGATGTGCCGGAGGGCCGCGCTGCGCTCGAAAGCGGGCAATCGGCGTGTCTTCTCGAACGCAGCGACCGCGGCCGTGACTGCTTCCTCGTACTGCTCCGGCGTGGCGTTGTAGGTGGCGCCCGCCGGCTGTCCCGGGCGGGCGGGGTTGTCGATGACCAGCAGTTCGGGCGAATCGACCCAACGGCCGGCGAGGAAGATCGGATGCGGTTGGGTTACGGCGGTCGTCATCGTCGGGCCGTCACTTCAGGCGGTGGCGCCGCACTTGGGGCAGGAAAGCCTGCTGAGCGTGCAGTCGAGGCCGCACGAGCCGCCCCGGGCGCACACGTCGCACTTCGGGTTGGCGTGCTCCGTGATCGCCGGCTCCCCGCAACGGTCGAACCACGTTCCATGCCCGCCGCGTCGCAGGCGATCGCCGTCCTTCTCCATTAGCCGGAATGAACCGCGGAACTCTACGACTGTACTCACGGCGGAGACGATACAGCCTCTCGACTCGGAAGGGAGGTCGTCGCGGTCAGGACACCACGGGGCGCCGTTGGCTCCGCGAGTCCGGTGGACATTGCGGCCGGCATTCGGGACAACCGGACCCGATGACCGTCGTACCGCCTCCTCGAAGTGCGGGAGGTGCTACCTTCTACCTCGCTCGCGTCCCAATATGGACGCGAACTTCGACCCGACCATTTCGCGGCGGATTCCGCGACCTGTAGAGGGGTACTGCACCGAATGAGCAAACGCTGGCGCGGGTGCCTGCTCGAGATCGTCGAGACGGTCCTTCTCACGGTCGTGATCTTCTTCGTGGTCCACCAGTTCGTGGCGGAGCCGCGGGAGATCTCGCAGGCGTCCATGGAGCACACGCTCGAGCCGCACCAGTTCGTTCTCGTGGACAAGCTCTCGCCGATCTTCAGCGACTACAAGCGCGGCGACGTCATCGTTTTCCAGCCGCCCGCGGGCTTCCAGGAGAATGGCGCGGACATCCCGTTCATCAAGCGCGTCATAGGCGTGGCCGGCGATCTCGTCGAAATCCACGACGACGCGGTGTGGGTGAACGGCGTCAAGCTCGTCGAGCCTTATGTCTACGACGGTCAGCCGACGACTCCGACCAGCGGCCAGGCAAGTTGGCGCATCGGCGCCGGCCAGCTCTTCGTGATGGGCGACCACCGCCAGGAATCGCAGGATTCGCGGGCCTTCGGCCCGATCCAGAAATCGACAGTCATCGGGCGAGCCTGGCTGCGGTACTGGCCGCTCTCGACGCTGAGCTTCGTCGGCTCGGCCTCGTACATAGGCGTCCCGAACGCGTCGCCGCTGCCGTCGGGCGCGTCGGCGAACGTGCCATCCCCTTCGCCCTCGGCAGCCAAGTAGGCCCAGGCGCGCGGCGCCCCGGGCGGCCGCCCTCAAACCGCTTCGGCCAGTTCTTCGTCTTCGGGCTTGCGGGCGGCGAGTCGTTCCACCACCCCGAACCATGACCGCTCGATCGTCTCGATCTCGAGACCCTCGGCCAGTACGTGGTCGAGCGGTTCGCGCAGCAGGTGATCGGCCTGGCGCCGCACCGTGATTGGATCGAGCGCACGCTCGAGCCAGCGAACCAGCCGGTTCGGGCTGCGGACGTGTTCGACCATCAGCAGCCGTCCGCCCGGGCGCAGGACCCGCACCGCTTCGGCGATGGCACGCCTGTCGTCCGGGATGGTGCACAGGACGAAGCAGAACACCACGGTGTCGAAATGTTCCTCGGGGTAGGGGAGAGCGGCCGCGTCTCCCTGTCGGAACGTGGCGTGGATCCCGAGCTCGGCGGCACGCCGCCGTGTGACCTGCAGCGCGACGTCGCTCAGGTCGATGGCCGTGAGCGGTAGCCCAGGCGGGTAGAACGGCAGCGTCCGGCCCCGGCCGATGCCGATTTCAAGGGTCTCGCCCTTGGCCCCGCCGCACAACCAGCTCATGTTGGCGTCCCCGCGCGAGGCCGGGCCGTTGGCCGTCCGTCGATCGTAGATGCGGCGGACGCGGTCGGTCTCGGACTCACGGGCAGGCATGCCTGAACGGTAGCCATTCGGGAGCGAGCGGGGAAGTGGCGTTGTTTGGTGGAGTTGCGAGGGCGGTGTAAAGGCGGAGGGCCGTCGGCGCACACTACAAGTGCATGGACGCGGTCGGGATGGGGGCGATGATCGACGCCGAGGGATTCGACTCTCGATACGAAGAACTGTTCGGCGACCTCGTGGCGTTGGCGCGCTCGTTGGGAGCGGGTCCAGATGCCGAGGACGTGGCACAGGAGGCGCTCCTCCATGCCCGCGACCATCTCCGCGAACTGCGCGATCCCGACAAGCTGCGGCCGTGGGTTCGCCGCATCGCCGTCCGCGGAGCCTGCCGGGCCCGCCGGCTCAACCGCGCGGCCGGCGGCGAGGACCAATTCGAAAGGGTGCCCGCGGCGCAGGTCCCGGACGTGGACGTGGACGTGGCAGCCGCGATCGCCGGCCTGCCGGAACGCGAGCGAGTCGCCGTAACTCTCGTCTTTGGACTCGGGTACCGCCAGGACGAGGCGGCTGATCTGATGGGCGTGGCGGCGGGCACTGTTTACTCGAGCATCTGGCGGGCGAGACGCAAGCTAGCGCGGCTCCTGGCCGAGGATGAGCCGAGTGTCGGAGCCGCGGCGCCGGCCCTCGCGCCGAACGGAAGGAATGGGCGATGAGCCGGTTGGGCGCGATGCTGAAGCGGGACCACCTGCGCGACGAGCGCCTGTCGGAGCTCGCGGGTTCGGCGCAGGGCGACGCCACTCCCCGCGAGCAGGCCCACCTCGCCGGCTGCGCCGAGTGCCGGTCCCTGCTCCGTGGCTTCGGCAGGGTGGATGCGATCCTGGCCGGCCCGTGGGTCGGGCGAGCGGTCGGCGATGCGGCCGAGGTTCGGTCCATTGCCACGCCCGGCGGGACCGTGCGGCTGCATCGCGTCGTCCCGGGGCGTCGGGGCGGGAGGCGCGTTGCCGGACGTTGGGCGGTGCCACTCGGCGCCGCGGCTCTGATCATCGGTCTCGTGGCGACTATCGGCCTGCTCGGGCTACGGGTTGGAACGGTGCCCGGCTCGAGTGGAGCGCCGGGCGCCGGCGGGACGAATGCCAGCGGATCGCCGAGCCCGCGCGCCTCGGCGTCGCCGACGGCTGCGCGGCCAGCGGGCACACGCGTGGTCGCGAGCATGCCTATCGGCCAATTTGCCACGTACTCCTGGTCGCCACAGAACGCGATCCTGCTCGTGTCGGACCAGGCCGGCAGCCGACTGTACGACGCCGACGGCAACCAGATCTCGGAGTTCGGTCCGATCGAAGGGTGGCTCGACTCGGCCCATCTCATCGGCGGCGATGGCTTCGTGGCCCCGATCGCAGCGGGTCACGTGAGCGGCCCGACGAGCAACAGCCGCGTGGTTGGAAGCGGCCACGGCGCGGCCGCCATCGTGGTGGCCGTGCCCGCCTGCACGTGCGATCCGATCATCGACTGGTATCGCGACGGCAAATACGTCAGGGCGCAGCAGAAGGCCACTCCGTACGGCTGGTCGCCAGACGGCAAGTACGTCCTGCTCGGCCACATGGACGCTGCCGCCACCGATCCGTTGAAGAACGACTGGAAGGGTTCCGTCGATGTGGTCGACTTCGCCACGGGCCGGGTCGTGGCGACCATCCCCGGCGTGCGCGGGGCCATGGCATGGAATCCGAGCGGGACCAGGCTGGCTGCCGAGTCGGACACGGACCTGGAGATCCTCGACATCACTACCGGCCAGATCAAGAAGGTCACGGGTGCCCGGTTACTCGGCTGGGGCGACGACGATTACGTATCCGTCCGCACGTCGGGCGGCAGCCTCGCCGTCGTCGGCGCGACGGCAACCGCGCCGGATTCAGGCGGCATCGTGCTCGCCTGGTCCGCGCCATCGTCGAGCGGCGCGCAGTTGATCTCTGACGGCACCGGCATGGCGACGCGGATTGCTACGGCCGATGCCGGGACGACCCTGCTGGACCTCTCGTCGGCCGGCCTGGTCGCTCGGCCCGACCTGGTGGGCAACTACTCTGGCACCGGCCTGCTGCACAACCCGTGGTCGGCGGATGGCCGAATGCTGGCCGTGCCGTCGGCGGACGGGACCTCGATCGCGCTGATCGCGGTAGATCCGCAGGTACCTGGCGCGGTCGGTTTGGCGTTGCCGACGCCGGTCGGGTCGCCTGGTACGCTCGCGGAGTCGGACTCCGTCGTGTTGCCGGGGGCGGTCGGGCAGCCGGTCTTCGACTCGAAACGGAATGCGATATGGTTGCTGGGCGGCCAGGACGGCGGCAATCTGACGGTCTACCGCTACGACCTCGTCACCGCCTCGCTGACGAGCTCCGCCGTCCCCGGGGTCATCCGCGATGAGGCGCGCAACAGGCTGGCTATCGCCCCGGACGGGCGACTGTGGATCAGCGCAGGCAGCAGGGTCGCCATCTACGACCCGGACAACGGCCTGGCGCAGCTCAGCGGCTTCTCGATCGTCGATCCCGATATCCAGGCTGATCCGCTTACCGGGCAGCCGAACGCGTGGATCGCCGGTATCGCCTTCGACGCCGATGGCAACGCCTTGGTCGCGCGCAACTGGGTGAAGTCGCTTCTCAGGCTGAACGGGTCGATGAGCGAGCTCGGCCGGATCCAGGTAAGTGACGGGTTCCCGATGACGGGAGACATCGTCGTGGCCGGCGGACGCGTGTTCGTCGGTGTAGATCCGGACACCGGACTGGTTATCGGCGTCGACGCATCGGGAAGCGCGACGCTGCCCAGCTTCAAGTTCACGGCCACGGGCGTGGCCGCGGTTGGCGACAAGGTGCTTCTCGCAGGGCCGCGGCCGACCTGGTTCACGCCGGACGGTTCTTCCCAGTCGATGATCGGCCCGGTCCTGGCTTCGGCGGACCTGGTCGTCGGTGGCCCGGGCGGCATCTCGGCCCTCTATAGCCGGGCCGCGGGCGAAATCCAGTGGCGCGACGCAGGTGGCCGCGTCTCCGCACAGGTCGTCGTCTCTGCTGACAAAGTGCCCCAGATCAAGACCCTCGCCTTCGACGGTTTGGGCCGGCTGTGGGCGGTGGAGTCGGCCGCCGGCAGCTACTCGCTGGTGAGACTGACCCCCGGGAAGTAGCGCCGCGGCCGGCGCCGAGCGGCCGGCGGCGACGGAGCAGCGGGCCGCTCGGCCCTGAGCCGCCCGAGAGTTCGCTTTGGTGCGCCGCGCGGATCACGCACGCAGGCGACCACATCTCCATTGCCAACGGTTTCGTCTTGGTCAACGGCACGCAGCTCGACGAGCCCTACCTCACCCCCAATACGGTCACGCTGACGAGCGTATGGGACTCGAAACATCGGCCTGTACGACCGGCGTCGGGGCCCGACGCGTAGGGCTTCCTCGTCCTAGTAGTCCGGCAGAACCGACTCGCCGAACATCAGGTACTTGTCNNTGGTCCAGCTTGCAGCCGAACGCGGCCGGGAGGCTTTGCTCTGGGCCGACGAAGCCCATGGCGATGAGCACGAGGTCCGCCGGGAACGACGACTCTGTGCCGGCGCACTCGCGCATCTCGGGCCGAGCGCCGGGCGCATGGACCCACTCGATCTCCACGGTCTCGATGGCCGTCACCGCGCCGGCCGCGTCCCCGACAAGCCGCCGCGTGTTGATCAGGTAGCGGCGCGGATCCGCGCCCCACAGGGCGGCAGCCTCTTCCTGACCGTAGTCCATCTTGTAGACCTTGGGCCACTGCGGCCACGGGTTGTCGGCCGCACGCGTTTCCGGCGGGCGCGGGAGGATCTCCAGCTGCGTGACGCTCTTCGCGCCCTGGCGGATGGCCGTGCCGACGCAGTCCGTGCCCGTGTCGCCGCCGCCGATGACGACGACGTTCTTGCCCGCGGCGGAGATGGGCGTGGCCGCGCCACTCAGCAGCGAGCGCGTACTCGCTGTCAGGTACTCCATCGCGAAGTGCACGCCGGCCAGGTCGCGCCCCTCGACGTTGAGGTCGCGCGGCATCGTCGCGCCGGTGGCCAGGACCACCGCGTCGAAATCCTTGACCAACTTCGCGGCCTCGACGTCGCGGCCGACTGCAGTGCCGGTGACGAAGGTAACGCCCTCGGCTGCGAGCAGGTTCACGCGCCGCTCGACGACGGTCTTGTCCAGCTTCATGTTCGGGATGCCGTACATCAGCAGGCCGCCGATGCGGTCGTCGCGCTCGTAGACCACGACTTCGTGGCCGGCCTTGTTGAGCTGCGCGGCTGCGGCGAGGCCCGAAGGCCCGCTGCCAACGACCGCGACCTTCATGCCGGTTCGGGCAAGGGGCGGCTCGGGGGTGATCCAGCCTTCCAGGAAGGCGTGTTCGACGATCTCGTTTTCGATCGTCTTGATCGTGACCGGCGGCTGGTTGATGCCCAGCGTGCANNGTTGGTCTTGTGGAGGCGGATGATTGCCTCGCGCCACTGGCCGCGATAGACCAGGTCGTTCCACTCGGGGATCAGGTTGTGGATCGGGCAACCCATTGCCATCCCGGCAACCATCGCACCGGTGTGGCAGTAGGGCGTGCCGCAGTCCATGCAGCGTGCACCCTGGTCGCGGAGCGTCTTGTCTTCGTAGCCCGGGTGAGTCTCGGCCCAGTCTTTGACTCGCTCGAGAGGCGGGCGGACGTGGGCGGGCTCGCGCCCGAATTCCATGAAACCGGTCGACTTGCCCATCGTCAGTTCCCCGCCACTCGGCGCGCGTCCATCACGTTCTCATCGAACGCGGCCATTTCTGCCTCGTCCTGCGACAGCCCCTTCAGGCGCATCCGAGCCTGGGCCTCCATGACCCGCCGGTAGTCGTTCGGGACGACGCGGATGAAGCGGCTCACCGTGGTTGGCCAGTCGTCGAGGAGCGCCTGTGCCCGAGGGCTGGCGGTGTACTCGACGTGGCGCTCCAGGAGGCGCCGGATCTCGGCCTTTTCGTCCGGATCCGATAGCGGCAGGAGCTGGACCATTTCCTTGTTGCAGACGCGCTCGAAGCCGCCGCCGGCCGCTCCGCCCTCACCGCTTTCGTCGAGGACATATGCCACGCCGCCGGACATGCCCGCCGCGAAGTTGCGGCCGGTCTTGCCGATGACGACGACCCGGCCGCCGGTCATGTACTCNNCGTGGTCGCCCACGCCCTCCACGACGGCGCTGGCGCCGGAGTTGCGGACGCAGAAACGTTCGCCGGCGATGCCGCGGACGTAGGCCTCGCCGGAAGTGGCGCCGTAGAAAGCGACGTTGCCGGTGACGACGTTGTCCTCGGCCACGAAAGTGGCGTCGCGGTCGGGGAAGAGGATGATCTTGCCGCCCGACAGCCCCTTGCCGATGTAGTCNNTCGGGATGAACGCCCCGAAGCTCTGCCCGGCCGAGCCGCGGAAGTGGAGATCGATCGTGTCCTCGGGCAGGCCGGCTGCGCCGTAGCGGCGCGTGACCTGCGAACCGAGCGAGGTGCCGGTGACGCGGTTGACGTTCCGGATCGCCAGGTCGGCGCTGACCTTCTCGCCGCGCTCCAGGGCCGGGGCGCAGAGCGGGATGAGCGTCGTGGCGTCGAGCGACTCCTCGATCTTGTGTTCCTGGCCGATCTGGCAGGTCCGCAGCGTGGTCTTGGGCAGCTGGGCCTGGTAAAGGATCCTGCTGAAGTCCAGGTTGTGGGCCTTCCAGTGGTCGATGGCGCGCCGCATCTCCAACCGCTCGGAGTGGCCGACCATCTCCTCGAAGGTGCGGAAGCCGAGTTGGGCCATGTACTCGCGGGCTTCGCGCGCCACGAACGTCATGAAATTGACGACGGACTGCGGGTCGCCGGTGAAGCGGGCCCGGAGGACCGGATCCTGCGTGGCGATGCCCACCGGGCAGGTGTTCAGGTGGCAGGCCCGCATCATGACACAGCCGAGCGTGACCAGCGGCGCGNNGGTCTTCATCTGGCCGTCCACTTCTACCGCCACGCGCGACCGCAGGTCGTTCATCAGCAGGACCTGGTTCGTCTCGGCCAGGCCGAGTTCCCAGGGCAGGCCGGCGTGCTTGATCGACGAGAGCGGAGATGCGCCGGTGCCGCCGTCGTGGCCACTGATCAGGATCACGTCGGCGTGCGCCTTGGCGACGCCCGCCGCGATCGTGCCGACACCCACTTCTGACAC
>PMJT01000068.1 GCA_003158495.1 Chloroflexota bacterium | reverse complement strand
GTGGCTGCTGGCCGAGTTCAAGCGGGACGAAGGCATCGATCTGCGGTCCGACCCGCAGGCCCTCCAGCGGCTCAAGGAAGCAGCCGAGAAGGCCAAGATCGAGCTCTCCACGACGACCACCACCGAGATCAACCTGCCGTATATGACGGCTCACGAGGGCAATCCCAAGCATCTCGTCATGACCCTCTCACGGGCCAAGCTCGAGGACCTCACCGCGGACCTGGTCGACAAGACCCGCGGCCCGGTCTCCCAGGCCCTTCGCGACGCCGGCCTCAAGCCTTCCGAGATCGACGAGGTCGTTCTCGTGGGCGGACAGACCCGTATGCCCTCAGTCATCGAAGCGGTCAAGCAGATGTTCGGCGGCAAGGAGCCGCATCGCGGCGTGAACCCGGACGAGGTCGTGGCCATCGGCGCCGCGATCCAGGCCGGCGTCCTGGCCGGCGAGGTCAAGGACATCCTGCTGCTGGACGTGACCCCGCTGTCTCTCGGCATCGAGACGATGGGCGGCGTCATGACCCGGCTGATCGATCGCAACACGACGATCCCCACAAGCAAGAGCCAGGTCTTCTCCACGGCGTCGGACAACCAGACGCAGGTGGAAGTCCACGTCCTCCAGGGCGAGCGCGACTTCGCCGGCGACAACAAGACTCTGGGCAAGTTCATCCTCGACGGCATCCCGCCGGCTCCTCGAGGCGTGCCGCAGATCGAGGTCACCTTCGACATCGACGCCAACGGCATCATGGACGTCAAGGCGAAGGACCGGGCCACGAGCCGCGAGCAGCAGGTCCGAATCACCGCCAGCTCGATGCTCTCCAAGACGGACGTGGACCGCATGGTCACCGAGGCCGCTGCCCACGCGGACGAAGACCGAAAGCGCAAGGAAGAAGTCGAGACCCGCAACCAGGCCGACGCACTGGCTTACCAGGGAGAGCGGACGTTGCGCGATCTCGGCGACAAGGTTTCGCCCGAGGATCGGGCCGAGACGGAGCGACGGATCGAGGCCGTTCGGGCTGCCCTCAAGGGCAACGACCTGGCCGCGGTGAAGTCGGCCTCCGATGCGCTCGTCGAGCAGCTCCAGAAGGTCAGCACCGCGGCCTACCAGGCCGGTGCGCCGACTGGTCCTGCGGCCGGCGCTCCCTCCGGCGACGACGCAAAGTCGGGCGCCGGCGAGCCCGAGCACGGTGACGAGGAAGTCGTCGAAGGCGAGTTCAAGGAAGCGTAGTCGTCCAAAGGGGCTGCCGACCGCAGGCGCCCAAACCACTCGAGCCCGGACTGTCAGCTAGTCTGGGTCATCCGCCAAAACCGGAACCGCCGAAGCCCGAGTCCTCGCGACCCGGGCTTCTTGGCGTCTGCGCGCCGAAGCCCGGGTCAAATCCCGGGCCGCCGAAGCCGGGGCCGGGGCCCGGCCCCGAACCGGGGCCGCCCAGGTCCGGACCACCCGCGCCACCAAAGCCCGGCCCAGATCCCGGGCCGCCGAAGCCAGGGCCGCCGCGGGCTGCGCTTCCATGGCCCGGATCGAGATCCTCCGGTTGGGGAGCGGCACCCATCGGGTAGCGGGGCAGGCGCTCGACGAGACGGTCCTCGTCGTCGAAGCTGTCGTATGCCGCCGTCGTAGCCCGGTTGTCGGCGGCGTAGCTGCCCTCACCGGGTCGCGCGACCCAGGACCGCGACCGGCCGACCCTGACGAGCGCCCGGCGTGCTCGCTGGCGCCTCACGAGTCCGACGGTCATCGGAATGACAAGGACGATCGAAGCCGCGGTCCAGCCGATCAGGTTTGCGACGAGCAGCGCGACGATGATCTGCACGGGCCCGAGGCCGCTCGACTGCCACGTGATCACGTCGGTGTGCCCGGTGACGCTGCCGATCACCCAGGCCGTGAGGATGACCATCGGAGTGGCGCTGACGATGATGGCCATGAGGTTTGCAATCCGGAAGCAGGCCGACCAGAGCTCGGCCAGCCTTGACGATATCGAGCCTTCCACGCCGAGTTTGATGTAGAGGTCCGGCAGGTGGTGGGCTGGGCGGTTCAGCCACGAGGATTGGTCGTCCAGGTTGCGGTGCGCGATCTCCGTGGCTACCAGGGCGCCGATCAGGCCGAAGACGACGTAGTTCCGCCAGATCAGGGCGGCGGGAACGACGAGCCCGACGGCCACGCGCGCCTGGGCCCACAGAACGCCGCCCCAGGCTGCCCCGGCACGGTACGGCGACACGAGCGGCTGGTCTGCCCCGAGACCCGCTGCGTTGTGCGTAGTCAGCCCGACGAACAGGGCGAAGCAGAGCCAGGTCAGCAGCGCAACCACGAGCAAGGCGACCGCCAGCAACTTGACGAATCCCTGCTGGCCGGATGCAAGCTGGCCCCACGCTGCGCCGGTATCCGCGTGCTGGAGCAGGTGGCTGGCGACGGGCATCAGCGTGAGGAGCAGAAGTGCACCGAGGACGAGGTTCAGGATAAGCAGGACGGTCGTGACATATCCGAGCGCCGTGACCGAGACCGATTGGCGCCTGCTCAGCGAGTTGGCGATGCGGCGCTTGATCGCCGAGATTGGGTTCGACAGTCCGAACGAACGTTGCGGTGCCCTCAGGGCGGCGGCCGGTAGTGCGGCGGCCGGTCCGAGCGCGGTCAGTCGCGCGTACGGCGCGGGCTGGACGGGCCTGGGCCCAAAGTCCGGGATCGGACCGCGCAGCTGCGGCGACGGCGCGGCCGCACTCTTTGAGATTGCCTCGGGTTCGAACGGCTTGCTGCCGAACTTCGCCTTGCAGCTATAGCACTTGTTGGTGCCGGCCCGGTTCAGCGATTTGCAGTTTTGGCAGACCCAGAATTGTTCCACGCGNNAGCGGCCCTCGGGCCACCGCGGCGTTACCATCGAAACGTGATAGAGAACCCCATTGCTGCGGCTCCACTCATCCATGCGCAGGGCTTGACCAAGCGTTTCGGGTCTTTCACCGCGGTGGACGGCATCGACTTCGACGTCGCCCCCGGCGAGGCTTTCGGCTTCCTCGGTCCCAACGGCGCCGGCAAGACTTCGACCATGCGGATGATCGGGACGGTGTCGCCGGTGACGGCCGGCAAGTTGACCGTCTTCGGCCTGGACCCGAACCACGAGGGCGCGAAGATCCGGGCCCGACTTGGTGTCGTGCCACAGGCGGACACCCTGGACAACGAACTGTCCGTCCTGGAAAACCTGCTGATCTACGGCCGCTACTTCGATCTGTCGTGGGCAGAGTCGCGGCGCCGGGCGACAGAGCTGCTCGACTTCGTGCAGCTGACCGAACGCTCGAACGACAAAGTAGAGCCGCTTTCCGGAGGGATGAAGCGCCGCCTCGTCATCGCCCGCTCCCTCATCAACGAGCCGTCGCTGCTGCTCCTCGATGAGCCGACGACCGGCCTCGACCCACAGGCCCGTCACCTGCTCTGGGACCGGTTGTACCGGCTCAAGCAGAAAGGCGTGACCCTCTGNNTACATGGACGAAGCCGAGCAGCTGTGCGATCGGCTCGTCGTCATGGACCAGGCCCGCATCGTGGCCGAAGGTTCGCCGCGCCAGCTCATCGACCGCTACGTCACGCGCGAGGTGCTCGAGCTGCGCTTCCGTCGCGCCGAAGATGAGTTCGACGATTCGGCGCACATCGACGGCAAGCTCGACGGCCTTGCGGACCGAGTGGAGCAGCTGCCGGACCGGGTCCTTGTTTACACCGGCGACGGCGAGGCGGCCGCGGCGGCGGCCTACGAACGCGGGCTGCGCCCGGCCAGCGTTCTGGTGCGCCGGGCCACTCTGGAGGACGTGTTCCTCAGCCTGACCGGCAGAAGCCTGGTCGAGTAATGGCCGTCGTCGATCTGCCACTCGACGCGCGACCCGGGTTTATCGCATCGAGGCGTTCGCTGCGCGTGCTCGAGCACGACTTGCTGGTATTCCGGCGCGGCTGGACCAGCTATTTCCTGGGCGGCCTGACGCAGCCGTTCCTCTATCTCGTGGCCATGGGCATCGGCCTCGGGCTCTACGTCAACCGGAACGGCAGCCTTCCGGGCGGCGTGCCCTACCTCGACTACATAGCTCCGGCGCTGCTCGTGACGCAGGCAATGATGGCGGCTGCGTTCGAGTCGGCCTGGCCGATCATGGGCAAGATCGCCTGGGACAAGACGTATCAGGCGGCGCTGAACACGCCCGTCGGCGCCCTCGATCTGCTCGCCGGAGACCTGATGTGGATAGCGTTTCAGACGACGCTACTGTCGGTGCTGTTCCTTGTCGTCATTCTGGCCCTGGGCGCGGCAGCCTCTCCCATGGTCGTCTTCGCAGTCCCCGTGGCGGTCCTGACGGCTATCGCCTTCGCCGCGCCGATCATGGCATTCACGGCTACTCAGACCGGAGACCAGGCCTTCAACGCGTTGTTCCGGTTCGGCATAACGCCGCTCTTCCTGTTCTCCGGCACATTCTTCCCGATCGAAAAGCTGCCCGTCTTCATGCAACCGCTGGCCTGGATCACGCCGCTGTACCACGGTGTCGCCGCGGCACGATCTCTGGCCCTCGGCCAGGTGGAGCCGGTCGGGCTCACCATCCATCTCGGCGCGCTCGTCGGCGTGGCCGTGCTGGGCTTTGCTGCGGGCCGGGCCACGTTCCGGCGAAGGCTGGTCGTCTAGATGACCGCCCTTCGAATGGCGCGACCGTTTCCGCTCGCCCGTCCCGCTCGCATCGTCGAACGCAACATGCGGGTCTACCGACATTCCTTCATCGTGATCTTCTCGGGCTTCTTCGAGCCGCTCTTCTACCTCTTCTCGATGGGTTTTGGGGTGGGTTCGCTGATCGGCAACGTCCCGCTTGGAAACGGCACGAGCGTTCCGTACGCGGTCTTCGTTGCGCCCGCGCTGCTCGCGTCGTCGGCCATGAACGGCGCGATCTACGAGACCTCGAACAACTTCTTCTACAAGCTGAAGTACGCGAAGCTCTACGACGCGATCATCTCGACGCCGATGTCGCTCGGCGACGTGGCCAGGGGCGAGGTCATGTGGGCGCTCCTCCGGGGCAGCCTCTACGCGATCGGATTCCTGGCGGTGATCGTCGTGCTGGGTGCGGCCGGCACGACGCTGCTCAGTTCGCCGCTCGGGCTGCTCGCGTTTCCGGCGGCCATGGTCGTGGGTTTCGGTTTTGCCGGGGCCGGCCTGGCCGCGACTACGTTCGTGCGCAAGTGGCGCGACTTCGACTACCTGCAGCTGGCGATCATGCCGATGTTCCTGTTCTCGGGCACGTTCTACCCGATCGACGGCTATCCGCCCGCCCTCCAGGCGTTCGTCCAGGTGACGCCGCTCTACCGGGGCGTCCACCTGATCCGGGCTCTCACAACCGGCACGCCTGACGCCACGCTCCTGGTCGACGTCGCCTACCTGCTGGCGATGGGCACGATCGGCCTGGCCATCACCTCGCGCCGTCTCGTGAAGCTGCTCCAGTCGTAGAGGCCGTGAGGCCGCGCAGGCATTGTGTCGGCGGCGACGGAGCCCTGCCGTGCCGCCGGCCTGGGGCGGCGCGCGAGCCCGACCCGCCACGGCGCCTCGTCCGGCCCGCCCGTCTCGTATCCTTCACAGGCACATGGCTACAGAGCGAAGCTATTACGAGATCCTTGGCATCGATCGCAGCGCGACCGAGGCCGACATCAAGCGCGCCTTCCGCAAGCTGGCCCAGCAGTGGCACCCGGACGTCAACACCGACGCCGAGGCAAACGAGAAGTTCAAGGAGATCAACGAGGCCTACCAGGTCCTCTCGGATCCGAAGCGGCGGCAGATCTACGACGTCGTCGGGAAATCCGGGTTGGGCGACATGGGCGGGTCCGGCTCGCCGTTCGGCGAGGGCTTCGGCGGGTTCGGCGACCTGTTCGATGCCTTCTTCGCCGGCATGGGCGGCTCCGCCAACGGGGCTCGCCGCAGCCGGCGCCAGTCGGGCTCGGACCTGCGCTACGACCTGCGAATCGCCTTCGACGACGCGGTTCGGGGCATCGACAAGGAGATCGACTTCGACCTCCTGGACCGGTGCCTGACCTGCGGCGGGAGCGGTGCCACGCCCGGCAGTGCGCCGGTCACGTGCACGGCCTGCGGCGGCCGGGGCGAGATCCGCAGCGTCCGCCAGACGATGCTCGGCCAGATGGTCAACGTCACTCCTTGCAACCGCTGCAACGGCGAGGGACGCATGATCGACGTTCCCTGCCAGGCCTGCCGGGGCGACGGGCGCGTTCAGCGCCACAAGAAGNNCGCGGCGGTACACCCGGCAACCTGTACGTGGCGGTCCACGTGACGCCGCATGCCCAGCTTCGCCGCGACGGCACGGAGCTGTACTACGAGATGCAGATGTCGATTGCCCAGGCTGCGCTCGGAACACGGACCCGAATCCCGACGATCGAGGGCGAGGAGGAGATCGAGGTCCGGCCCGGCACGCAGCCCGGGACCGAGATCCGCCTTCGCGGCCGCGGCGTCCCGCATCTGCGCCGACCCGGCTCGCGGGGCGACCTGCACGTCATGGTCCGGGTCAACGTGCCGACGAAGCTCTCGAAGCGGCAGCGCCAGCTCCTCGAGGACCTGGCCGCCGAATCGGGCGAAGTCGTGCTGACGGGCGGCATCTTCGATCGGATGAAGGACGCGATTGGCTAGCGCGGGTGGCACGGGCGGCCCGAGTGGCACGGGCGGCCCGGGTGGCGCGCCCGACTCGAGCGTGCCGGCCGCCGGCGTCGACCCGACATCGCTTGGCCCGGGGGTTTGGGTCGAACTCTCGGTCGCGGCGGACATCGAGGCCGTCGAGGCAGTCAGCGAGATCCTGACGCGGTATGCGCCCGGGGGGACCAGCGTCGAGCCAGGCTTCGGGTTGACCGACGAGGGGCTCGGGGCGGTCGTCGACGTGACGAAGCCCGCGATCGTGCGGGCCTACTTGCCCGGCATCGATCCGGCGGGCGTTGAGGCGGCGATTGCCGAAGCTTCGATGGCGCTGGGCCACCTTCAGGCCTTCGGGCTGCGGCCCATCGGCGAGTTGGAGACGCGGCTCGTGCGCGAGGCCGACTGGGCCGAGGCGTGGAAGAGCCACTTCCCGGTCCTGCGGATCGGGCGGCGCGTCGTCATCCGGCCGACGTGGCGCCGCCACCGCAAGCTCCCGGACGACGTGGTCCTCTCGCTGGACCCGGGCATGGCCTTTGGGACGGGCCTTCATCCAACCACTCGGCTCTGCCTCGCGGCCCTGGAGACCCTCGCCGATGAGGGGCTGCTGGCGCGTGGTTCCGCTCGCGGAGGTGCGGCTCGCGTCCTCGACGTGGGTTGCGGCTCTGGGATCCTTGCCATCGCCGCCGGCAAGCTCGGCGCCGGGGAGCTGTTCGGCGTGGACACGGACCCTATTGCCGTCGAAGCTACCACGGCCAACGCCCGCCTCAACGGCCAGGTGAGGCGGCTGCGGGTTCAGCGCGGCAGCGTCCCGTCCGGCGAGCGGCCGTTCGACCTGGTCCTCGCCAACCTGATCGCCTCGCTGCTGGTCCTGCTCGCCGAGCGTCTACGCGACGAACTCGCGCCGGGTGGCCGGATCCTGGCCTCGGGCATCTTCCGCGACCGCGAAGCCGATGTTTGCTCCGCGTTCGAAGCCGCCGGTCTGACCGTCACCCGACGCTGGGCGGAAGAAGATTGGGTGGCGTTGGAGGCTGTGAGGGCTGGGTAACGGCCGTGGCGCCTGACGTGCGCTGCAGCGAGCCCGTCCAATCGCTACTGGCAGGGACTCTGAGAGGCCGGCCACGAGCAATACAGGGCCGGCGGATTGCCCGTCAAAAGGATCCTGTCGCTCAGCGATGCGGCGGCAGAAACGGACCCGAAGGTCGTCTGCCAGTTCGTGAACCTCCCCGTGTCCGGCCAGTAGACCTCGAGTGAGTTCGTGCCCACCCCCCCGGCCACGACCACCTGGCCGGTGTTGAGAAGGGTGGCCGTGTGGCTGTATCGAGCCGTCTTCATAGGGCCGGTAGCAGTGAACCGACTCGTGCCCGGATCGTAGATCTCGGCCGTGGCCACAGCAAAGATCCCGAGGGAGCTGCCGCCCTTGACGCCGCCGACGATGAGGACGCGGTCGTCGCCGAGGGTCGTGGCCGTGTGCCACTCACGAGCGGTGGTCATGGAGGCGATCGCATGGAACGTTCCGGAGATGGGGTCGTAGATCTCCGCAGAGCTGACCACGTTTGACATGGAATCCGCGCCGCCCGTAACCAGGACCGTGCCGCCTGCCAACAGCGTCGCGGTGTGGCCCATCCGGGCCACCGTCATCGAGCCTGTTGGAGTGAACTTGCCCGTCGCCGGGTCGTAGATCTCGGCCGAGGCCAGCGGCAGCGTGCCGCCGCCAAATCCGCCTGTGATGAGGACTCGGCCGTCCGCGAGCAGGGTCGCGGTGTGGCCTGCTCGCCCCTGCGCCATCGAGCCAGTGGCGGTGAACTTGCCGGTGAGCGGGTCGTAGATCTCGGCCGTGGCCAGGTTGTTGAACCCGTCCGAGAGATCGGTACCGCCGACAACCAGCACGCGACCGTCTCGAAGAAGGGTCGAGGTGTGCATGGATCGAGGCTGCGCCATGGAGCCGGTCGCCATAAATGTGCGGTTGCTCATCCGGTACAGCTCAGCCACGTTGGACTGCACGCTGACCCCGCCGGCGTTGGTGGCCATGCCGCCGACGACGAGAACTGTTGCGTCGTTGAGGTTCACAGCCGGGCCGGTCAGGTAAGGAGCCATCGCGCCGACGTGCACGAGCTGGCCGACCGTGTGAACGAGAGTTGGGACCGGCGTCGGCGTCGGTGCCGCCGTAGGGGTCGGTGTCGCGGTGGGAGTCGGTGTCGCCGCGGGCGTCTCGGTCGCCGCCGTGGGCGTCGGCCCCAGTGACGGCGCCTGGGTCGCCGTCGCCGACAGGCTTGCCTCGAGCGTCGCCGACGGCGACTCCGAGGGGCCGGTAAGCGGCGATTGCGAAGGCACCGGGCCGGGGCCGAGGTCCCGGACCACCAGCGCCAGGACAAGGAGCGCGACCCCGGCCGCGGCCAGCCCGAACGCGGGCCTCCACCGGGCCGCGGCCGGCCGGGGCGGGGGAGCCGCTTCGAACCCGCGCGAAACCCGTGCTTCGAGCCCCGCGGGCGCATCACCCTGGATCGCCTGGTAGTACGAGCGCAGTCGCTCGCCGAACTGGTCGTTCATCGCCCGACCTCCCCGGCTCGCCGTTCGGCCTCGAACGCGGCCCTGAGGTGTTCCTGCGCGTTGTGGAGGCGCGACTTGACGGTTCCTTCGCGTATTCCCGTGTGGACAGCGATCTGTGGCACGGTCATGTCCCGGCCGTAGCGCATCGCCACGACGATCTGCTCGTCCGGCGTCAGGCGGGCCAGCGCCCGGCAGACCTCATCCCTCGTCTCGGCCGAGGCGTCCGCGTCGGTGTAGAGGTGCGTTCCGCTGACGACCGGCCGCTTCGCCTGTCGGGCGAGTTCCGCGCGGCACGTGTTGACTACGATCCGGCCGAACCATGCTTCCACGCGGCTGGGATCACGCAAGCCGCGCCGCATCGCCCAGGCTCGGAGCGCCGCTTCCTGGACCGCATCTTCGGCTGCGGCACGGTCGCGCAGGATGCAGGTGGCCAGCCGGTACGCCCCATCGAGGCTCGAAAGCAACAGGGCGCCGACCGCTTCGTCAACGGTCGATCCCACCTCGATGCCCACGCTCGTCATTGTCGCCTCGGTCGAACCGACTCGTAAGGGCCTTCGGTTTCTATGTATTGATCACGATCGCGGCCGAATCGTTCACTCCCCGGCACGGCGGGGGCGAGCTGGCGGCGACGCTCGCCGGCGCCCACCGCTAACGTCGCGACCCGCCTACCGCTCGACGTTTCGGTCGGGCACCTCGAGCTCACAACTCGCTGCTACGGCGTAACCGTGGCAACGTACACGCCGAGGTCAGACCTGGCATCGCCGTAGACGTAGTAGAAGGTGCCGCCCGCGAAGTCCGCGTTCTCGCGCAGGCCGACGCCGTTGACGTGGTCGGCGACCGAGTTGGGATACCACGTTGCGCTCGTCGCCAGGGCGGGCGGCAGGAAGGTCGCGCCTCCGTCGTAGCTGAGCGTGTAGTAGGTCCAAACCTTGCCGTCGGGGTCTTCGGCATGCCAGCCGACGAACATCACTCCGCCACCGATTGCGAGCGATGGTTTGAAGCAACTCTTGCCGGCGACCTTGAGCTTCTGCCACGTCGCACCCGGGCTGCCGACGCTGATCCCGACCCCATTCTCGACGGCGAGCCAGACCTGGCCCGAATCGGCGATTGCCAGCTGGGACTGCCACGAAGCCGAGGCATGGTCGACGCTCACGGCGTGGGCCGGAGCATCTGCCCAGAGATGGGTGCCTTCGAAATGGACGCGTGCGGTCTCGAAGCCGCGGCTGCCGATGTTGGAGCCGGAGCCCTCGCCGAACATGTTGTTCTGGTCCCACCAGTGAAGGCTGCTCTGGTAGTACGAAACCACTGCTGTGCCGTCGGGCGCGGCCTCGATGCGATAGCCGATGCGCCACGCGTACGGGTAGCCGGTCAGCGTCGCGACCTTCACCTCGGCGTGATACCAGGTGGCCCCCGTGTGGGAGGCCATCAGCGCCACTCCCGGGCCGTAGGCATTCGGCAGCCAGTTGTAGGCCACATAGATCGTCCCGAAGTTGGGGCTGTCGGGCCGGTTGTCGACGGTCAGCGACGGGTAGCAGCCGGACCACGGCTGCGTGAAGTGCTCGACGTACCGGCCCGTCCACGACGCGCCCAGGTTGTCCGTATACGTCACGGCCATGGCGACGCCCCCGGGCACCCCGACGGCGTCGCCGGCCCAGAGTCGGGAGTTTGGTCCCCACGCGATCACGGCGTGCATGTCCTGGCACTGCTGGCCCCATGGGAACGTGGCCGGGCCCCAGGTGGCTCCGCCGTCGCTAGAGATCCGGACGCTGGGCTGGCTGCAGCCGCTGGTAAGGCTGCGCGCGTATACGTTCTGCGAAATCACGGCCACCACGCCCGGATTGAACGGATCGGCCGACACGGTCGGCTCCGAGCCGGCGGCAACGAACGACTCGCGGACCGACGGCGCCGGGATGGGGGTGGGCGTCGGGCCGGGGGTGGGCGCAATGGGCGACGGAGTAGGCGTGGCCGTTGGAGGGGGCGTCGCGATCGGCGTCGCGGTTGCGGTCGGCGTCGACGACGTGGGCGGTGGCATCGAAGCGGCTGCGGAGAGCGGACTCGACGGTGCCGGGCCGGATGGCGTTGCCGTTGCCAGGGTCGCGGCAGATGCAGCGGCCAGCACCAGCGAGCCGATTCCGATGGATGCGACGACCAGGCCGGCCAGCCCACGGGCAATCAACCCGCGGGGCCGCCTGGGAAACCCGATCTTCATGGTCTCTCTCGATCCCCTCCGTCGGTCAATTCTAACTTTCGCGAACCGGCCCTGCGGGCAGCCATCCCGGCCGAAATCGAGTCGAAATGCCGCGCGCGGGCCGCCGGCCGTCGTACGATCACGACGTGACTACGCAATCCCAGCGCCGGGTTCCGCCGGGCCGCGCCGCGATCGCGAACCTGGGCTGCAAGGTCAACCAGGCGGAAATGGATGCCGTCGAGCGGCTGCTGCTTGCCCGCGGCGTCGAGATCGTCGATCCGCGCGAGGCCGCCGACCTGGTCGTCGTGAATACCTGCACCGTGACGTCGATCGCGGATCGCAAGTCGCGCCAGGCCATCCGGCGGGCCCGGCGCAACAATCCCGGGGCCCGGGTCCTCGCCACCGGTTGCTCCGTCGAGGTCGGCCGGGCCACGTTCGCAGCCATCGATCCAGCCGCCCGCCTGTTCGACAACGAGTCGAAAGGCCGGCTGCTGGCCGAGCTTGCCGGCCTGCTCGATCTGCCGGACGGCGTGCCGATGCCGACCATGTCGGGTGTCGAGCCGGCGGCCGGCTTGTCCATCCCGCCGGGCCCGGGCAGACCCCTCGATCCCGAAGGCGCTGAATGCTCGGTCGAGGACGAATTCGAGATCCGGACGGCCATCGATCGCAAGCGCGCCTTCGTCAAGATCCAGGATGGCTGCGCGTTCCATTGCACCTACTGCATCATCCCGCGTGCTCGAGGCGCCGACCGCTCCGTGCCCGGCGACACCGTGCTGGGGGAAGTGGCCCGTGCAGTTGCGGCCGGGCACCGTGAGGTCGTCCTGACGGGCATCAACGCCGGCGTGTATTCCGACGGCGGCCTCGACGTGGCCGGCCTGGTGCGGCGCATCCTGGCCGAAACGGACGTCGAGCGGATCAGGCTCAGTTCGATCGAACCGCAGCACCTTGGCGGGGGACTGCTGGAGGTCTGGGCCGCTTCGGGCGGACGCTGTCAGCCGCATTTCCATATGCCGCTGCAGTCGGGCGACGACACGATCCTGCGGCGGATGGGCCGGCGCTACGACACCTCGTCGTACGCCGCGCGGGTGGACGCGGCCCGGCTGGCCATACCCGGCCTGGCGATCCTCGCCGACGTGATCGCGGGCTTCCCCGGGGAAGACGCGGCGGCCTGGGCGCGGACGCTCGACTTCCTGCGCGGCCTGGATCTGGCCGGTATCCACGTCTTCCGGTACTCGGCCCGGCC
>PMJT01000064.1:11699-27567 GCA_003158495.1 Chloroflexota bacterium | reverse complement strand
TCGAATCCCGTCTCCCGCTCCAAATCGCCAAATCCCCTCGCGACGAGCCCTGAGGTTTGTCCACTTTCGATTGCCACTCGAGGTCGCGAGATCGGCCTCTCGCGATGAGCCAGTCTGGCAACGGTCACGAGCGGGCCTGGCTGTCGTCGACAACCAGACAGCCTGCCCGCAGGAAGTCGGCGTACCGCTGTTCCAGCCTCCTGGGATCCGGGCGATCCGACGGGTGCCGCGACAGGAGCGACAGCTTGCCCTGTATCTGCTGCACCGGCCCTACTCTTCGGGTCGTACGTCTCCGCCGTCTCGAGCCTAGCTGCGAAGGCCCAGGTCTACGTCCACATCGTCGTAGATGCGAGCGGCGACCAGCTTGCCGCTCGGACCTCGCTCGTAGACGCCGATGCCGGCCTGCGGTTCGAACGGTCGAGGACCCCAGCCGTCGGCGATGAACTCGACCCCACATACCACGCCATCGTCTATGACAGTGCAATGGCGGAGGTGGATCCCGCCGACCTTGAAGAAGGCGCCGTAGGCCTCCCGAATGCCCTCGGTTCCGCGGTAGACGTGGATCCCGCCGCTAGGCTCCCGAAAGTAGCCTGTCGATTCGAACACCGCCTCGCTGCCGGCGAGATTCCCGGCGGCGAGCGCTTCCATGTACGCACCGACGATGTCCGGGATGACCAGGTCGGGATCGGCCGGGAGGATCGGCGCGCGCAGGCGGTGGCGGCCCTCGAGCGGCCAGTTGCTGTGGTAGACGCGGATCTGTCTCAGCGCCCCGCCGCTCGTTTCGGCGACTACCGCGAACGGCAGCTCGGTACGCCGGCCGTCCACGGTGAGCCGCGCCAGCGACTCGGTGAGTGACAGGCCCCGGCCCACCGTAGTTCGAGCCGGCTCGATCTCCACGTCGTGTTCTCGCATCCACCGCGCCTGCGAGTCGACAAACGCGGCGACCGCCTCGCGCCCGGCGACCCTGCCGGACCGAGGGTCGTCTATCACCGGTTCCTCGGGAAACAAAGACAGAACCGCCTCGACATCGCCGGCCTCGAGCGCAGGCAGGTAGGCGGCCGTGGGATCGGTGGAAGTGGTGGAGGTGGTGGCCACGTCGGCTCCCCTTTTGTTATCCGTTTGCAGGACTCCAGCCTGCGCCGAACCGCCGAGAGGAAGGCCCGAGCCCCCGTGGTGTCGCGCCTTGCGCGCCATCGGCCGGTCGGATGTCACCGCACGGCCGCGAGGGACCTCAGGCCGTGATTGCCGCTGCCTCGGCCTCAAACCTGCAACGCCAACTGGGCCAGTTGACCGCGGTCTTGCCCGCCGTCCTGGACCGAGGTCGCAAACGGACTTCAATCCGTCCCGAGTGTGGAATCGGGATCAAAGAGTGTGCAGCTGGAGTGGCGCGCCGGCGCGTACGCCAGGTCGCGCCGTGTTAGGTTCTCGTCGTGCCAGCCAGAACCTTCGACGCCGTCATATTCGATATGGATGGCGTCCTGTGTGACTCTGAGCCGTTCATTGCCGCGGCGGCCGCCGAGATGCTCCGGCGCCGCTACGGGATCGCGGCGACGCGCGAGGACTTCGTTCCGTTCGTGGGCGCAGGAGAGGACAGGTTCATCAGCGGGGCGGCGGAACGCCACGGCGTGACCGTCGACCTCGGCATCGACAAGCCGTTGACCTACAAGATCTACCTCGAGATGATCCCCGGCTCACTGCAGCCGATCATGGGGGCACGTGATTTCGTGGCCGGCGCGCGGTCGGCCGGGCTCCGGCTTGCGCTGGCCACGAGCTCCGACCGCCCCAAGCTGGACGGCAACCTGGCCGCCATCGGCATCCCGGAGTCGATGTTCGACGTCGTGATATCCGCCGAGCACGTCAGGCACAAGAAGCCGGACCCCGAAACGTTTCTGCGGGCGGTCGAGCTGCTGGGACTGCCGGCTTCGCGCTGCCTCGTGGTGGAGGACGCCCAGAACGGAGTCAGGGCGGGGCGCGCCGCAGGCTGCGCCGTTCTCGGCATCTCCTCGTCGCAGCCCGCGGCCGCTCTGCTGCGCGAGGGCGCGTTCGTCGTAGCGGCCGACTTCAGGACGATTCCGGACGAGGTTCGGGCGGCGCTGGGCCTGGTCTGACCCGGGGCGAAGCCCAAACGACCGACAGTTGCGGTCGCTGACGCCTTGCCCGTCGTCGGCGTCGCCTCAGCCGTGGCTCAGCCGGCGGCTTCGTCCAGCGCCATCCGGGCGGCGTCGACGGCGGGCGGCCCCGCGGCCGCGCGTTCGAAGATCCGATCCAGGGCCAGGCCGAGGCCGGTCGCGGCAGCTCCGGCGATCACACCGTCGGCTCCGAGACCCGAGACTGCGAGCCGCGGCGAGAAGGGCGAGATTGCGGCCAGCGCATCCGCAACGGGGCCCAGCAGCAGGTCGCCGCCGCCGGTGCCGATGCCGCCGCCGAGGACTACGAGTTGCGGGTCCAGGACCGCGGCAATCGCCGCGATGGCGTGGGCCAGGCGGACAGCCTCGATCCCGACGACCGCCGCGGCGGCGGCATCGCCGGATCGGGCGGCGGCGAAGACGTCGGCGGCCGATGACGCCGCCACTCCTCGTGCCTGGGCCGTCGCGAGAATCCCGGCCGACGACACGAGCGCCTCGAACGCACCTGCCCCCCACGCAGCACCGCGCTTCATCGGCGAGGACTCCATGTCCAGGGCCAGGTAACCGACTTCGCCGGCGAGCCCGGTCGCGCCGCGGTGCAGCTCGCCCCCCAGGACGACACCCATGCCAACGCCTGTGCCGACGGAGAGGAGCACGAAATCGTCCACTCCCCTCGCCACGCCTTCGACGTGTTCGCCGACCGCGGCCAGGTTGACGTCATTTTCGAACAGGACCGGCGCGACCAGCGATCGACGGATGTCGTTGATCACCCCGGGCGTTTCCCAGCCGGGGATGTTTGGGGCGAGCGAGAAGTGATCGTCGCCGGGCCGGCTCACACCCGGAGTTCCAACCACGATCTGGTGAATATCGGCCGGGTCTATTTCGACTTCGAAGGCGAGTTTGTCGGCGGCCTGGCGCAGCTGGGCTATGACGGCCGGCGCCGTTGACGCCGAGGTCCGTGTGGCCGTGCGGGCGGCGACCGCGCCGGTCAGATCCGTCAGCGCGGCCCTGACCCATTGCCGCCCGACGTCCAGGCTCAGGACCCAGCCGGCGCGAGGGTTGACGTCGTATAGCTGGGCCGTGGGACCGGGGTGGCCGCGAGTCCGCCCTACNNGCCCCCGGGCCTGCACCGTGTCGAAGGTCGCGCGGAGGTTGATCGCCCGGAGCAGACTCGGCTGTGCCGCCGACTCCCGTGCCCGCATTGCGTCCTCCGGTAGCCTGATCCTTAGGGTTCCTACCTTTACCACTCCGGGGTGGGGCCGTCAAGCCTTCTTGTGCCTCGTGCACCTTCCCGTTCGTCTCGCGCACTGGTCGAAGTGACTTGACTCTTTTCGATCTTAAGGTAACCTTCCTATGCATCATAGCATGTCGGGCCTTCAGCGAGGCGTGTATGGAATCACGGGAGGCAGAGGCGACCCGGCAGTGCAGGGACTCGCTGATATGAAGGGAGACCACCTATGAGAGGCTCCAGGTATCTAGCGCTTCTGGTCGCTGCCAGCGTCGTGGCTGCCGCCTGCGGCAGCAGCACGGTGACGCCCAGCGCCCCTCCACCCACCCAGGCCCCGACGGCCGTGCCCACGACCGCGCCAGTCGTGAGCCAGACCCCCGGCGGAATCCCCACGGCGGTGGCCAGCGCCGGCCCCACCAACAACGGGATTATCGGCGGCAAGCTCGTCATCGACAACGAGAGTGGCAGCACCTGGACGTGCCAGTTCAACCCGTTCAACCCGTCGGTCAGCGGCACGGCAGTCGGCTTCGTCTATGAGCCGCTCGAGTTCGTGAACGCCCTCCAGACCAACGCCGACGGCAGCAACAAGGTCACGCCGTGGCTGGCGACCGGCTCCCAGTGGAGCCCGGACTTCAAGACCCTGACCTTCACCGTCCGCAGCGGCGTCAAGTGGAGCGACGGCCAGCCGTTCAGCGCCGCCGACGTCGTCTACACCTACATGGCCATCAAGGGCGACGCGGCCCTCGATCTCAACGCCATCTGGTCCGCCAACGGCGGGCCGCTCACCGACGTGGCCGCTCAGGGCACGGACCAGGTCGTCTTCACGTTCTCCGGCCCGGCTCAAACGTACTTCTACTACGTCGCGGACCAGATCCCGATAATCCCGCAGCACATCTGGTCGAAGCTCGACCAGACCAAGCTGGACGCGGAGGCCAACACGGCCCCCATCGGCACCGGCCCGTACCTCATGTCGGACTGCAGCCAGAACAACATCAAGTACCTGCGCAACCCCACCTACTGGCAGAGCACGGCCACCGCCCCGGTTCCGCAGATCGCCGAGGTGGATTACCCCTCGTTCCTCAGCAACACTCCGGCCAACCTGATGCTGGCCCAGGGCCAGGCCCAGTGGGGTGCGCAGTACATCCCGAACATCCAGTCCTTCTACATCGACAAGGATCCCGCGCATCGCCACTACTGGTTCCCGGCAACGCTGAACGTGTCGCTCTTCCCGAACCTGAAGAACTCACTCCTGTCCAACGTCGCGGTGCGCAAGGCGATCAGCCTGGCGATCAACCGGGCCGACGTTTCTCAGCGCGGCGAGTCCGGGTATGAGCCACCGGCAAACCAGACCGGCATCGTCCTGCCGACCTACACCGCCTGGTACGACAAGACGATCGACAACACCACCTTCGACGTGACGATGGCCACGAATACCCTCGAGTCCGCCGGCTTCAAGAAGGGCTCGGACGGCATCTACGCCAACTCCGCCGGCAAGAAGCTCTCGTTCACGATCAAGACCATCAGCGGCTACACGGACTGGGATTCCTCCCTGTCGGTGATCACGCAGGAACTCAAGGCCGCCGGCATCGCGGTCAAGATCCAGGACGAGGACACGACGGTTTACACGCCGGACCTCCAGAAGGGCAACTTCGATCTCGCGTACGGCGAGGAGACCGGCGGCCCGCTTCCCTACTACGAACTCCGCCAGATGCTGCTCAGCAGCAACATCGGCCAGACCAACTATTCGCAATACAACTCGCCAGCCGTCGACACGCTCTTCAACAGCTACGCGTCGGCGAACGCAGCCGACCAGCTCAACATCATTCACCAGATCGAACAAGTGATGGTCACCGAGTACCCGGTCATCCCCGTCGTCGAAGGCGTCGACTGGTATCAGTACGACACCACGGACTTCGGCGGCTGGCCAACACCGGACGATCCATACGCCCAACCGCCCGTCTGGGCAACCCCCGACAATATGGTCGTGCTGACGCACATCTATCCGTTGCACCCATAGAAGTCGAGTGAGCGCCAGCCGGGAGCCCCGACCATGAGATATGTCGCCCGCCGGATGGGACTCTTTGTCCTGACCCTGTGGGCGGCCCTGACCGTCAACTTCCTCATTCCCCGGCTCATGCCGGGGGATGAGGCGACGGCAGTGCTGTCTCGCATGAAAGGCGTCAACCCGGCTGCGCTTCACGCATTGCAGGTCGAATTCGGCATCAACACGGACCAGAACGTCCTGGTCACATATCTCCAATATCTGGGCAACTGCCTGACCGGCCAGTTCGGCCTGACGGCCGCCCGAGTGCCGGTCATGACCGAAATCCTGGACAAGCTGCCCTGGACGCTGGCACTGGTCGGAATCACGACGGTGATCGCCTTCGCGATCGGCACGATGATCGGCGTCTTGAGCGCCTGGCGGCGCGGCGGCCGGCTGGACAGCATCCTGCCGCCGCTCCTCTTCATCGTCTCCACGATGCCGGTCTTCTTCGTCGCTCTCGTTCTTCTCTATGTCTTCGCAGTGACCCTCGGCTGGCTGCCCCTCGCGTCCAACTACGAACTCGGATCCACGCCGTCGCTCACCCTGGGGTTCGCCTCGGACGTGGTTTCGCACGCGATCCTGCCGGGATTGACGCTCGTGGTCGTCACGGCCGGTTCGTGGATCTATACGATGCGCAACAACATGGTCACGACGCTGGCCGAGGACTACGTCCGCATGGCCCGCGCCAAGGGACTGCCGGGCTGGCAGATCATGCTGGACTACGCCGCCCGAAACGCGATCCTGCCAAACCTGACCGGCTTCGCGATGCAGCTCGGCTACGTCCTGGGCGGCTCGATCCTCGTCGAGTACACCTTCTCCTACCCCGGACTCGGATACCTCTTCTACACCGGTACGACCAACCACGACCTGCCGCTGCAGTCGGCCCTGTTCCTCGTTTACACGCTGGCGATCCTCATCTGCGTCCTGGTCGCGGACTTCGCCAGCGCCCTGCTGGATCCTCGGACCCGGGACTCGTGAGGGCAGTGTCATGACCATCCCGATGACTCCAGAGACCGGCGTCCCCGTCGCCGTGTCGCCCGAGTCAACCGCAGGCGCACCCGGGTCGGCCGCCTTCCGCCGCTTCGCCCAGGCCGTCCTTCGCAACCGCAAGGCGACGGCCGGACTCGTCATCCTGGCAGCGATGACGGTCGTCGCCGTGTTCCCGCAGCTCTTCACGAACATAGACCCGCAAGCCGCGATCTACGACCAGCAGGCGGGGCCATCCGCCCAGCATCTCCTCGGCACGACGCAGGTCGGCGAAGACGTCTTCGCCCAGCTGATCTGGGGGACCCGCCTGACGCTGCTCATCACCGTGATCGTCAGCCTGGCCGCAACCGTCATCTCAGTCCTGATCGGCGTGACCGCGGCATACGTTGGCGGCATGGCGGACCGCTCGCTCTCGCTGCTGACGGACGTCTTCCTCGTCCTGCCGACGCTGCCGCTCCTGATCGTCCTGACCGCGTATCTGCCCAGTGGCTCGCTGACGATCACCGCGGTGATGATTGCCACGAGCTGGGCCTTCGCCGCCCGGCAGTTGCGGGCCCAGGGTTTGAGCCTCCGCACCCGCGACTTCCTAGAAGCAGCCAAGGTCCGCGGCGAGCGGCGCTCCTACATCATCATCGTGGAGATCCTGCCCAACATGATCTCGCTGCTCGTGGCCTCGTTCCTCGGGCTGGCAGTGTTTGTCGTCGGCTTCGCCGCCGGCCTGCAGTTCCTGGGCCTTGGCAACAGCACGGAGCTGACGTGGGGCACGATGCTCTACTACTCCCAGCAGAACGGAGCCCTCGAGAGCGGCAACGCGCTGTGGATGCTGGCACCCGGCGCGGCCGTGGCCATCCTCGGAACGGGCTTCGCGCTCCTCAACTACGCGTTCGACGAGATCGGCAACCCGGCACTCCGGCCGGTGAGGAGGCGTCGTGGCAAGCCAGCTTAGCAATGGGCGCGGCCCATTGCTCGAGGTCAGCGGTCTCTCGGTGGACTACGTTACCGAGGCTGCGGACGTCCGCGCCGTCGATCATGTGGACCTGGAGGTCCAGCCGGGCGAGTTCCTGGGGATCGTGGGCGAGTCCGGCTGCGGCAAGTCCACTCTGCTCTTCGCCATCGCCCAACTGCTCTCGCCCCCGGCGGAGATCGCCGGCGGAACGGTCGTCTTCAAGGGCCGGGACATGGTCAAGCTCACCGACGACGAACTGCGGCACATCCGCTGGCGCGATTACTCGGTGGTGATGCAGAGCGCCATGAACGCGCTCAACCCGATGAAGAGCATCGAGGGGCAGTTCCGCGACACACTCGAGGCCCACGATTCGATGTCGCGCAAGGCCATCCGCGACCGATCCGCGGAAGTCCTGCACCTGGTCGGGATCGACGCCGTCCACCTCAAGAGCTACCCGCACCAGCTGAGCGGCGGCATGCGACAGCGCGCCATGATCGCCATGGCCCTTCTCTTCACGCCGGACCTGGTGATCATGGACGAGCCCACTTCGGCGCTGGACGTCGTGGCGCAGCGATCGCTCATGAGCCAGATCAAGGATCTCCAGAAGCGCCTCGGGTTCGCGGTGATCTTCGTCACCCACGACATGTCGCTCGTGCGCCACTACTCGGACCGGCTGATGGTGATGTACGCGGGGCAGGTCGCCGAACTCGGCGAAACTGCGTCCATCTTCGATGACCCGCTCCATCCCTACAGCAAGGGGCTGCTGGATGCATTCCCGTCAATCCGCGGCCCGCGCCGGCCGCTTACCGGCATTCCCGGCAGCCCGCCGGATCTTGCGCGGCCACCGTCCGGCTGCCGTTTCCAGCCGCGCTGCCCCGTAGCAATGGCCCAGTGCGTCGCCACGGCCCCGGATCTCTACGAGGTCAACGGCACGCAAGTGCGCTGCCTGCTCCACGCTGAGGCGCCAAAGGACGCCGCCGCGGTATGACCGAGGCCACGACTCCGGTCGCCTCCGAGCCGCTCCTCCAGACCGTCGGCCTGACCCGGCACTTCCGGCTNNATCGCCCGGCTCCTGGCGATCCTCTACCGGCCCACGAAGGGCGAGATCCGGTACCGCGGCCGGTCCGTCCACAGCCTCCATTCGCGCAAGGACCTGCTGAACTACCGGAGCCAGGTCCAGATGGTCTTCCAGGACCCGTACAGCTCGATGAATCCGGTCTTCCGGGTCTCTCACGGGATCATGCGGAACCTGAAGCTGCACCGGCCGGAGCTGAACGCCGTCCAGCGACGGGCGGAAGCGGAACGGGTCTTTACGCTCGTCGGGCTCACGCCGGCGGCCGAAATGCTGCGCAAGTTCCCATTCGAGATGAGCGGCGGCCAGCGCCAGCGCGTCGGCTTCGCCCAGGCCGTCGCCGTACGGCCCAGGCTGATCCTCGCCGACGAGCCGGTCTCGATGCTGGACGTCTCGATCCGGGCCGGGATCCTGAACCTGATGACCGACCTGCGGGAGAGGGAAGGCGTCTCGATCCTCTACATCACCCACGACATCGCCAGCGCCCGTTACGTCGCCGACCGGATCGTGGTCATGTACGCCGGCCACATCGTCGAGGCAGGCCCCACCGAAGACGTTCTGGCCGACCCGAAGCACCCCTACACGCAGCTGCTTCTCTCGGCCGTGCCTGATCCACGCGAGCCGGTCTCGGTTTCGACTTCGGCCGCCGTCGGAGAACCGCCGAAGGTCGTGAATCCGGCCGAGGGCTGCCGCTTCCGGGAACGCTGTCCGCTGGCCATCGACATATGCGGCCGCGTCACTCCGCGACCGACCCTGCTCGCTCCGGCGCACACCGCTGCCTGCCATGTCGCCACCGCAAACGCAGGAGGGGCGGCCGCGACGCGGAGTTGAGGCCGCTGGGGGCCCGCCATGCGCGCCGACTTCAGACGCGGACGACCGACTCCGCGGTGAGCATCGCCCTCGCCCGCGCGGCCGCCGCCGCGGGCGCACCGAGCGAATCCAGGCCGATCAGCGCCGAGCCCAGGACGGGCGGGCCGTCAATCGGCCGGACAGTGGCCCCGGGCGCGATTGCCAGCACGCCCGACTCGATCCGGCCCAGCAGCCGTGGATCCCGGCTGCGGAACATGCCGCCGCCCAGGGCCACATGGACCGGCGCGCGCTGGAGGCGCAGGCGCCGAATAGCAGCCCCGGCCATGGCCGCGACTTCGTCGGCGAGGTGATCGATGATCCCGGCCGCAACCGCGTCGCCGGCCCGAGAAGCCTCGAAGGCGACCGGCGCAAGCTCGCGAACCCGGGCCTCGGGGATCCGCCCAATGTAGATCGCCCGCGTGACTGCGTCCGGAGTCTTGAGGCCGAAGAAGGCAGGGACCAGGCTTTCGAGCGACGTGTGCTGGCCCCGGAGGTCGCGGCCACGGACCGCCGCCCCGAGCGCCGCCATCCCGACGGACAGGCCGCCGCCCCAGTCGCCCGAAGTCTCGCCGACAGCCGCGAAGCGCACGCGGCGTCCGTCAGGGGCCAGGCCGCTGCAGTTGATACCGGCGCCGCAGACGACCGCCACTCCCCAGGCGACGGGGGAGCCGGCCCGCAGGACGGCGGCCGTGTCGTTCTCGACCACGACCGTCTCCACGATTCCAGTCGCGGCCAGGCCTCGCGCCAGCAGCCGGATATCCTCGGGGAAGTCGGCTCCGGCCACGCAGAAGACTCCGACCCCGGCGAGCGGCCGGGCCGATGAATCGAGCCCGGCCCGGACAGCGCCGGCCGCCGCGAGGTCGACCAACCTGGCCATGGCAACATCGAGCCCGACGGCCTGGTGGGAGGCCGACGGCCCGCGGACCGCGGTAAGGAGCCGCCCGTCGGCGCCTATGAGAGCGAGGTCCGTCTTGGAGTTGCCGACATCGACGGCGAGGACGGCTGCCGTGAGCGCGAGGCGGCGCGATCCGGCGGGAGCCTGATCGCGGCGCGGTCCGGCGGCTTCGGGCGACGCGGGCTCGGGCCGGCCGGGCCGCGCGGCGGGGTCGCTCATCGGCGGTTCGGCTCCGGGCCGGGCGCGGCCCACGGCTCCGCGATCGGCTCGGCGGTGCGGGAGCGGCCGCCGACCGTCTCGAGCGAGTAACGTGCGGTCTCTCCCGAGACGATCGTCCGGCTGAACTCCACCGGTTCCTCCGATGCGTAGGCGATCCCTTCGAGCCACAACGAAGCCGTCGACTGCGGCATCTTCAGCAGACGGGCCTCCCGCACGCTCGGAATGCATGCGGCGATGGTCTCGCGGGTCAAGGTTACCCGGCACTGATACCGGCGCTCGAGGACTTCGTACAGCGACGTTGTCACGAAGTCCTCCTCCAGCAGCCCGGGAAACCGTGCCGCCGGCAGGTACGCCTGCTCAAGCAGGTACGGCACACCGTCGGCACCGCGCACCCTCTCGAGGTAGTGGACCGAGGCCCGAAGGCCAAGATGCAGCTTTGAACCGACGGCGGGCGTCGCAGGTTCAGTCCGCGCCGTCACGACCACCGCATACGGGCGAAGTCCCAGTGGACGCATCTCATCGGTGAAACCGAGGGGCTGCGTCAGGTCTCGAACCAGCGGAGGCGCCTTGGCGAAGGTCCCCAGGCCGCGTGTCCGCTCCAGGCGCCCCTCTCGCACGAGTTCGTCGAGCGCGCGGCGGACGGTAATGAGACTGCAGCCGAACTCGGCGGCCAGCCGCTTCTCTGTAGGAATCTGCTGGCCGGCTGGCCATTCTCCGGAGTCGAGCGCAGTTCGCATATCCAGGTAAGCCTGGTGATGAAGCGGGATCGGTCCGGGCTGGAGGGGCTTGCGTGGCATGTTTGCCAATCATGATAACGTTATAGTCAATCCGGCAGGGGCGGTCGGGCTCAAAGGATGGAGAGACTCGATATGGGCGTCAAGATCGCGGTCGTTGGTGCCGGGTCGACCTATACACCGGAGCTCGTCGACGGGCTCGCAACGCGCGCCGACCGCCTGCCGGTCGACGAGCTGGCGCTCCTGGACATCGACGCCGATCGGCTCGAAATCGTCTCCGGCCTCGCCGGCCGGATGCTGCGACGGCGCGGTTGGTCCGGGCGACTGACGACTACGCTCGACCGCGACGTTGCCCTCGACGGCGCGAGCTTCGTGATCCTCCAGCTGCGCGTCGGCGGCCAGGCGGCGCGTCTCGTCGACGAGACGTTGCCGTTGCGCTTCGGCTGCATCGGCCAGGAGACGACCGGCCCGGGCGGGTTCGCGAAGGCGCTGCGCACGGTTCCGCTCGTGCTCGACATCGCCGAAACCGCGGGCCGGCGGTCGGCGCCGGGCGCCTGGATCCTGGACTTCACAAACCCCGTCGGCATCGTCACGCAGGCTCTGCTCGACGCCGGGCACCGCGCCATCGGCCTGTGCAACGTGGCGATCAACCTCCAGCGGCGAATTGCGGCGTCGCGGGGCGTTTCCCCGGACCGGGTCCAGCTCGAGCACGTCGGGCTCAACCACCTGACGTGGGAGCGGGCCGTGTTCCTCGACGGCCGAGACATCCTGCCGGAAATGCTGGCCGACGATATCGCGACCACGGCGATGGCCGAGGAACTCGGCTTCCCGGTGGAGCTGCTGCGGTCGCTCCACGCGCTCCCCTCCTACTACCTGCACTATTTCTATCAGACCTCCGAAGTGCTCGCGGAAGAGAAGGCCGGTCACACGCGGGCGGCGGAAGTGATGGAGATCGAGCGCGGGCTCCTCGAGCTGTATCGAGACCCAACGCTCGACGTCAAGCCGGCGCTGCTCGAAGAGCGTGGCGGCGCCTTCTACAGCGAGGCCGCGGCTCAGCTGATGGCATCCCTGCATTCGGGCACCGGCGACGTCCAAGTCGTCAACGTCAGGAACGCCGGCGCCCTGCCGGATCAGCCGGCCGACGATGTGATCGAGATTCCCGCCAGGATCGACCGCGATGGGGCGCATCCGCTCCCCCTCGAGCCGCTGGCGCCCGAGATGCGCGGGCTCGTCCAGCACGTCAAGGCATATGAGCGCCTGACCATCGATGCGGCAATGTCGGGCGACCGCAACACGGCGTTGAGGGCCCTGATGTCGAACCCGCTCGTAGGCGAGTGGAGCGTCGCCGTGCCGTTGCTCGACGCGCTGCTGGACGCCAATCGCGTCCACCTGCCGCGCTTCTTCCCCGCCACGCGCGACTGAGGACCATCGCCTCGTGCGGTTTCGGGAACAGAATCTCGATCGGCATCCGCGCGTCGCCGGAGAGCGCACACTCCGACGATCGGGAGAGGCACGGAGCCGAGAGGTTCCCACCTGCGCGGCGTCCCCATACGTCGCCAAGTCTGTCGCGCGGGGCCCATTGGCGAGTCTCCCCTATCTCGGGCACATATGTGCCCATGGAGGTCCACATGGCGTTGAACGCCGTCGTACTCCCGATCCTGCCCGGAAAGACCGAAGAGTGGCGCAAGTTCATGGCGGAGATCAACGGACCCCGCCACGCCGAATTCGCCGCCTCCCGCGAGCGCGTCGGCGCCCGGGAAGAGACCTTCCTGCAGCCGACCCCGATGGGCGACCTGGTCATCGTGACCATAGAAGCCGAAGATCCGGGCAAGGCGTTCGGACAGATCGTGAGCGCCAAGGATGCGTTCACCGTCTGGTTCCTCGAGCAGGTCAAGGCCATCCATGGCGTGGATCTGTCAGTCCCGATGCCGCCGCCCTCGAAGAAGGTCGTCGACTCGCGCACGCTCGTCGCGGCTAAGTAGCCCGCCTCAACCTCGCAACTCCGAGGCCGCTCGCTCCGGCGGGCGGCCTCTCTTCATGTCCTCTCGGCCCCGGGCAGCTCTTCCCGGTCCGGGCGAACCTCGAGGCCAAGTTGCGCCGCGAGCTGGGGCGCCAGGTCGAGCAGCTGCAGGTGGCTGACGATAGCGCCGCGGAGGTTGTCGACGCCGATGATCGTTCGCAGCCGGGCGCGGGAGAGGTCGACCTTCGAGAGAGTGGCCTCGGCGACAGTGATTTCTTCGATGCTGCAGTCGATGAACGAGACGGACTTGAGCTGCGCCGCCCCCACGTCCAGGCTAGCGATCTCGCATTCCTCGAAGACCACGTCTTCGAGCCGAGCCCCGGCGAGGTTCAGGAACCCGAACTTCATGCCGTGGACGCGCACGTCCTTCCACATGGCACCGGCAAGGGTCACCGCGCCCAGCCGACCGCCGACCAGCTCCGAATCGCGCCAGGTTGAATCGGCGAAGTCGACGCTCGCCCCGAAGAGGCCGGCCAGCTGGCAACCGATGAACCGGACTCGACGCAGCGACAGCCCGTCGACGCAGCAGCGGTCGAGCCGGCATTCGAAGAACCGGGCGTCGGGCACATCCTGGCCGGTGAAGTCGAGTTCGGCGAAGAGCGCGGCGTCGTAGTCCCGGCCGATCGCCAGGGAATCGCCGTCGAAGCGGCTGAGATCGGGCAGCGCGAAATGGTGGGCGGGCTTCGCCCTGTCGCCGGTCCTGTTCGCCATCGCCTTCGCCACTGCCCCTCCATCGCGCACGGATGCCCGGATTATGACGCCCGGCTCTGCCTGGGCCTGCCCGAATCGAAAGGGCCGGCGCCCCGCGGCTCCGGCCCTTCGATCGATAACGCGATCCGATCAGTTGGTCGGGAAGGTCACGCTGCTGGAGTAGTGGTTGCTCGACAGACCGCTGGTCGTGAACGACCCCACGGTGAAGATTCCCCAGTACTCGTTGGAGATGTGGTTGTCGGCCACGGTCGCGGTAACCGGGACGACCGCGCTGAACAGGGCGATGCCCGTCGGGTGGCCGCTGCCGGAATCCGGGTCGATGCCGTTGCCTGAGATCCAGTTGTGCTCGACCACGTTGCCGGACACGTTCTGGCCGGGGGCGTGGGCGTGGATGCCCACTCCGGCCTCGCCGTTGTTCTTGAGCACGTTCCAGACGACGCGGTTGTCGTAGGAAGCCGTGCCCGGGAACGGGGCGAACATGCCGACGCCGGCGCCGCCGTTGCCTTCCGAGACGTTACCCATCACGACGTTGTCATAGACGCCGCCCTTGGTGGGATCGGAAACGGCCAGGGCGTTGTGCGACGGCAGAGTGATGCCGCAGTCCAGCTTGTTGTTCTTCGAGATGTTCCAGGCGATCAGGTTGTGGGAGCTGGGCCCAAACTCATCGGTGATGAGGATGCCGCCGACGTTGTTCTCGATCACGTTGTGTAGCAGGCGGGACCAGGTCGTGCTCACGAAATGGATGCCTTCGCCGCAGTCGCCGGGGATATTGCCGTTGGCCTGGCATTCGAAAGTCTTCGTGGTGTTGAAACCCGCGTCGTTGTACTTGACGACGTTGTTCTCGATCGTGACCTTGGATGTACCGGCAACGAGGATGCCCTCGCCCAGGGCATTCTTGATCGTGAAGCCCTTCACGATCGAACCGCTGGCCCGGGGGCCGAACACAAGGAGCGCGTAGCCCACGATACCCTGGCCGGCCAGGGGACCAAAGCCGCCGGTCTGCCCGGTGGCGTCGATCACGGCGTGCTCTCCCTTGAGGGTGAGTTTCTGCGTGATGTTTACCTGCTCCGCGTACGTGCCTTCGTCGACGTTGATCGTCGCGCCGGGCATGGCCACCGCCACCGCGTGGCCGATGGTCTTGCATGGCGCGCTGGCCGCACAGGAGTTGGCGTCGCTGCCGTGCTCTTGGGATACGAACAAGCCGGAACGCTCCGAAGCGGCGACTGGGGCGGCGAATACGGCGACGGCAACGACCGTCGCAAGCCCAACAGAAGCGGCTCGAGCGAGCCGGCGTGGCGTAACCAGGGTCATGAAATCTCCTCCAGGCCTGGGCACCGATTCGAGGTGGTTTGCCGAACGGTGTGCAGAATCAAATGAACCACCGAGGCGGATTCGGTCATCGAACCTCCCGGGGCACAGCCGTGCCCACACGAAGGGTCGGACTCGCCATTGGCCCGGCGCAGCGGTCATGGCGACCGCATAGGGACCCTGCGCCGGTGGGAAGCGTGGTTCCCGTGCCTCCCTTCGTGGTTCGAGAGTGCCCCTGATCCGCCCGGCCGGATAGCCCTCGTTCCGGTCTGCGGCCGTGAGTTGCGGTATACGGCCCATCCCGGACGGGGATCGGGGGCCGCGGGCCCCGACGGCGGGCGGGGCGCCGCTATGATCGGAGTGACATGCAGGCGGCCGACGGCGGCCGTTCCCCCACCTCACCACCTCGGAGCTGCGAATGCCGGAGCGCTACCGTCCGCGAGTCATCGTGCTCGGCGACCTCGTCGTCGACGTGGTGCTCGCGCCAGCGAGGGAACTCGCCAGCGCCACGGACGTCCCAGGCCGGGTGATGCTCCGCCAGGGCGGATCTGCCACGACCACCGCCCGCTGGCTCGGCCGGAGCGGCGCGCGGGCCGCACTCATCGCCGCAGTCGGACGCGACGCCGAGGGCCGCGCGCTGATCGAGGCGGTTCGCCGCGACGGCGTCGTTGCCCACGTGGTCCGGGTGGCCGGGTACCGGACCGGGCGGATCGGCGTTGTCGTGGCCCC
>PMJT01000064.1:0-11611 GCA_003158495.1 Chloroflexota bacterium | reverse complement strand
GCGGCCGCCCGCCCGGACCTGCTGTTCGCGGCCGGGGTGGAGGCGCGCGCCGTGGCGGACTCGGACGAGCATCTCCTCGACCTGGCCTCGATCGTCGTCCTCAAGCGTGGCTCGGCCGGTGTCACGGTCCTTTTCCGCGAAGGGGTGGCCACGAGGCGGCTCGAAGTCGCAGCGAAGCCTGTCGTCGCGGCCGACACAACCGGCGCAGGCGATGCCTTCGACGCGGGGTTCATCCTCGGCTGGCTGCTGGCGCGACGCGCGGGCGCGGCCCCTGCCGCCGGCCTGCGCCGCGCCGCGAACTCCGGCAACCGGCTCGCCGCCCGCCAGCTGATCCGGCGCCGCGAGGAGCTCGAATTCGGCTGAATGGCAAGGCCTGTAACATCGGGTCATGCATACGTCCGCCGGCAACTCGGCCGCATCCGGCCTCCACGACGCCCTCGACATCGCACCCGAAGTCGCCGCTGCGCTGGCCGCCCGCCGGCCCGTCGTGGCGCTCGAATCGACGCTGATCAGCCATGGCCTCCCCTACCCCCAGAGCGTGCAGGTGGCGCGGGCCGCGGAAGCTGCCGTGCGCGAGAATGGCGCGATCCCGGCGACGATCGGGATCAACGCGGGCCGGATCATCGTCGGCCTGGACGGGGCCCAGCTCGTCACCCTGGCCACGACAGGCGGCGTTATGAAGGCCGCGCGGCCGAGCCTCTCTCTTGCGGTCGCCGGCGGCGGCTGGGCGGCCACGACCGTCTCGGCGACGATGATCGCCGCGGCAGTGGCCGGCATCGGCGTCTTCGCCACGGGTGGCATCGGCGGCGTCCATCGCGGCGCGCTCGGCATCCATGGCAGCTCCGCTCGCCCAACGCTGGACATATCGTCGGACCTCGAGGAGCTGGCCCGGACCCCGGTCGCGGTCGTGTGCGCGGGCCCGAAGGCGATCCTCGACGTTCCGGCAACGCTGGAATACCTGGAGACGCGGGGCGTCCCGGTCGTTGCCGTGGGCACGGATGAGATCCCCGGCTTCTGGTCGCAGAAGAGTGGCATTCCGGCTCCCGCCTCAGTACAAGACGTGGCGGCCGCCGCACGGCTCGTCGCCACTCACACGGCCCTCGGCCTGGGCTCGGGGCTGCTGCTGTGCGTGCCGGTGCCGGCTGCGGACGAGTACCCGCTGGCGGAGGCACGCGCGGCCGTGGACCGGGCAATCGCCGACGCCGACGCGGCCGGGATCGAGGGACCCGCGCTTACGCCGTGGCTCCTCGCCCGCGTCGCCGATATGACCGGCGGTGCTTCGGTACGGGCGAATGTCGCCCTGATCGTCAACAACGCCCGCTTCGCCGGGCAGCTCGCCGCGGCGCTCGCGGGCATGAAGTAGCTGGATCGGAGACGGAAGCAGGAGTGACCAGCGCAGGCAGGTTCGGCATCGTCGGCACCGGCTGGCGTTCGAGGTTCTACCTCAAGCTCGCGAGCCTGATGCCGGACAAGCTCGAGGTCGTGGGTGTCGTCGGGCGCAATCCCGAGCGGGCCGAAGAGTCCGCCGGCCGTTGGGGCGCGCCGGTCTACCGCTCGCTTTCTGAACTCGCGGCCGCGCAGCACCCCGATTTCGTAGTCAGCGCCGTGCCCTGGGGAGTGACCCCGGAAGTCACGCGCGACGCGGTCGAGCTGGGAACGGCGATCCTGTGCGAGACTCCGCCGGCCCCGGACCTCGATGGGCTACGCACCCTGTGGGCAGCCGTCGGAGCCAGCGACCTCGTCCAGGTCGCCGAGCAATATCCGCTGCTGCCGAGCCAGGCATCGAGGCTGGCCCTCGCCCGCAGCGGCGCGATCGGCAAGGTGACGTCCGTGCAGGTTTCGTCCACGCACATGTATCACGCGATCTCGCTGATGCGGACTTTCCTGGGTGCCGGCTTCGAGCCGGCCACGGCGACCGCTCGCACATTCGTCGCTCCGCTCATCAACCCGCTCGTCAAGGATGCCTGGACCGGCGACGACGAGCCGCACGACGCAAAGACGATCATCGCCACGATCGATTTCGGTGGGGCGCGGATGGGCCTCTACGACTTCACGGACAACCAGTGGCACAACCAGCTGCGCTTCCGCCGGATCCTCGTTCGCGGCTCCGCCGGAGAGATCGCCGACGATGAGGTCGTCCGCTACGCCGGGCCAAAGACCATCGTCCGCTCAGCTCTGGTGCGGCGTCAGACCGGCTATGACCTGGACCTCGACGGCTTCGACACGGACCACATCAGCCTCGGCGACACGATCCTTTACCGCAATCCGTTCATCGGGCTGCGCCTCTCCGACGAGGAGATAGCGATAGCGACCCTGCTGCTGCAGATGGCCGCGTGGCGCCGCGACGAAGGTGCGCCGCCGTATCGGCTGGCCGACGGCTGCCAGGACCATGCCGTGGCCCTCGCCGTCGAGCAGGCCGCCGAAACCGGCGAGACGATCACCACCGCGCGTGAGCCTGGGCCTCCGCTCGGTAGGACGAAGCAGCGTCGCCGACCGGCGGTCCGGTCTGCGCCTCGAGCCAAGACACAGCAGCCGGCCGCGTGCGCGGCCGGCTGCGTTTCGGTTCGGAGCGATGAGCGGTCAGGCGGCGATGCTGATCGTGCTCGACTGGCCGGCCGAGCCGGTCGCCCACGGAGAGGCGCCGCTGCTCTGCGAGGGCCCGTTGACCATCGCCGTGGCCAGCTGTGTCGCCTGCGCGGCGGAGAGGTTCGAATCGGCGCCCGCCAGCGCCGTCGACATGGCGTTGATCAGATCGGTCTGGCTGACGCCCTTCGACGTTGCGATGGACGACAGGCTCTGGCCGTTCTGGAGCGACGCCGTCAGGTCGCTCGTGGTCATGCCGAGTGTCTGAGCGGCGGAATCCATGGCCGCCGAGACGGCATGGTGACGGTGATGGCCGTGGTGACCCTGGGTCGCACCGGTCGCGCTTGCGCCCTGGACCGAGCTGTTCGGGTCCGGGGATTGCGTGCCGCCGGACGAGGGCGTTCGGGTCGCGATTGCGGTCGCAACCTTGGTCGCCTGGTCGACCGAGATCGACGGGTTGGCCTGTTCGATCGAGGTCGCCATCGCGGCGATCAGCGTGTCCTGGGAGATGCCCTTCGATGAGGCAATCGACGAGAGACTCTGGCCGCTCTGCATGGCAGTGCGGAGGTCGCTCGAACTCATTCCGAGCACGTTTGCCGCGCCGTCCATGACGGGACTGCTACGGCGTGGCCCGGACTGATGCGAGGTTAGGCCGGCAGCGCTTATCGCCGACGAGTTCAGCTGCACGTATGAGACGCCTTCCACGCGGGGCTCCTTGGCGGTGCGTTTGACCCTCCACCGAAAGAGTCGGCGGTATTGCGCTCGACCAAAGCCCCATCTGCGGGAGAATGCCTAGGTAGAAGGCCGCCAATTCGAGCCGATCGACCCGAAATGGTCGAGCCGCCCGCAGGCCCTGAACCAGCGGAGGAGGATCCGATGACGAACGAGATCATTCGCGCGAGGCTGGACGTCCTCGTTGTGGGCTACGCCGACTCCCCATCCGTCGCCGGGACCGTCGGCCTGGTCCGCGACGCCGATCGCGTCATCGTCGTGGACCCCGGGATGGTCAAGAGCCGCTCGCTCATCCTCGATCCGCTGGAGCGTCTCGGCATCTCTCCGGACGACGTGACACACGTGTTCGTGAGCCACCACCACCTGGACCACACGGTCAACATCGCTCTCTTCCGGCAGGCCGAGATCGTCGACTTCCGCACCGTCCGGCGCGACGACCAGGTCAACACCCATGCGGGCGAAGGGTTCAAGCTCGCGCCGAACACCACCGTTTGGGTCACGCCGGGCCACACCCCGCAGGACGCGAGCCTCGTCGTCGACACGGCCGAAGGCCGGCAGGCCTTCACTCACCTGTGGTGGCGCTCCGACCGGACGCCCGAAGTCGATCCCTATTCGGTCGATCCGGCCGAACTGGCGCGCAACCGGGGGCGGCTGCTCGACGGCGTGAATGTCGTGATCCCGGGGCACGGCGCGCCGTTCCGCGTCCGCTGAGCAGGCCGGCGCACTCGGCGGGACGGCGCGCGCACTCCCGTACCCACGCCGGTTCCGTCCGTTACGGTAGGCACATGACAAGCGAGTTGTTGCGCCTCCACGAGGGAGAGCCATGTATCTGTCGCCGGCGGGGACCGGCGGCGGAGTAACTCGCGCTCGTCAGGCAGACAGCGACAGTCCACCTCCAGCCGGGCCTCGCGCCTCCGTCGAGTACGCCCAACGGCGTCTTATCCCGTCTTGAGATGGAGTCTTCTGTGCCCACGAATCTCACTCCGCCCGCGCGCCGCATCGACCCGCGCGGCCAGCGTTTCGGAGCCGGACTGTCGGCCGTCGTCCTCGCGATCGCGTTCCTCACCGGGCAGTTCTGGCTGGCCGCGCTCGTCGGCCTCAACCTGCTGGTTTCCTCGGACTTTGGATCGCGGTTCTTCCTGCCGGGCCGGCCGTGGCCCGTAATCCGCCGGGCGCTTCGCCTCGGCCCAACCGAGCCCGAGCATGAGTACCCGCCGCGATTCGCCCAGGGGCTGGGCGGCATCTTCGTGGCCATTGGCACGGGCGTGTTCGTGCTCGGCGTGCCGGTCGGTGGCTGGCTGCTCGTCGGTGCAGTTGCCGGACTGCAGACCCTGCTCGCGACGACGGGCTACTGCCTCGGCTGCAAGCTCTACTTTCTGCGCTGGTGGGTTCCGTCGGTCTTCGCCAGCCTCTTCGGCAGGAACGACCGGCTGATCAAGCTGCCGTTCGGACGACTGGATCGAGTTTAGGCATCGGGCTTCCTACTCCCCGCCTCCGGAGCTGGACGACTGAATCGAGTTGTTGATGTCGTTGATCAGCTGGTTGATCTGGTTCAACTCGCTGGCGACCGCGTCCGGAGCAGTTGGTCCCGCCTTGGGTGTCGGCGTGCCCGACGGTGTCGGCGTGCCCGAGGCCGTCGGCGTGCCCGAGGCCGAGGATGCGGCCGTGTCGGTCGGGCTCGAGCTCGGAACTGCCGAGGTCGCCGTGGGGCTTGCGGCCGGCTGACTCGTGGCCGCCTGGTGGCCGCAGGCCGCGAGGGCAATGCCGATGAGCAGTACGCCAGCCATCAGCGCGGTGGTTCGAGCGTGATTGCGTGCCAAATCAGGTTCTCCTGGAGCGGCCGCCTTCGGCCGGCCGATCGATCATCGCCTTACTGCGGGCCATTCCAACCACGTCTGCGTAAGACGAATGTAAGACCTGCGCACGCCAGATCGAGCCGAAGGGACCGGCGCAGCCCCGCCGGAGCTACTTCAGCGCGGCCAGGACGTCCTCGGTGGAGCGGATCCGGCCGATACGCGGGAAGACGGAATTGACCGTGTGGCCATGTTCCGTAGCCTCGCGGGCCGCCATCGCGTCCTCGACGAATACCTGCTGGTAGCCGCGTTCGAAGGCGTCGCGGGCCGTGCTCTCCACGCCGACGCTGGTCGAGATGCCGCACAGGACGATCGTGTCGACGCCGCGGCGGCGCAGCTGGAGGTCAAGCTCGGTGCCGTAGAAGGCGCCCCACTGGCGCTTCGTGATGACGATGTCCGTGGGCTCGGGCTTGAGATCGGGCACGAAGTCCGCCCAGTCCGGCGGTAGGGTCAGGCCCGGGGCCCTGGCCGGGGCGTCGGTGATCGGGTTCAGGCCATCCTTGCGGTCTGGCGATGGCGTCACGTGGACGAGGACGACGGTGCCGCCCCTCGCGCGCATTGCCTTGACCAGCTGCACGGCACGACCGACGACTTCGACTCCCGAGCGCGGGCCGGCCGGCTGGGCCACGATGCCTCGCTGCAGGTCGATCACCACGAGCGCCGTCTTCGACGGCTCCAACTTCAGTTCCACCCTGTCCTCCAACGCGACCTGGTCTTTCGGAACCGAGCGTGCAGATCCGCGCAATACCGATGCTATACGGGCTTCGGCCGGAAGTCAGCAGTCCCGAAATGGGACTGGGTTGGCGCCGATGGAAGCGCCGGGGGCCGGCCGGCTGCCGCGCCAGTGCCCCGAATCATCACTTGGCCGCGGTCGGACTGGCTCCGCGGGCTTTCCGGCGAGCGATCGCGTCGGGCCGCCCGTACTCCCGCGCATCGAAGATCCGCTTGACGATCTCGACGAGCGTCAGGTACGCAACGACGATCGCGCCCAGGAGCGGCCAGAACTGCCACGGCAGCCCGCCGAAACCGATGATGGAGCCCAGCGGACTGAGCGGGATGATCACTGCTGCCGCCAGCGCGGCGACGATCGCAGCGGCCAGCTGCTTGCTGGGCCGGCTCAGCCAGAACGGGCTCCGTCGCGTCCGGATCGCGAGTACCACCAGGATCTGGGTGAAGAGCGACTCCACGAACCAGCCGGTGTGGAAGGAGTCCGCGTTGTTGCCGAGCATGAGCAGAAGCAGGCCGAAGGTGAGGTAGTCGAAGATAGACGAGATCGGCCCGAAGACGACCATGAACCGCTCGATGGCGTGGACGTCCCAGCGCGCCGGCTCGGCCTCTACGTCGGCATCCACGTTGTCCGACGGGATGGCGGTCTGCGAGGCGTCGTAGATCAGGTTGTTCAGGAGGATCTGGCCGGGCGTCATCGGCAGGAACGAGCGAATAACGAGCGCGGCCCCGGCCATGCTCAGCATGTTGCCGAAGTTGGAGCTCGTGCCCATTCGGATGTACTTGAGCGTGTTCGCGAATGTGCGCCGCCCCTCGGTGACACCCTGCGAGATGGCCGCGAGGCTCGGCTCGAGCAGGATGATGTCGGCCGCAGACCGGGCGACGTCCGTGGCGTTGTCAACGCTGATACCTACGTCGGCGACGTGGAGGGCCGGGGCGTCGTTGATGCCGTCGCCCATGTAGCCGACCACGTGGCCGGACTCGCGCAGCGCCCGGATGACCTGCAGCTTCTGGTCCGGGTCGACGCGGGCGAAGATCGTGGTCTTCGGCGCGCGGGCGACCAGGGCGGGGTGCGTCATCCTGCGCATCTGGTCGCCGGTGAGGACGCCATCCACTTGCAGACCGACCAGGCCGGCGACGTGGCGCGCGACCAGGTCGTTGTCGCCGGTGATGATCTTGAGGGCGATGCCCTGGGCGGCCAGCGACGTGATCGCCTTGCCCACATCCGGCTTGGGTGGATCGCTGAAGAGGATGACCCCCTCGAACGTGAGATCGCGCTCGAGCCGCGAAGCGTCGGCGAGACCCACCCCCGGTGCCGGTGCCGGCGCCTTGTCGGTCGTCGCCTGGCCGGCCGAAGCCTTGTCGGGCGACGCCGAAAGGGCCGTCAATTCGTCGGGCCGCAAGACCCGTGAGCCGACGGCGACGAGCCGGAAACCATCGGCCGACGAGCCATTGACCAGCTTCGTCAGCCTGTCGTGCTCGGCCTTGTGGATGGGGCGGGCCGTATGGTCTTCGCGAACCGTGCTCGATGCCGCAACGACGGCCTCCGGGGCGCCCTTGGTGACCAGGATCGGCGGCTCCGAACCGCGCTGAACGACGACGCTGAGCATCCGCCGGTTGAAGTCGTAGGGGAGTTCGGCCAGCTTGCGGTAGGAGCCGAGGTCGGGCGGCTTGGGGGCGCTCGCGAGTACGGCCGTGTCGAGCGGGTTCTGGAAGCTCGATTCGAAGTGACTGTTGAGGTATGCCAGCCCGAGGGCATTCGACGCCTCGCCGGCGTCGTCGCTGTCGATCCCGACGGCCTTCACCAACTCGAGCTTGCCGAGGGTGAGCGTGCCCGTCTTGTCCGTGCACAGGACCGTGATGGCGCCGAGGTTCTGGATCGCCGGCAGGCGCTTGACGAGCACTCCGTGGGCCGACAGAGCGCGGGCGCCGCGTGTCAGATTGAGGGTCACGATCGCGGGCAGCAGCTCTGGCGTAAGGCCCACGGCCAGGGCGATCGAGAAGAGCAAAGCATCGAAGAGCCCCCGGCCCAGGGCGATGTTGATGGCGAAGACACCGACCACCAGAAGCATCGTGACCCGGCCGATCAGGAGGCTGAACGCGCGCACGCCGTGCTGGAAGTCCGTCTCGGGCGCTCGCTCAGCCAACCGGTGCGCGATCGTTCCGTAGCTGGTCCTGGCGCCCGTAGCTGTGACTACGGCCTTGCCATTGCCGCTCACGACGCTCGTGCCAAAGAACGCCAGGCCGGGGAGGTCGGCCTCCTTGCTCGGGTCGAGATTGCCGGGCAGCGGGTTCTTGAGTGCGGCGGCCGACTCGCCGGTGAGAGACGACTCGTCGACGAACAAGTGGTTCGCCTCGAGGAGACGCGCGTCCGCCGGGACGATGTCCCCGGCACCAAGCATCACGACGTCGCCGACGACGACATCGTGGATCGGCACCTCCTGCTGCTTGCCGTCTCTGACTACCGTGGCGCGAACAGCCAGGCGAGCCTGGAGCGCCGCGACCGCCGCCTCTGACCGTGCCTCTTGCACGAACCCGAGCAACGCGCTCATGCCCACAATCGCCAGGATGATCCCAGCCTCGACCTTGTCGCCGACGGCGATGCTGACGGCGCTGGCGGCAATCAGGATCAGGACGAGCGGGCTGGCGAACTGCGAGATGAGGACGGCAAGCGGCCCGCGACGGCCCTCGCTACCGATGGCGTTCGGCCCGTCGTGCTTGAGCCGGGCGGCTGCATCGGCGGACGTCAGGCCCTGGGCCGACGGCGTGCTCGGCGCGGCTGCGGCGGGGGGGCCCGGCTTCGCCGAGGCCGACGGCGTGCTCGGCGCCACGGCTGGCGGTGTGGCCTTGCGTGGCGCAGGCGACGATTTGGGCGATTTGGGCTTGTTCGCTTTCGGGGAAGTGCTCATGCAAGTCCGATGCTACCCGCAGATGCCTTCGGGGAGTAAGGATTTCGCACAAAGACCCGCGGAGCGCTCACCAATCCGCGGCGCGGCCTGATGCTGGACCTCTTCGGTCCAGTCGACTACTGGCCCGGGGCGCTGAGCCGTCGAGGCGTCGTGGCCTCCTGACTTGGACTGTCAGGCATCGCGAATAGGCTCCTCTCGTTTGGGAGTCGAACGAGGAGGTTCCTGTGGCCATCGACATCGCCTATTGCGGCCTGGATTGCGGCGCCTGCCCGGCATTCCACGCCGACGAGCGCCTCACCATGGACGAGCGCGCGGCCGTCGCCGTCAAGTGGAACGCGGAGTTCGGCGGCACCCATACGGCCGCGGACATCAACTGCGTGGGTTGCACTCACGAAGGCCGTCACGCCCCGTACTGCGAGAGCGGCTGCGAGATCCGGACGTGCGGAATGGCGAAGCACGGCGCCACCTGCGCCGAGTGCGCCGACTACGGCTGCGACATGCTGGCAGGCTTCCTGGCGAACGTGCCGGACGCGAAGGCGAACCTGGAGGCGCGCCGGCCCAGCTAGCAACGCGGGCCCGAGTTGCCCACCGATTACCCACACAAGACTGCACAAGAACCTCACGCGGCGGCCGCATTTTTGCGATTCTTGTAACCGTGCCCGGGTGCCCTTGGGGAGTCAGGGATCGTCACGCTCGGGGGAGGAGTCGCACGCTAGGAGGACACGCGTGGCCGCAGTCATCGAGTACTTGAGCGGGATGTTCCACTGGACCGTCAAACGTGGAGGCATCATCGCCCCGGACGAGCGTCCGCCCGCCGGGCAATCGATCGCGCTGGGCGTCCAGCACATCTTCGCCATGTTCGGGGCGACCTTCCTCGGCCCGGTCTTGATGGGATTCGACCCGAACGTCGCGATCTTCTTCTCCGGAATCGGCACGCTGATCTTCTTCGTCTGTGTCCGCGGACGGATCCCGAGCTACCTCGGATCGAGCTTCTCGTTCATCGCCGTGGTTGCCGCGGCGACGGCATACTCCGGTTCTGGGGCGAATCCCAACGTTGCCACGGCTCTGGGCGGCATCATCGCGTGCGGCGCCGTCTATGCCGTGATCGGCATAATCGTGATGGTTGTCGGCTACAAGTGGGTCGAGTGGCTGATGCCCCCGGTCATCACCGGCGCCATCGTCATGGTGATCGGCCTGAACCTCGCCCACGTTGCAGTCTCCGACCTGAGCGGCACCGCCAGCTGGTACGTCAACCCTGCCGCGGGCCAGATCAACGACCTGTTCCTCATGACGTTGGGCTTGCTGACGACAGTCGCAGTGTTGCTGGTCGCGGCCTGGGCGCCGGGCATCCTGCGACGTCTCCCGATCCTTATCGGCGGGGTCGTCGGCTACCTCCTTTACTTCGTCGCAAGCAACGTGCTCAAACTCGGTGGAACGCCAATCAGCTTCGACGGTGTGAGCAAGGCGGCGTGGATTGGCCTGCCTAACTTTGTCGCACCGAAGTTCGACGGCCATGCCATGGCACTCATCGCACCGATCGCTATCGTGCTGGTGGCTGAGAACCTGGGCCACATCAAGGCCGTGGCTGCGATGACCGGTCGCAACCTGGACCCCTACATCGGCCGCGGGTTCCTCGGCGACGGACTCGCCACGATGGTCTCCGGAGCGGGCGGCGGCACCGGCGTCACGACCTATGCCGAGAACATCGGCGTAATGGCTGTGACGAAGATCTACTCGAGCTTGGTGTTCGTCATCGCCGCCGTCGTTGCCATCCTCATGGGCCTGTGCCCCAAGTTCGGGCAGCTGATCTACACAGTGCCCGGTCCGGTAATCGGTGGCCTCGCCATTGTGCTGTTCGGTCTGATAGCCACCACCGGTGCGCGCATCTGGGTCCAGAACAAGGTCGACTTCTCCGAGACCCGCAACCTGGTGACCGTTGCAGCCGCCCTGACGATCGGCGCCGGCGACCTGACCCTGACTTCGGGCCAGTTCTCGCTCAGCGGCATCGCGATGGCTTGCTTCGGGGCCATCATCGCCTACCAGGTGCTCGGCCTGGTGAAGGTCCAGGAGACGCCCGGGGACACGCCCACCGCGGCCTCCTAGTCAATCCCTCGCAGAAACGAAGCGGGCGGCCGATCGGCCGCCCGCTTCACTATTGGGCGAGTATCTCAGCCCGGGCGGAACTCCGGCATAAGCGGTTTCGGCAGACGATCATCTGAGATTCTTAACTAGAACACTCAGTGATCGCCCGTACAATGGCGCGACGCCGGCGACCTCGCGTCCCATCAGCCGTCGGCCGCGAGCGCCATGCACAGTTCAGACGAGCCCGGCGTAGGCGACGTCGATCGATCGCGCGTACCTCAGCGGGAGGCCGACTCATCTTCCGCCGACTTTGACCAGNNGATCAGACCGCGTCGGACGAGGATCAGACCGCGTCCGAGAGGGATGATTCCGACGCGACGAGCGACCAGGCCGCCTCCGACCAGGATCAGGAGAGCGCCGACCGGCAGAGACCTCGCGGGGGCGATGCCGACGCCATTGATGCATACGAGGCCACTCGTAGCACTCGCGCGGAAGGGTCGGTCCGCCGGCTCGCCAGCCACGTCCACCGGGCAACGACTTCACGAACACGAATGGGGGGCGCGGCGGAGCGGGACCGGGTCGCGGACGAGCGCGACGAGTCAGCCCGGCTTCGAGATGCCGGGGCAGAGACCCTCGACTACGCGCTCTCCGAGTCGAATGCCGCGCTTGCCGAGAAGTTCGAGCGACTGCGGGCTCGAGCCGCGGCCGATCGACGAAGGGCCGCTC
>PMJT01000032.1 GCA_003158495.1 Chloroflexota bacterium | reverse complement strand
GGGATCTCGCGCACCTTGCCGAACATCTCGCTCGAGGAGGCCTGGTAGAAGCGGATCGACGTATCGACCTGGCGTACGGCTTCGAGCATTCGGGTTACGCCCAGACCCGTGAACTCCCCGGTCAGCACGGGCTGGTTCCAGGAAGTAGGCACGAAGCTCATTGCCGCGAGGTTGTAGACCTCGTCTGGTTCGGACGACTGGATAGCCGCGACCAGCGAAGCCTGGTCCAGTACATCGCCCTGAACGAGCTCGAGTCGGTCGAGAAGATGCTCGATCCGGTCCATTGCGTTGGAGCTGGACCGCCTGGTCATCCCGACGACGCGATAGCCCTTTTCGAGCAGGAGTTCGGCCAGGTAGGAGCCATCCTGACCGGTAATGCCGGTGATCAAAGCAGTCTGCGTCATGACCCGAGTATAGGGAGTCTCCGGACCTTCCAGCCGAACAGGTCGACAAGCACGGTCGACACGATCGCAGCGGCCGGCCGCTATCCTTCGGCTGCTACTCGGAGCCACGGCCGTGCTGGAGATTTGGGCCGCGCAAGGGATGGAGAGAGGCAACACGTGCAGGGACGAATCGCAGCCTTCGACCTCAGGGCCGCAGTAGGCAGGCCCTCGGGCGTCGGCCGGTACCTGCTCTCTATAGCCCTCGCCGCGGCGGAGCTTCCGGATGTCCGCGTCCGCGCTTACGTATCGGGTGGGAGCCTGGAGGTTCCGGACGCGATCGAGGTGGTTTCGCTGCCCGCTCGCGGAGCCCGGTGGCATCTATCGGTTTGGAGGCACTTGCGACGCCACCCGGTAACCGCCTACGTCTCGACGAGCCTGGTAATCCCGTCCTTGCCCGGCGTGCCGGCAATCCCTGTCGTCCTCGACGTCAGCAGCTTCCGCGTGCCTGAGCACCAGACGCGGCGCACCAGGCTCTTCGAACACGCCCTGATGGGTCGCGTGATAAGTCGTCACCGGCTCATCTTTGCAGCGCAGGCCGCGGCCGACGATATCCGGGATGTATTCCCACTGGCTCGCGGATTCGTGGTGCCGCCATGGTTCCCGACGAGGCCACCTGACTCGCTTGCCGATCAGGACTGCCTGGCAGAACTCGGCGTCGCCAAACCCTTCGTCCTCATGGTCGGCACCGTTGAGCCGCGGAAGAACGTGCTCATGGCCGCGTCGGTCGTGGCCCGTGTTCGCCAGGAGGGCCGCGACCTAAGGATGGTCATCGTGGGCCGGCGAGGATGGGTCACCGACGCGGAGGTCGAGGCCCTGCGTGAGCTGCAGCTCGCGGGCGCGGTCGTATGGCCGGGGTACGTCACGGACCAGCAGCGAGACGCCCTGTACGCCGAAGCGTCCGCCCTCCTGCTCCCCTCTGTTTACGAGGGTTTCGGGATGCCACTCGTGGAGGCAATGGCGGCCGGCGTCCCGTGTTGCTGCTCGGCGATTCCGATATTCGATGAAGTCGCAGGCGACGCGGCCATCCGGCTGAACCCGGCGGAGCCAGACGATTGGGTATATGCGCTCGAGGAATTGATGGACACACCAACGCTGGCCGAGCGGCTCAGGTCGGCCGGCCTGGCCAGGGCCGCGAGGTACTCTCAGGACGAGACGAGGCGGGCGTTTGAGCTGGCCCTGGACGGACTGAACAAGCCAGCTTCCTAACCTTCGGTCGGGTCGGGGAGACCGTCGTCGGTCGTCACACCCCGGGACCTGAACCACTGACGCGGGTGGCGCAAAGCGGCGAGATCAGGTATCCGCGACCCCGAAGTCGGCTGGGCAACGACGAGGCCAACGAGCAGCATCATGCTCGCCGAAGTCGTGAATCTCATGAGAGTCGAGGCAGTCATGCCTGCGGCCACCTCGGCGAGGAGCCCGGCTGCTACGCCAATAGAAATCCACGCGGGTATGCCGGACCTGACACGACCGAACAGCTCTACGAGCAGGGCCCCCAGCCAGGCGACGAAGGCGAGCGCGCCCAGAGGTCCTACGCTGGCGTACGCGGTCAAGTACATGTTCTCGCCAACGCCGGCCGCATCGTCACCGGCCGTGTAGTTCTGTCCAGCCGAATCACCGGCGCCGACCTTGGGGCCCACAACAGGATTCGTCGTCAGGACATGCGTTACGTCTTTCTGTACGGTCTGGGTATGAGCGTTAGTGGATGAGTCATTGCCTGCAACGGAGGCCCAAACCGACCAGCTGAATGGAGGGACCAGGACGATAAAGGCAGCGAACACGACGACGGTCAGTACCGACAGGCGGTACCTGTGCAGCACCGCACCGCAGACAACGACCGCGCCAACGAATCCGATCCAGGTCCCTCGCGAGATAGGAGTGATAACTGCGAGGGCGAACAGAACCACCCCGATCATCACGGTGACCATGGCGACTTTCTGGCGCCGACTGCTCAGCCAGGCTGCACAAACGACCAGGGTCAACGGCATAGCGAAGTAGACACCGGTTCCGACCGGATGGCTGAATGGACCCACGGCACGAATCGCCTCACCAAAACTCCCGTACATGGTCAGGAGACTTATCTGCCAGGTGGTCCAAGCAGTGGGTACGCCCTGCACCACACGAATGAAGTTCACAAGTTCGTACGTGTTCTGCCAGAAGGCCCCCGGCTCCAGAACAAAGGCCGCCACAGTGAAGGCGGCCGCGACGGCCGCTATCACCAAGAAGGCCTTGACTACGGTCGCCGTTGAAACTCCGGCATAGCCGGCGAGGCGGCCAAGGCCGTACAGTTCAACCGGCACAAGCAGTTCCCGCGCGGAGGCGATGACGGACAGCGCCGACAGGTGCGATCCAAGTAGGGACGGCACAACGCTATACACGACCACCAGGGCCGCATAGGCCAACGCGCACCAGTCGAACCAGCGGAAGCGAATCTCGCGGATGTGCCGGAGAAACAGGACCGCGATCAGTCCGGCAGCCCAGCCGTCCTTGACCAGGAGGATCGCTTGGGCAACGGGAACCGACACAAGGTGGTTCTCCCAGGCCAGCAGACTGACGGGAGTACAGAGAGGCATCCACGCCAGGAAGGCGATGACGATCCAGGTAACGAGAGTGGACTCACGTGTCCGGATTGGCACGCTCAAGCTCGAAGCCACCGCGGCAGTCGAAGCCACAGACAGAGCCCTCCGATAGTCACACCAATGTGCGTGGGGCAGTATAGACACCTGAGTCCCCGCCGAGTGCCGGGGCGTCGCGACCAGCGCGGCGGTAGAAGCTGGCTCAGGTGGGCTCTCTCAGACCCAGACAGTCGGTCACGACGCTCAACAGCGATGGGGCTCGACCGGCCACGCTGAGGTCAGGATGACCGACCAGGATCTTGACCAGCGCGTGTTCATCGCCGACCAGGAATGATGGGCAGCCGAGCCGGTTTGCAGCGATCAGATCTGTCGCGGAGTCGCCCACGACCGCAGCCCGATCGAGGTCGATCTCCGGGATCAGCGCCTGTGCCTGAACGAAGAGTCCAAGCCCGGGCTTGCGGCATCCGCAGCTGCCCTCGTCGTGGGGGCAGACCAGGACGGCGTCGCATTGAGCCGCCGAGGCGGCGAGAGCGGTTTGCATTCGGCCGTGGATATCGTCTACGTCGGCGATCGCCATGCGACCCAGGGCAACGCCCCGCTGGTTCGTTACCACCACCGTTCGGATCGCCGCGCCACGGAGCAGGCTCAGGGCTTCGATGGCGCCGGGCAGGAACTCAAACTGCTCCCACCGCTCAACGTAGGCTCCTGCTGGCATCTTCCTGTTGATTACGCCGTCGCGATCAAGGAAGACTGTCGTGGGCCGGAGGGGCATCGGGGAAAAGGGCTCGTTCAACCAACTCGCTCCACACGTGGCCAATCAGGATGTGGGACTCCTGGATGCGCGCGACGTCCGAAGCCGGAACGCCGATCCAGTGCTCCGCCTCCTGCCGGGCCTTGCCGCCGTTCTGGCCCGTCATCGCAACCGTGACCAGACCCATCTTCCGCGCTGTTCTCAGGCCCGCCACGACATTGCGTGAATTCCCGCTCGTCGTGATCCCCACGGCGACATCGCCTGCGCGACCCAGGGCTTCCACCTGTCGGGCGAAGATTTCCGCGAAGTCCAGATCATTGCTGATCGAGGTCAATGCCGAAGCATTGACAGTCAGGGCATGGGCCCGCAGTGCCGGGCGACGACGGTAGAACTGGCCCACGAACTCCGCGGCGATGTGCTGGGCATCGGCCGCGCTGCCGCCGTTGCCGAACAGCAGCAGAGCGCCGCCGTTGCGATAGGCCGATATCAGGATTTCCGCGATATCCACACACTGGCCGAGATCCTCCAGCAACGCCTGTTTGGCAGCGATGCTGGCATCGACACGGGCTCGGAAGATGGTTTCGATTTCCTGCCGTTCTGTCCCCATCGTGCTCAGCCCACTCGCCATGTCTGGAGTCCCAAAGGCTCGAAAGCGAAGTCGGACATCGAGCAGCCCATGTCCGCAAGCTTCCGAGCAACCTTATGCCGGGTGCCGCCCGGGCAGTAGAGGAGCATGTAACCGCCGCCGCCTGCCCCGGTCACCTTGCCGCCGGTGGCCCCGGCCGCTCGTCCCGCTTCGTAGACCGCATCCAGCTCAGGCGTAGAGATGCGGGACGACATTCGCTTCTTCTGGCACCACTCCTCGTGAAGGAGCGCACCGAACTCGTCGAGCTCTTTGCGCAGCAAGTGCGCTTTCATCTCGAGCGTAAGGCGCTTGATCTCTCGAAGGGCCTCGACGCTGTCGGCCTCGCCCGCCTCGAAGCGGGCGACCTGGTCCTCGATGATCCTGGCCGACAGGCGGATTCGGCCGGTGAAGACCAGCAGGAGGTTGTACTGCAGTTCGTTCTGGACATCGGGCGCGATGCGAAGTGGGTTGACGACGACCTGATCACCGGCGAATTCGATGAAGTTGAAGCCGCCGAACGTGGCGGCGTACTGGTCCTGCAGGCCACCTTGGATGCCCAGCTCGTTACGCTCGATCCGGTACGCCATGTCTGCGATCTCGTAGTCCGAAAGCTGGAGCCCTTTCCATTCCTTGAGGAGACCAACGAGCGTCACTATGACGGCCGAGGAGGAACCAAGTCCCGATCCGGGAGGTGCATCGCTGTGCAGCGACAGATCGAAGCCACTCTCCGGCCGACCGAGGTGGAGAATGGCGGCCTTCACCAGATCCAGCTTGCCATCGTAGATGAGCCGGTCGTCGCGCGAGAAAGTGATGGACTCGCCGAAATCGAGGGATTCGATGTGGATCTCGCCGTCGGATCGCGGCTCCAAGGTGCCGTACGCATATCGACCGATCGTCGCGCTGAGGACAACGCCGCCCTCCTGCTGAGGAAAAGGCGGCACATCGGTGCCGCCTCCGGCGAAGCTGATTCGCAGCGGAGCTTTGGCTCGATATAGCAAGCGCGTCTCCCTAGGATGCAGGAACTGCAGAGAATCGCGACGTGATCTGGCCGACGGCACCCTCGGAAGCGGGGCCGAGAGCTAGTCTAGCCGAAGTAATCGGAGCGCCGGACGGCTCGCTTCAGGCCCGACGAATCGACCGTCAGCTGCCGGTACGTCTCCGGCAGACCCATATCCACGAAGTAACCGTCCGATACGACGGCACCGATTCGACTGCCGATCGCGGGCAGCACGTCTCGCTCAAGTGACGCCGGTCCGGCCGCCGGTATCAGGCCGACAAGCTCCCGGCGGAGGGCGTAGACGCCGGCGTTCACAAGCGCTGGCCTGCCGGGCCCATCACCAGCCCCGAACCTGGCAATTCGCCCGCCCGCGGTCAGCTCCACGTTTCCGTACCGACTGCCGTCCGCGACGCGCGTAAGGGTCATTGCCGCGAGTAGATCACCCGATAGCGCCCCCAGCAGCGCGCTGCAGTCGACGTCGCAGGCCGAGTCGCCGTTCAGCAGAAGGAATCGTTCATCGTCGAATCTGGCGGCCGCGAGGCGAACCGCTCCTCCTGTGCCAAGCGGCGTAGGCTCTTCCGCGTAATCGATCGCGATCCCCCACTTCTCGCCGCGGCCGAAGTAGTCACGTACGACTTCGGCGCGGTATCCGGTGGAGATGACGATCCGACCTATCCCATAGGCGCCCAGCTGCCAGACCAGGTATTCGAGGAACGGATGACCGTCGATGGGCAGCATCGGCTTGGGCAGCGACTCGGTGAGGGCCCCCAATCGGGTGCCGCGTCCACCTGCGAGAATGACGGCGCAAGGCCGATCGGATCGTCGTAAAGGCACGCCGCGCAGTATAGGGAGGCAAGCCGGTGCGTAATGCCTCGAGTGGAGAACCGTCGCTTCAGACTGCTCCCATACCGCTCGACGGGCCCGTTCGCGTCCTTCACATCTGCCGCCGATACCGCCCGTTCGCCGGAGGCACGGAGAAATACGTCCACGATCTCGCCTGCGCCCAGGTCGCGGCGGGTCGCAAAGTTACCGTCCTGACCCTGGACCGCGACATCGCCGGACCCACGAGGGGCCTCCCCCACCGCGAAACCATCGACGGCATCGACGTGGTCCGGGTACCGGGCCGAGGCGGGGCTCAGATTGCGATCACCTACCGGCCGGACCGCATCTGGCGCGAGATTGCCCGGCACGACGTCGTCCATATCCACGACCTGCGCTTCGCGCTTGCGACCACGGTCCTGGGCGCGGCCCTTCGCCGGCGGCCCCGTGTGTTCCACACCCACGGATTGATATTCCACTCCGCCGGCGGCTCACGCCTGAAGCATCTGGCCGTGCGGCTGTACTTCGGTCCGTGGCTCCGCCTGTGCGGCGTACGGGTCGTCGCCGACAGCCCCACGGATCGGATGCTCCTGCTTCGCGATGCGCCGTACCTGGCCGAGCGAACCGTCGTCTATCTGAATGCCATCCCCCTGGCGCCACTCCTTGGCCTGAGCCGGCAGCCGATCCCCGGTCGTGTCGTGTCGATCGGCAGGATGGTGCCGAATAAGGCACTGTCGGACCTGGTCAGAGCGTTGGCCCTGATCGCAGATATCGACTGGTCCCTCCTCCTGGCCGGCGAGAAGGACGATGAAGAAGTCGGACGGATCAAGGCGCTGGCCGGCGACCTGGGAGTCGAGAGCCGGGTCGACTTTCTCCATGACTTCGACGAGGACGCGTTGCCGGGGATCCTGGGATCTGCGGCGCTGGCCGCATTCCCCAGCAAAGGCGAAGGCTTCGGCATCGCGCTTCTCGAGGCAATGGCTGCCGGCGTCCCTCTCGTCGCAAACAGGATCCCCGCGCACGTGGCGCTTCTGGGTCCCGATCTCGAAGAACGGCTGACCGACTTCGGGGAACCCGAGGCCGCGTCCAGCGCGATCCGGGGGGCCATGTCTCTTGGCCTGCGCGAGTCGGCGGAACTATCGGCTCGCCTGAAGCAGCGGGCGTTGGGCTACGACGTCTCGCGACTGCTTCACGAGATCGACGACCTGTACGTTCGGCTGGGAGTCGGGTCGCACCGAGCCCGGGGCTAGTCAGTCGCGGGCGGTCCGGTCGTTACGGACCGACTTTCGGATCGCACGCTGCTGCAGCATCCACCAGAAGAAGCGCGGGTCGTCCCAGATATAGCGAGGCGTCAGGCGCCTCGGTTCGTGGTACAACCGGAAGGCCCACTCGACGCCGAATCGGGTCATCCAGGCCGGGGCCGACGGCGACTTGCCTGCCAGGACGTCCACGGCTGCCCCGACCCCGACGAGCACGGCCGGCAACTCCGCGGCGTGGTAAGCCATCCATAAGGCCTGGCGTGGGGCGCCGAGGCACACGAAGATGATGCCCGCCCCGCTCTCGCGCAGCCGGCGAGTCAATCTGACGTCTTCGTCCGATCCGATTGCGAAGCCCATCTCCGGCGCCAGGGCAGCCGCGATACGCGCACCCTTGCTCTCGAGGACCTTCGCCGCGGCCTCCGCCGCCCCGGGCTTGCCACCGAAGATGGCGATCCCAACCGATGGGCCCAGGGCCGCGGCAAGCGCTTCCGGAAGGAGGCGTCCGGTAACCGTGCCCCGGAGCGGGCTGCCGGCAATCCGTGAGCCATAGATGATGCCCATGCCGTCGGGCACGCGGAGCCGCATGCCCATAACTGCATTCCGGAAGTCGGCCCGCCGGTGGGCCTTGACAACGTCATCGACATTCGGCGTGTAGACCGTGCCCCCCGTGCCGTCGGCCACCCAGCGGGTGATCAGGATTACGGCCTCGTCGAAGGTCACGTTGTGGATCGGAATACCGGCGATCTCCACCGATGAGAGGTCTTCCTCTTTGACGTCTGCGGCGGCCGGCATCGGCGGGCAGAGTCCCGTGAGCCACTTCTCGTACGTGTCCGAGATGGCATCCCAGCTGTACATCCTCCGCGCCCGGTCCTGGGCTCTTCGACGCAGGTCGGCCGCGAAAGCCGCGTCGTCGAGGACCTCCTGGAGCCGAGCGGCGAGCTCGACGGCGCCGCGGTAGTAGAGCCCCCCGTCGTCCAGCGTTTCGCGGTGCTCCGGAACGTCGTTGGCGAGAACCACGTTTCCGAAGCCCATGGCCTCGACCAACGCCGGGTGAGTGCCTCCAACTTCTGTCGCCTGGACATACGCCGTCGCGTGCGACCGCAGGATCTGGTACCCGGTTCCGTAGACGGCCCCGAGGAAACGGACGCGAGGGTCTATCGTGGCTCGCAACGAGGCGATGTACTCCGAGGCGTACGGCGCGTCGCCGACGATAGCGAGCGGCAGGTCCGTGTGGACGGACTTGTAGGCCTCGATGACGACGTGAGCGTTGTTCTCCGGCTCGAGACGGCTGACGTAGAGTACGTACCGGCCCGGCTCGAGCCCGAGGCCGGCCAGGGTTCCGTCATCGGCGACAGGGTCCAGTTCTGTCCCGTACGGAAAGTAGGTCGTGTAGCGCCCGTACGCAGTCTGGTAGTAGTGCTGGATCACCAGGGCATCGGTGACCACATGGACCGGCAACCTGGACGCCGTCCAAGCGCAGATTCGGTAGTAGGCTCGCCCGATTGCGCTCCACTTCCGGCGTTTCCACTCCAGCCCGTCGACGTTCAACACCACCCGCTTCCCGAAAAGCCGCAACAGGATCACGGCCGGCACGTTAGCTGAGTTGCACACGTAGATGATGTCGTAGTGCTGGGTCAGCGCATGCAGGGCCGAGAACAGCGTATGGATCACCGTCTCGAAGTACTTGGATTGCGGCGCAGGCAGCCGGACAATCCTCATGCCGAGATAGGACCGCATCCCGCGCGGGACCGACAGATCCCTGCTGTAGACGGTTATGTCGTGGCCGCGCTGAACCAGCCGGCCGCCCAGTTTCTCCGCAAAGGTCTCGAATCCACCGTAGTTGGCCGGAACTCCACGAGTGCCTAGGATCGCCATGCGCATGATGGGATGGTAACCCCCCGCGCGCCGGCGCCGTTCGACGCTTCTCGCCCCGGACAATCCTGGTAATCCACAATTATCCAGTCGTCCCGACGAGGCACGGACAGCCTGCTCGACCGCCGCGCGAACGCGGCCATATGGTCTAACATAGCCGCCGGCTGGCACGACCGTCCGCGCCGCGCTTTCCGGCCCTAACGTGCCGGCTCAGGGAATTCGCCTGAGCGCGCTGCCTTGCATGGGCGATGCCCGCTGGAACCGCCTCATGGCGCGGCCAACCGACGAGCGTTGGCTGGGAGGGAACAACGATTTCTGTCGTTCGGAGTAGCGGGCATGACCTTGAGTACGGCGATCAGCAGCGACAACGAGCTTCTGCGAATGATGCTCTTGGACGCCAAAGCCCAGCGCAACGCATACAAGCCGGGCCCCTACTGGAAACGGAAGAGCCAGAGCGCCGCAATCCAGATCGAACGCTACGGACTCGCGGACTTCCGGGGGACGACTTCGACCATAGGGCAGAGTTACGCTGACTCGGTGATTCTGGATGTCCGCCACAACCTGACCGGCGGTCCTAGAAGGCCCTTTAGGTTCCTGTTGGACTCCGTCCCTCCCTTCAACAGGCAATTCGATGCCCAAGTCGCCCTAACAACAACGTACTCTGACGAGGTCCGACGGCTCCGGAGGGTTCTCTTCAACGATAGCCCTCGGGTGCGTGAGCTGTTGGGGAAGTACACAATGCCGCCTTCACTGCGGGGTGGATGCCTTGAGTACATCGAGGTCGACGGCGACAAGGTCGCCATGCACTACTTGACCCTGCTACACGAGCACGATCTCGTGGCCGAGAAGGTGAAGTTTCCTGCAATGCGCAGCTTCTTTGAGATAGGCGGGGGGTTCGGCACGAACGTCCATCTGTTGCTTGAGAACTATCCGAACATCAGGAAGGTTGTGTACCTTGATATTCCCCCGAATCTATACGTCGGCACCCAATACCTGAAGTCGTTCTACGGCGACTCCGTTCGAGATTATCGGAAGACACGACGGCTCGACCGCGTTCAATTCGCAAAGAACGACGAACTCGAGATCCTCATGATCGCTCCATGGCAAATCGAGAAGCTGGACCTTGGGGTGGATGTCTTCTATAACGCCCACTCGTTTGTGGAGATGCCGCAGTTCGTTGTGGCCAACTACGCCGACAGACTGGCGCGGCTCGCTGGTTTCGAGTCCACCACCGTAGTGATGCTTTCGTATGATCCCTTCGATCCGAACACCACTTTCGATCCGGCCCTGCTACCCGGCTTCTTTCCGTCGAAGAGCTTCGGCCGGTCGACGTTCACGGCGCTCGACGGCAAGTACGACCGGATCCTCTTCACGAGCCTCCGCTAGGGCCGAGGGGTGTCGCCCCAGGAAGCCGCTCATGCTGAGGGGCGCCCTGCCCTCTCGCGACCACCGCCCCAGGGATGAAGAGCGCGTTCGGCCGGCTTCCATTGCAGTAGCGTGAACGCCGGTCTCGGTCCTTGTCCTGAACATCGCTGAACTGCTTCTCAGCGCCTCCGGAGGAAGTCGGCGTGCCAACCTGAGCGGACTGGCTCACCAAGCTGGCTCATCGCGCGCGATCCTGCATGTACTTGTCTCGCCCGCTCACCGGAATGTGTACCGGGCCATATGACGATGGCTTACCCCAGATGTTGTCTTTCCACCACTCGCCGTCCTCGATCCACCACACTCGCGGATCCCGGAAGGAGTCGCACGTGGCGTCGAACTCTTCCTCGGTGATGTCAACGTAGGTCAGCCACCGGTCGAGGTCGCGCCGCGGCTTAACGTGGTCATACTGCCTCACCATCTCGATGGCGCGATCACGTGTCATGTGCCCGGAGCGAACGTCTTTGGAGGAGTGGTCCGTAGCGCGACCATAACCCAGCTTCACGAACTTGAGGTAGTCGTGGATGCCGTTCTCGTGCATGTCGTCCAGATTCGACATACGCCGGTACGTGCGCTCGAAGGGCTGGCGTGCGGGTTGCCAGTCGTACTTCTCCATAACGAGCTTAGAGTGGACGTTGGCGTCCCAGTTCACGAAGTTGCCTAAGTAGATGCCTCGCACTCCGACCTCGTCAATCTCGTCGTCCGTTGGGTACTGCGCCCATTGGAGGTCCTTCGCCCGAAGGCCTTCTTTCAACTCGGGTCGGCCCAGGGTGTCGAGGCCTTCATCTGTGAAGTCATCCCAATCGTAGCCGCGCAGTCCGTGCTCGAGGCGGAACTTGGAAGTGAACTCGACCATGTCGTCGAACGAGTACATCCCGCCGAGGTTAAGGAAGCCGTGCTCGCCCCACAACATAAGCGGCACCTTGTACCGGACAGCCACTTGGATTGGGGTCGTGAAAATCCCGCAGTGGTTATGCCAGTTCATGTCGCCCTGCAACCGAAACCCAATGCGGTTCATCCTGATGAGCGTTTGGATGCTTGGGCTTACGACGACGTGGTCGCAGTCGAACACCTTCCGCATCCGGAAGAGGTTCTCCTCTCCCTCGGGGAGGTAGTTGTTGCCGTGGTAGGTGACGAGGAGCGGTTTCAGACCGAGCTCGTGAACCGCGACGTGTGTCTGATAGTAGCTGTCCTTACCTCCGCTCACGGGAATGAGGACGTCATAGGTGGACTGGGATCGGTACTCCTCGGCGATTTGCTTGAGCCACTCGAAGCGCTCGTCCCAATCGATTGTCTGTGCCTGCTCGGCTGAGCGACACCCACTGCACACGCCTCGATCGTCGAACGTCAGGGGCGTGGCGGCGATAGACGGGTAGGCGCAATGAGCACAATATCGGACTGTCATTCATAGCCTCACGGGAATACCGGCCTTCGACATGGCGCGCTTAGCGTTCCGGTCAGAGAGCTCCTTGAAGTGGAAGATATTCGCCGCTGCGACGGCGTTGGCCCCCGCCTTCCATCCGTCGAAGAAGTGCTCGTATCGTCCAACTCCGCCGAGAGCGATGATTGGCACCGCGCTGACGTCGCTGACCGACCGTATCAGATCGACGTCGTACCCCTGAGCCGTGCCATCGCGGTCGAGGCTCTGGAGAAGTATCTCTCCGGCGCCTTGTAACACGGCTTCCTGGACCCAATCGACGGGATCGGCGCCTGTCAATTCTCGGCCGCCTTCGATGACGACCTCGGGCCGACCGTCCTCACGGCGGCACACGTCGACGCAAATCACCATCGCCTGGCGACCAAAGATCTTCGCGCCGTCGCGAATCAACTGGGGGGTCCGATACGCGGCGGTGTTGATCGAGATCTTGTCCGCCCCGCTCAGGAAGCATTCGCGCATAGCCGCGACGGTCCGGATGCCCCCGCCCCACGTCAGGGGCATGAAGCAGGTGCGACTCACTTCCTCGAGAATCTCCATCGGGCCGGTCAGGTTCTTCACCTTATGGTCGTCGCGCCGGAGGTCATAGGAGTCGTCGCGCGAAATGTCCAAGTAGATAAGCTCATCCACGTTCCACTCATTGAAGCGGCGAGCCTCGTGGATCGGGTTGCCGATCGCCTGGTGGATTCTGAACGACTGGCTCCGCACCAGCAATCCATTCTGCAGTAGAAGCACAGGAATGAGTCGCGTGCGCAGCATCGGCCGTCACATCGCCAGGAAGCGACGAAGTAGGTCCAGACCGTGTGTCTGGCTCTTTTCGGGGTGGAACTGAGTTGCGACGATGTTGTCGCGCTCGATGACGGAAACGAAATCGTGGCCGCCGTACTCAGTAACGCCCGCGACCACGGAGAGGTCCTCGGGCACGAGGGCGTAGCTGTGCACGAAGTAGAAGCACGTGCCGGACTTGACGCCGGACAGGATCCCATCCGTCCGTACGGGTCTCACCTCGTTCCAGCCGATGTGCGGCAAGGGAACGTCGTCCGGGCGCTCGAGCCGGAGAGTGGCCCCGGCGATGAAACCAAGCCCTCGGTGTTCGCCGTGCTCTGTGCCACGGTCAGCCAGAAGCTGCAGGCCCAAGCAGAGCCCAAGGAAGGGACGGCGCATGTGGAGTACGTACTCGGACAGCGCATCGTCCCACCCCACATTCCGCAGGTTAGTCATGGCAACGGCAAATGCCCCCACGCCGGGCAGGACCACCCGGTCGACTTTGGACAACCCGGCAGGGTCCTCGAGTAGCAGGACGCGAGCCCCCAGCAGCTCCAGCGCATTGCGCACCGAGCGTAGGTTGCCCATGCCGTAGTCAACGAGTCCAACCTCTTTCATCCGACCTGCCCGATCTCGCCTGCAGAACAAGCGCTGCGATGCCTGATCACTCCTGCGATCCCTGCATTGGCCCAGGCTTGTCGCTGAGAGGCGTCCATGTCGCGATGTCCGCGTTGAAGCTCGTCAACTCTGGGTTCTGCCGGACGTGATTGACGACGACTTCGTACGGAAGGATGTGCTCATCCAGACCGAACACGTGATACAGCCGCGCAACAAGTTGGAAGTCCCGCTCTTCATCGACCGTCCAGCGAAGATCGGAATCGTCGTGACCGCTCTCCACCGACCTGGACAGGAATAGATTCGGATGCTCAGAGCGGATCGTTATGGTCACGTGCTCACGCTCAGCCTTTGACCGACCCAACCTGTCCACCCTCAGGAGGGTGTCCAGAAACATGGCCTCCACATCAAGACCGCGGGGAAAGGTTCTCCGCAGGACGTTGCTGGCGTAGTCCGCAGCGCTGCCGTTGGTCGTCAGCTCATCGATAACGCGATCAGTTACCCATGGATCGATGAGCGGGCAGTCAGCTGTGACTCGCACGACCACATCCGCCTGAGCGGCGTGAGCTGCCTCAACGATCCGGCCAAGCACGTCGGCTTCGCTGCCGCGGCAGACTCGCATCCCCTCTTTGACCCCGAGTTCCGCAATCGGATCGTCGCTAGTGGCGATCGATGTCGCGACGACGATTTCGTCGATCGACACGCAGGTACGTAACCGGCGAAGCATCTGGGTCAACATCGGCTGGCCGGCGAGATCGCGCAGCACTTTGCCGGGCAGCCGCGTCGAACCCATCCGGGCCTGGACGACGCAAACCCGCTTCATCGAGGTCGTGGCAGGCTGCCCAATTAGGAGTTCTCCAAGAGCCACCAGCCGACCTCAAGGACTCGTCGAACAAGGCTCTTCGAGAGGGGCAGGTCCCGTGACGCTCCGAGCCCCACCGCTGCCGCGGCGGTTCCCTGGGGGTCAAAGTCACCGAGATCTCCCGCCCACATTTCCTCACGACGAACTGGCCCGGGAGTATTCGCGCCCTCGTCAGGGACCACAACTGCACCTCCGCTAGGGAGTATACCGGCATCGGCCGTCCCCATGGCTCACCCAACCTGACACACGCTGTACTTTCTCCTCTATCCTTTCGAATGTGAGCATCTTGAAAGGCAAGTCGATCCTCGTCACCGGTGGGACCGGGTCCTTTGGCCGGTGGTTTGTGCGCCGCGTGCTGGCCGAGCACGATCCGGCGCGCCTGGTCGTCCTGAGCCGGGACGAACTGAAGCAGTACGACATGGCGGCTGAGCTCGGCCACGACCCCAGAGTCCGGTTCTTCATCGGGGATGTGAGGGACGCCGGGCGGCTGTGGCGAGCGTTCGACGGCATACAGGTCGTTGTGCACGCCGCGGCCCTGAAGCAGGTTCCGGCAGCCGAGTACAACCCGTTCGAAGCGATCAAGACCAACATACACGGTGCGCAGAACGTCATCGACGCCGCGCTGGATCGGCAGGTCGAACGCGTGATCGCCTTGAGCACGGACAAGGCGTCGAGCCCCATCAACCTCTACGGCGCCACGAAGCTCGTCAGCGACAAGTTGTTCGTCGCCGCAAATGCATATGCAGGGACGAAGTCGACGCGCTTCGCGGTGGTCAGGTACGGCAACGTGGTCGGCAGCCGGGGTAGCGTAGTCCCGTTCTTCAAGCGGCTCGCACCGACGGGAGTCCTGCCGATCACTGACGAGCGGATGACGCGGTTCTGGATCACGCTCGACCAGGGAGTCGACTTCGTGATCGACATGCTAGGGGTGATGCACGGCGGAGAGCTGTTCGTTCCCAAGATCCCCAGTATGCGAGTCGTCGATCTTGCCAGAGCCATTTCGCCGGAGGCGCGGCTGGACTTCGTGGGGATCCGGCCGGGCGAGAAGCTCCATGAACAGATGATCAGTGTCGACGATGCCCGTCGCACCGTCGACGCGGGAAAGTTCTATGTCATCAAGCCGGACGCAGACTGGTGGGACGGCACTCCGTGGGAGACCGTAAGTCCAGTCTCGGAGGGTTTCAGCTACACGAGCGACACGAACCCGGAGTGGCTTACGCTCGAGCAACTCCGGACGATGATCGGTGGCTGAACGCTTTCTGCCTTACGGGCATCAGACCGTCGACGCGGACGACATCGAGGCCGTGGTCAAGACTCTGTCGTCGGACTATCTGACGACAGGGCCCGAAGTCGTGGCGTTCGAGAAGGCTCTAGCCGCACAGAGTGGCGCTTCGCACGCGTCGGTCCTGAGCTCCTGCACGGCGGCGTTGCACGCAGCCTACGCGGCCATCGGGGTTGGTCCCGGGGATGAGATCGTCACCTCGCCCCTGACCTTTGCGGCGACCGGCAACGCCGCCCTATACCTTGGCGCGCGACCGGTGTTTGTCGATATCGACCCTTCTACGGGCCTGATCGATCCCGCATTGATCGATGACGCCATCACCAGCCGAACCCGCGCCATCGTGGCGATCGACTACGCCGGGCAGCCGGCCGACTACGACGCTCTTCGCCGAATCGCCGCTCAGCACAACGTCTCGGTTGTCGCCGATGCAGCCCATTCACTCGGTGCCACCGATGCAGGGCGGTCGGTCGGCACATTGGCCGATGTGACAGCTCTTTCGTTCCACCCGGTCAAGCTGATCACGACGGGCGAGGGTGGGGCTGTCCTGACCGACGACGCCGATGTCCACTCCCGTGTCATGGAATTCCGTTCACATGGCATGGTCTACGAGGGGTCCCGGCTAAGCCACGATGAGGGGCCGTGGTACATGGAGATGCAGAGCTTGGGTTTCAACTACCGACTGACGGACATCCAGTGCGCCCTCGGGCGCAGCCAACTTAGGAAGCTGCCCTCATTCCTCGCACGCCGCCGAGCCATTGCGAGCTTGTATGACAGCAGCTTCTCATCCGTCTCCGGGCTAGAACTGCCGGGACGGCGCCCAGGCGTCGAGCCTGCCTGGCACCTGTACGTTGTCCGCGTGTCCGAACCGTCCAGGCGCAGGGCGTTCTTTGAGGCCCTCCGGCGGCGCTCGATTGGAGTCCAGGTGCACTACCTGCCGGTCTATCGTCATCCGTACTATCAGGATCTGGGCTACTCGGAGGGTCTGTGCCCGCGTGCTGAGGACTTCTATGCCCGCGCGGTCTCGCTCCCGATCTTCCCGGGGCTTAGTGACGGTGACGTTGCACGCGTCATCGAGACGGTCACGGCCGTCGCGCGGGAGGTGCTCGCGTAGCTGGATCGGTTGATCGCTCACGAACGCGCAGGGTGCTCTTCCGAGTCGACGCATCCGAGACCATCGGTACCGGGCACATCGTGCGCTGTCTCACCCTGGCATCGGAACTCGAGCGTCGTGGCATCGAACCGTGGTTCGCGTCTCGCAGCGCACCCGGCCACGCAACCGATCAGGCCGGGGCGAGCGGTCACACGGTGACCCTTCTCGGTAGTCCGGCCTCAGCCGAGGCGGTCACGATCCGCAGTCAGATGCCCATCGAGGTCCGCCGCAAGCCGTTTTCCGTGCTCGTGATGGACCACTACGGCCTCGGCGCTGAATGGCTCAACGGAGCGCGGCAGCTGGCGACCCGGCGGCTCGTGATAGACGACCTTGCAGATCGAAGCCTACCGTGCGAGCTCGTTGTCAACGCCAATCTCGGGGTCGTGCCCGCCGACTACGAAGGCCTGGTGGAGCCGGAAACCCGCCTGCTCCTCGGCACTCGATACGCGCTTCTCCGTCCGCCATTTCGAGCCGCGAGGGGTACCGGCCGCCGTACTGCCGGAGAGGTCACAAATGTGCTCATCACCATGGGTGGCAGCGATCCTTCGGACGCCACGACCATCGCCGTCCGGGCAGTACGTTCGGCCCTGCCGTCGGCCCGGATCGAGGTCGTCCTTGGCACCCTGTATGGCGGCGAGCCCGACGGCGGGCCAGGCATCCGGTTCCATCGGGCAATCGGCGGCGAGGCTATGGCCGGACTCATGGTAGAAGCCGACCTCGCCATCGGCGCGGGTGGTACGACATCCTGGGAGCGCTGCGCGCTCGGCCTGCCGACCATCGTCGTTCGCATTGCGAGAAACCAGGATGCAATAGCCCAGCGCCTTCATGAGGCCGGAGCGGCGGTCGACGCCGGAGCGACCGAGCAGCTCGACGTCGCCACGCTCTCAGGATTGATTCGTCGCCTGGCTGATGATCGGTCAACGCGCGAGGCAATGGGTGATCGCGCCCGGAATCTCGTCGATGGTAGAGGCGTAGATCGAGTAGCCCACCATATCGACGGGGTGCGAGTCCGCCGGGCGTCCATGGCGGATGCCCGCCTGCTCTGGCGCTGGGCCAACGACCCGGACACGCGCGCGGCTTCGTTCGCTTCGGAACAGATCCCTTACCCAGACCACGTACGCTGGTTGCAGGAGCGGCTGGCCGATCGGTCATGCCTCTTGGTCGTGGGATGGAATGCGGCTGGACCGCTGGGACAGGTTAGGTTCGACCGTCGAGACGGAGAGGCCGAGGTCTCCGTGTCAGTCGCTCCGGAGCATCGCGGGACCGTGGGAGGGCTGCTCCTCGAGAGCGCGATGCGTCGATTCCAGCGCCTGTTTCCGCAGGTCATGCTCGTCGCCAGGGTCAAGAACGACAACGAGCCGTCGCGGCGGCTGTTCGTCGGCGCGGGGTTCCAGCTGGTCGGAGAAAGCCAGGGAGTTCTCCTGTACCATGCCTCCGCGTTGGCCGACACGACACCATGACTGGGAGCTGGTCGCGGAACCGATGAACGACTCACAGCACGTTTTCATCATTGCCGAGGCTGGCAGCAACTGGCGCATGGGGACTTCGGATCGCGACCTTCAGATGGCCCACGCCCTCGTGGACGTCGCGGTCGAGGCGGGCGCAGACGCGATCAAGTTCCAGACGTATCGAGCGCGGGACACATACGTAACCGACGCGGGCGCAAGCGACTACCTCGCCAACGTGGGCATCCAGCGCTCGATAAATGAGGTCTTTGTGGACCTTGAGATGCCGTACGAGATGATCGAGAAGATCGCGGCTAAGTGTCAGAACGCCGGGATCGAGTTCATGTCTACTCCGTTTTCTGTCGCAGACGCCGAGGCCGTTGATCCTTACGTAACGCGTCACAAGGTGGCCAGCTACGAGATCAACCACGTCAGGCTGCTGAGGTGGCTGGCCGCGACAGGCAAGCCGCTCATCATCTCAACCGGGGCCGCAACTGAGGACGACATCGACTTCTGTCTGGCGACTAGTCGGGCGGCGGGCGCGACTGATATCACTCTTCTGCAGTGCACTTCGAGCTATCCCGCCCCGCCCGACAGTCTGAATCTGTCGGTGATCCCCTGGCTCGGCCGGCGGTTTGGAGTGGCGACCGGGTTCTCTGACCACAGCCGTGATCCAATCGTCGGACCGGTCGCAGCAGTCGCGCTTGGGGCGACGGTGATAGAGAAGCATTTCACCATCGACAACCGGCTGCCGGGACCCGACCATGCCTTTGCCCTCGAACCGGAGGAGCTGACAGCGATGGTCTCCGCTATCCGGGCTGCCGAACAGGCACGGGGCGACGGCCTGAAAGCCGTCGGGTCTCGCGAGACGGAACTCAGGCGCTTCGCTGTTCGCGCCATTCAAGCCACGCGCGACATCGCGCCGGGTGATCCACTTGTCGAAGGCGAGAACTTCGATGTCCTGCGGCCCGGCAAGCGTTCGATCGGCATGCACCCGCGCCATCTCGACGAGATGGCAGGGCGCCACGCAGCGCGCACGATTATGGCCGGAGAAGGAATCCGGCCAGGCGACGTCGTGCCGCCAGTTGCCGACGCCTGAGGTCCGCTGGTGAAGGTCTTGGTCATCGCGCATTCGGCAGACCTGGTCGAGACCGGAGAGCGCGCCTTTGTCCATCAGCTGGACACTCCGGGATCGGATTTGCTCACATACTCCTCGTTGATCAGTTCATCGGAGTGCGCAGCCATCGATCGCGAGGCGTACCGCCAAGCTCGATCGTGGTATGTGAGATACGGCTCGGACAGGACGGTCGTCGACGGCGTCTCACTTGGGCACGCGTTCGAATATGCGGCAACGGAGACCCTGATCCGCCATTACCGGGCGGCCTTTGTCCTCAGAAAGCTGCTCGCGGACTCTGCGAACAGGACCGTCTGCTTGCGCGGAGTAGGCGCCGAGTGGTGGACCATGGCGCGGGCGCTGGGCGCTGAGCCGACAGCCCAGGGCCCCGGAATCGTCCCCTCGCCCGCCAGCGGTTCCCATCCCACGCCTCCATCACGGTCGTGTCGCTTGGCGGCGCGCATCGCGGGCGTCTTTCCTCCGAAGAACCCTTGGCTCGTCCTCGTTGGGTCGCCGGCGTGGGCTCGCCCGTATCACCGTCACCTCCTGCGAACCGCGCCGGCTCAACTCGTCGACCCCGGCCGTGGCGTGTTGGTCAGTGCGATTGGCCAGCGAGCCCGCGTCACGAGCATCTGGCTCGCGGATCTCGATCAGGGCCGCCGGTCGCCGACGCTGTCCGATTTGGCGGCCATGTCACCCGAAAAGGAGCCTTTGCGGGCAGTGGAGGCACGGTTTGCACTGCTCCAAGCGTCGATGTCTTCGTGGGCTCGCGCAGGCCGGCGCATCGGAAGGCCGGGGGCGGTTGCCGTGGCCGCCCAGGATGTTCTCCCCCCGGCGCGTGCGTTCCTGCTCGGGTTGCGCGCGGCGGGAGGGAGCGTAGTCACCCTTGAGCACGGCCTCTCTGGCGGCTACACCGAACTGGTGTCGTCCGTGGCCAACATCGAGGCAGTCTGGGGCGAACCGCAGGCCTCCTACACGCGAGCGGCCAGTCAATCGGGGCTGCGGGTGGTGTCCGTTGGCTGGCCCCGTCTCGAGTCCGCCGAAGCAGTCGCGCCGCCAAGGGACGACGTTTGGGACCTGCTTCACTTCAGCCAACCCTCGGAGGATCTTTCGGCTGGGAACTGGCCCGAGGACAACCTGCTGGCCCTGCAGATGGTCGATGACTATGCCGAGCGGCACCCGGAACGCCGGGTGGCGATAAAGCTTCATCCCGCAAATGAAGCCCTCGGTTTCGCGGTGCCGCCGATCCGGCATGCGCGGCTCGTGACCGCCGAATCACTAACCCTGATCCGCTCGGCGCGCGTCGTTCTCGTAGGGCGGAGTACGACCGGACTCGAAGCCATGTGTCTGGGGCGCCCGGTACTCCAAGTCCCAGCTCGCGGTTACATAGGTCCTACAGAGTTCATAGCGGAATCTGGCGCAACCCTCCCAGTCAACTCGGCAGATGAACTCGCGGCCGCCATGGAGCACCTGTTGTCTGACAGATCGGCGTACGGGGACGCGATCGAACGGGGCCGTGCCTATGCTCGCTCCTTCATTCATGGGTTCGGGCAGCCCGGCACCGCGGTGCGACGGCTCGCAGACCTCGTGGCCGAGCTCCGACACTCGTGAGCGCCTACGGTGGATGAGTCACCGGTGGCGCTGCGGAGCGGCGCCACCGCCACAAAAGATGCTTTCTGGCTAATCCTGACCGCCTACGTGAGTCAGCTGTTCACGCTTGGGCTCGCGCTCCTCCTTCGGCGGGAGCTCGGGCCCGCCGGAATGGGATACGTGGCTGTGACCCAACTTGTAACGACGTATGCCTCCTTTTCGAGCCTCGGGGCACTCCAAGCAGCTGAACGGGAGATTCCGATCGCGATAGCCCGAGGCGATGAGCATGAAGCGCGATCGCTCGAGTTGGCCGGGGTCGCCGTCGGCTTGAGCGTGGCCGTGGTCGCCTGCGCGGCGCTTCTTGTCATCGGCGTGATTCGTTCGTCCACCGAGCCCCTGCTCGGCGCGGCGCTCATCTGCGCCTCGCTGGTAATGCTCGCATTGCAGGTCAGCGGTTGGGCCACGGTGAGGCTTCGGACTCGACTCCGCTTCCGAGCCCTTGGCTGGTCCACGGCTTTGAGCGCAGTCGTCGGATCGATGCTCGCGGTGATAGGTGCCTTCGTCGCGGGTGCCATTGGTGCGCTGGTCGGCGTCGTCATCGCCGCTGTCTTCCAGTCTGTGCTGCTGGCGAGAGTCGCCCGGATCGGCGGCCGGACGTTGCCTGCCGGGAGCACCTTCCGCCACCTCGAGGCGCTGGCTCCCGCGTTCTTCGCTTCCGGGGCGGTGGCGACTCTCCTGCTGAGCGTCGACCAGCTCGCGGTTGGGTTCACGCTCGGCACGACAAGCCTGGGGCTCTACTCGGCCGCGTACCTCGGTAACTCCTTCGTGCTCCGGGTGCCCACCCTCATCGACACCGTCATTTACCCGAGGCTGCAGCGCGAACTGGGCGCCACATCCAACGAGGGGCGGGTCTTTGCACTGGCATCGCGGGCAACGGACGCGCTCGTTATCACTATGCCGCTGTTGGTGGCCACGTTCTTCGTGGCCTTGCCGGCATTGGTCTTCCTCGCCCTCCCCGAGTATCGCGACGCGATCGGGCCCATGCGCCTCCTGCTCGTAGGCGTGGCGGGCATCGCATTCTCAATGCCCGCGGCCAACTACCTCATGACCGTGAACAGACAGTGGCGAGAGGTCGGAATCTCGGGATCGATCCTTGCAATTATGGCGTCTGTCTACCTCGTGGCGGCGGCGAGCGGCAGGATGTCTCTCGAGGTCGCCGCGGGTGTCGATGCCGTTGGATACCTCGGCTTCGGAGTCGTGATGCAAGTGGCCGCGTATCGAGCGGCCGGGCAGCCAGCCAGCCAGTTGCTGCGTTTCGTACCGATGCTGGTGCTACCGATGCTCGAGCTTCTCGTCGCAGCGGTCGTAGCCGACATCGTCGTACCGAGGCTCGATCCGACGGGCGTGATTCTCCGAGCCGGGATCCAAGCCGCGCTCTTTAGTGTGACGTGGGCAACCCTGGCATGGATCTATCTTCGAGCTCACCACGATTCCCGTGGCGACCTGCTCATGGTCACTGGGCTGATCGGACGGACCGCGCGGAGAATCTGGTCGGCCGCGCGTAGAGCGAGCACGAAGGACTTCGGGGACTCAGGACCCAAGGCCTAGCCTAAGGCTTGCGCACCACGACGCTCACGAACGTGGCCAGGAGATCCTCCACCGTGGCCGACGGGTACGCCCGCTGTACCTCCGACACGATCTGTGGAGTGAGGTCAGCAGCGAGGTCTCGATCGGGCCATGGCAGTAGGGCCACGAGCTCGAGTCCGGCATTCGCTACGGCTTGACGCAAGTCGGCGATCGCCAATCGGTTGAGACTCTCCCGATAGAAGCGCAGCGCCTGTTCGCCTTCGGCTGGTCGGAGGTCCGTCAAGTAGCGCTCAAAATCGGCCGGCGCCAACCGCGCGTGCCCCCAGGGCATATCCAGGGTGCAGAGCGAGTGGCCGCCAACGACGCTGAAGAACGGGTTGTAATCGTGGTACCCGACGCCGCCGGGCGCTAGCAGGCGCGCCATCGACGTAAACGCGGCAAGCGGCGACCGAACGTGCTCGAGGACCTCGAAGGACACTACGGCGTCAAAGCCTTCCGGCTCTAGTGCCGAAGCCGAGATGTCGTCTTCGACGAATCTCACCGCACCTGACGGGACATTCGCGGTCAATCGCGTTCGCTCCCTGAGAGCCTCGAGTACGGCCTGCTGCGCCGCCAGATCACCTTCTTTCGCTCGGCCCGGTTGCTCGACGACGTAGTACTGAGCAAGATCCGAAGCGACCACCTGGGTTCTATCGCGCCGCGCGAGTTGAAAGGCGACGGCGCCGTCATAACACCCGATCTCGAGGAGCCTCCCGGCCAGCGACCTTCCGGTCAGGGAGGCGACCACTTGTTCCGCCTCCATGACCTTGTCCGCAGCCCTGCGAGCCCGGTCCCGCAACTCATCCGCGGATGGAGGGCGAGCAGCACTAGTGGGATCGAGCATTGCGCGCCAGCCCGGCTTCAGACGGTCGCGAAGATCTGGGTCGAGGGGATGATTGACGCCGTATCGATCGACGAAGAACTGTCCGGTCGCGGCCCCCTCCATCAACGGCACCCGGTGGTTGGCCAGCTCGGCCTCAACAACCCGACGGACTCGATTTCGCCGGAGACCATACCGGATACCGGCCCGCACAATTCGTTTCAGCATCTGGCTGCCCTCACGATTCGCCCTACAGACCACCCGACTCTCGCAGATGCCGCTGGCCATGTCAAAAGTCGCCACTGATGGCCCATTCCGGCCTCCGGATCGTTCGGCGGAACCGGTCGAGGTCGGCTGACGCTGCAGGCGGAGAGAGACTGGCCTAGACTGACCGCCGGCTGCCCAGCTGTGGAGCGTGGCGTGACCGCCGAGGCGGCGGCGAGGGTAATGAGAGAGGTGCGAGGCTCATGGACAATGGGTGGAGCCGCGGCCAAGTCGCGGCGATCGTGGCACTATCGGTGCCCGTGGCCATCGCCCTGTGGCTGACCGGAGACAAACGGATAGGGAGCGCAGCCCTCGTCCTGCTCGCTATTGGCGGAGCCGCCGCAGTCGCATGGCTCTCGCCCTCCAAGCCGGTCGTCGCCTTCGGCATCCTTTTCGTGCTGGCCACGCTGTCGCGAGGGATAGTTCCAAGCTCCGTCGGAAACATGCGGTTGGAGCAACCGGCAATAGTGGCCGGTTGGGCTGCCCTCCTGCTGTCGCCGTCGAGGTTCGACATCCGCCGCCTCCGTCGTCTGTGGCCGATCGGGGTGTCCTTCGGCGTCTACCTGGCGTGCTTGGGGCTGTCCTCCGTGCTCTTCTCGCCGGACCGGGTGGACAGCCTCCGGATGACCTTCTGGACCGGCCTGTCGATGTCGGGGGGCCTGCTGGCGTTTCTTCTCCTTGCCCGGGGCAACTCCAGGGCAAGCGAGTGGATCTGCGCATCAGGTTACGCCCAGGCGGTAGCCGGCATCCTGTTCGCGGTCCTGTTCCTCGCCCTGGGGCCCGTCCTGTTAGCGGGTGACACGCCGGCCCCAGGTGTCCAGGAAGCTCTGTCCTCGTTGCCGAAGGTGTTCTCCCTGTCACAGGAAGCGAACCTCTACGCCTCGTTCCTGGCCGCAGTAACGGTATTCGGATTCGACAGGCTGATCTCGGGTGGTCGACTGGCCGACAAGGTCTTGGTACCCCTCATGGCTGGGGCAATTGCCCTGGGCGTGACGCGAGGCGCTTACGCGGGCTTGGCCGCCGGACTGGCCGTGTACGCCCTGGCCACCTTCGCACCCTGGCGCCGATGGGGGCGGTCTGACGTCCTCCGTGTCGGCATAGGCGGGACCGCCCTCGCTGGTAGTCTCCTAGTCGGTCTACTGGCCACCTTGGTGCTACTGCCGGGAGGTCGACCACCCACTCAGCCGTTGGATCTCACCCAGCCGGGGTTCCGAAGCGTCCCGCAGGCCGGCCCATCGGCTGGGCCAGTTACTACGCCGGGCTACCAAGTGAAACCGCCGCCCGACACCGTCACCTTCCGGCTCAATCGCATAACGCCGGCGCTGCAAGATCTGTCCAACAGCCTCCTGATCGGCCTCGGTGCGAATTCCTACGGTCAGCGGCACCTGGACCCCTCGAACCCGGGGCAGCCCGATCACATTGCGATCCTAGCTGTCGCGGCCCTATACGAGTCTGGCGTAGTTGGCGCCGCGGGCCTGGCGATCGGCTTTGGGCTCGTGCTGCTGGCACTCTTCAAGGCGACGCGGCGCCGCCCCGACAGGGGCAAGATCGCGGCCTACGCCGGCGCCCTAGTCTGTCTGCTCGTGGCTTACGAGGCCACGAACGCTCTGAACTTCGCACTCATCTGGCTGCTAGCCGGCGCCGGCCTCGCCGCATCGGTAGCGCCCGTCGACGGTGCCGAAGAGACGAGGGTACCGCTCCCGGGCTGATCCCCACCCGACTGCGGCCTAGTCAAACGCCCAGCGCCCTCCGATAGGCGCCCATAGTGAGTTCGGCGCAGCGGTCCCAGGTGAAACGCGCGGTCTGCTCAGGAGCGGCGCGCCTCAGAGCGGCCCGAGTTCGCTCGTCGGTCAGCGCGGTAGACAGCGCATCCGCCATAGCGGCTTCATCCTGCGGGTCGAAGAGGATCGCAGCGTCCCCGGCCACCTCTGGTATCGATGTGGTGTTGGATGCTACCACTACGGCACCGCAGGCTAGTGCCTCCAGGACAGGCAGCCCGAAACCCTCGTACAGGGAGGGGTAGGCGACTACGTCAGCGCACGAGTAGAGGGCTGCCAGCGAGGCGTCGTCGACGTAGCCGAGGAGGTGGACCCAGCCATCGCCGACCACCTCGTCGATTGCTCGGTCGATATCGCCCATACGCCACCACCGCTGCCCGGCAAGGACCAGGTGCAGGTCGCCGACGCCCGCCCGGCGGGCCGATGCGACGGACCTGATTAGGCGCGGGATGTTCTTTCGGGGATGCAGGTTGCCGACGGCGAGCACGAACAGGCCAGGGAGCGGTACACCGGCGAGCATCGCCAGCGCATCGTCGCGCGCCACGGGACGCCATTGATCCCCAACCCCGAGCGGGGTCACAACGATTCGGTCCGGATCCATATGGTAGTGATGGGCAATACGGCGACGCGTGAACTCGGAAATCGTGATCACCGCTTGCGAGCGGTGCGCAGACAGCCGAACAGTCAGCTTGAGGCGAAGCTCGGTCTGACGCGGGAAGAGTCCGGCGACGTCCTCGAACGAAACGTCATGGATCGCCGTCACAATCGGTAGGCGAGTGATCGGCGGCGCCACGTACTGGACGTGGAGGAGGTCACAGCCATCTCGGCGGGCCCGAATGGGCAATTCGACCGGAATGCGGAGGAACGACGATCGCCAGTTAAGCTGGCGCGTGTCGGGTCCATTGGGTTGCGGCCATTTAGCGCCTGCGTCAAGGTAGACGAGAGGTCGCACGTCGTGGCGTTGGCTGAGCGCTGTAGCCAGGTTAACGACGTAGGTCTCGTTTCCGGTCTTGCGCCTGCCCACGACGTGCGCGTCGATGGCCGGCCGGATCTCACGGATCGCTTCTGTCATTGGCTCCATTATGCGCACGGCCAACCGTGCTCTGTGGCGGGACGTCGGCTTCCGGCGGGAAGAAGGCGAAGCGCAGGGCGGCTCGGGCGCTGCGAGCCATGCGCGCGGAGTTGACCGGCCTGTCTACGCGGTAGGCCACTGCTCTGAGACTCAGGCCAAACGCGGCCACCAACGAGGCTGCGCGGGCGTGGAGTGCGCCCCGATGCTCCGCGATGTACACGTGGTACGCCCTGTACCACCGGATTGGTTGTTCGGTGGATTGCGAGTGCCCCATGACGTGCTCGACGACGGCTTCCGGCTGGTAGCCGATCGCCCAGCCTTTCTCGCGCAGCCGCCTGCACAAATCCACATCTTCCATGTACATGAAGATGCGACCATCGAAGCCACCGACATCTTCATACGCACGCTTCCGAACCAGCATGGCAGCACCGCTGACCCAATCTGGATTGGTCCGCATTCGGCCATCGGCGAGGCAGAGGGGGCTGAAGAATCGCCTTATCCAGGGGAGTCTTCCCAACGCCAGGAAATGGCCGAGGCTAGAGCGAATGGACGGCTCGGCCCCGGCCGAGGATGCCCGGGACTCGCCAGACGGGTCGACCACCCGAGGAGCGACAACCGCAAGCGATGCCTCGACCTCTATGCCGGAGATGAGGAGCGCGGTCGCTCCAGGCTTCAGACGGGCGTCGGGATTCAAGAAGAACAGAGCGTCGGCATCCGAGCCAGCCGCACCAAGGTTGCACCCCCCGCCGAAGCCCAGGTTCTTCGGGCTGACCACGACCCGTGGCCCCGACGGGTGGGACGCGGCGACCTCTGCCGAATCGTCGGGCGAAGCATTGTCGACGACCACGACCCTGCTGCCCGCGGGCGCGTCGGCCGCAATCGAGTCGAGACACCCTCTGAGCTCTCTGCTCGATCGGTAGGCGACGACGACGAATTCCAGTTGCATGCAGGAAGAGTATACGGATGGGAGGGTGGCATCTGGCTTCTGATCGATGTCAATGCATCGGCTGTCAGCCCACTGCCAGGTCCTATAATTCGCGCCATCCCACCAACCCAACCGTACAGGCTCATGTCGCCCACCCAGGACGTTCCCGTAAGTCATCCGCCAGAACCTGCGCCGGAGTTGCCGAGGGGCATCCGATGGCGTCTCACGTCGCGCTTCACCGCCGGATCGCGGCGTCGGCGTATGGCCCGTTTCCTCCGGATCGTCCAGCCCAAGCCTACGGACCTGGTCCTGGACGTCGGTGTGACCGACTCTGCGTGGCGCTCCGGCAACTTCCTCGAATCCCACTACCAGTGGCCCGAGCGCATCACCGCTGTTGCACCGGTCATCATGCCGACGTTTGAGCGCACCTTTCCGGAAGTCCGGTTCGTAGTCGCGGACGGGCGAAGCCTTCCCTTCGAGGCGGACGCCTTCGACATCGGCTTTTCGAATGCCGTGATCGAACATGTCGGAAGTCGCGCCGACCAGAAGCGATTCGTCGAGGAGATGGTCAGGACCTGCCGAACCGTCTTTATAGCCACACCGAACGCCGGCTTTCCGCTGGATCCGCACACTCTGCTGCCGTTTGTCCATTGGCTTCCACGCCGGGTTCGCCACCCACTGCTCCGATGGTCCGGCAATGGGCACTGGGCGAGCGAGGCCGCGCTCAACCCCCTGAACGCAGCCACGCTTGGGTCGCTGTTCCCTCCCGGCTGCGACGTCCGCATCGACAAACAGAGGGTGCTCGGCCTGACGACGGTCCTCGTGGCCATCGCCAGACGATAGACGTCGCTTGATGGCTGGCGGACAATCGAATGACCGGACACGGATCCTATGCGTCGGCGAACCGCCGGCCGATTTGGCGCCTATGGTTCAGGGCCGCAAGTTTGTGGGATTTCCCACCCGCCCCGCCGATCCTCTTGCTGGCTGGTATCGTGATGCCGGGTCCGCGAGCGTATTGAACGCCGCGATCTTGCAGACTCCGGCCGGCGCCGCTCGCGGCCGCGGCATTCCTCGAGTCTGCCACACGCTCGGGCTACGTTTATCCGCCGCGTTCGACCGACTCGCCATCGCAGGCATCCTCGGGCACGGTACTTGATAGCGACTGATGGATTGCCAGCGGCCGCCTCTCGCTCGTCCCCGCCGTCATCTGCCTTCTGATCGTGCCGAGGACAGTGTGAGGGGTCACGGAGTCTGGTGCCGGAACGTCCGATGCGCAGTTGCCATCCCGCCGCGATCCTAAAACCTGGTGCTCCTGGCCCACCCGTATGGGGGACCATCGGGGCGACTTCCGCACCGCCATCCTCGGCTATGCTGTTGGCAAGTCCTACTCACGGAGATAGAACCAGTGATGAATCGAATCCGGGCGAACCGCAGGATACTGGCGGTAGCCGTCGCCGGTCTGGCCGTGGTCACGGTCGCGGCCACGGCCTTCGTCGTAGCCCAGCCCTTCGCCGTAGCCCAGGCCGTTGCCTCGGCGACCCCGTCGGCTACACCCACGGCGGAGCCGTCTCCGTCGGCATCGCCGTCGCCGACAGACACGCCGACCGCCGAACCCACGCCGACCGACTCGCCGGACCTCTTGCCCAGCCCACTCCCTACGGGCTGGGCGTACGCCGACCTTGATGGCGTGGGTGCCCCGGCGGCGGACGCCCACAGGCTGCCCATGGCGATCATGGTCGATGACAACACCGTGGCCAGGCCGCAGTCCGGCATCTCCTCCGCCTCGATCGTGTACCAGGCATATGCCGACGGTGGCGAAGACCGCTACATGTACGTCTTCCAGGAGGGGACGGCTACCGACATCGGACCCATACGGAGCGCGCGACCCTACTACGTCTACTGGGCCGATGAGTACCACGCGCTGTACGGGCACTTCGGCGGCGACGCCAACTCCGTCCGGGTTGTCATCCCAGCGAACGCAAAGTACATCTACAACATGGATGACCTGAGTGGAGGCTCCTGCCCGTACCACCGCATCACCACTCGCGCGGCCCCGCACAACGCTTATACGAACACCGCTGCCTTGATCTCGTGCGCTGCCAAGAAGGGCTATCCGGCGACGTTTCAGAAGTTGCCAACAAGAACCTTCAAGGACGATATGCCGGTCGCAAACCGGCCGCAGTCCCAGACGATCAACATCCCCTACCGCACGGGAACCGTCGGCTACCAGTACAACCCGACGACCGACAGCTACCTGCGGATCATGGATGGGCACCCCCAGGTTGACCCGGCCAACGGCAACAACGTCTACGCCCGAACAATCGTGGTGATGTACCAGGCCTACGGTACGGATCCCAACTCGCTGGACGAGGCGAATCGCCCCTTTGTCTACAACGTCGGCAGCGGCAAGGCAACAGTCTTCATGGAAGGCCAGGCCATTGCCGCAACCTGGAAGAAGACCTCCAATACCGCGCTGACCCGCTATTACGACTCATCCGGCTCGGAGATCCCGTTCGTTCGCGGCGAGATCTTCATGCAGAGCACGCCGACCGGAACGGCAATTACCGTCAAGTAACCTCGGACTCGATCGCGAGCTCGGAGGCGCCGGGCGAGATCTACTCGCTTGCGTCTCCGATCGTTCGCCGGTTCGGGTGGCGGCTGAGACAGCCACAAGGCCGTATCCTCGGTCCGATGATTCCCGTCCGGCTCGGCCGACCGGCTGCTAAGGCCGGGCGGATTGCTTTGTCCGGTTGATTTGTGGAACGCCGGCGGCGCCGACCGCCGCATAGCTGAAGCCGAGTGCGGTCATAGCGGGCCCATCGAGAAGGCGCCTGCCGTCGATCACGACCTGCGAGGCCATGGTCGGGCCCAGAGCGCGCCAATCGAGCTGACGGAACTCGGGCCACTCAGTGCCTATTACCGCCACGCTGCTGCCCTGGAGGGCTTCGGCCGCCGTGGCGACCACTCGCAGCCCGGGCAGGGCGGCGGCGGCGTTCATGCCTGCGTGCGGGTCATAGCCGACGACCTCGATCCCCCGCCCCAGCAGCAGTTCCGCCACGCGCAGAGACGGCGACGATCGCACGTCGTCGGTTCCGGCCTTGAAGGCGAGGCCGAGCATGGCCACGCGCCCCTTGCCGGATTCCAGGGCCGCCACGATGCGGCGCGCGAACCTCCGCTGGTGCGCATCGTTGGCATCCGACGCGGCCGACGTGACGTGCATTTCCAGGCCCAGGTCACGACCCACGTTGGTGATCGACCGCAGGTCCTTGGGCAGGCAGCTCCCTCCAAAGCCGAAGCTGGGCCGCATGTATCCCCGACCGAGCCGCGGGTCGAGCCCGATGCCGTCGATGACGGTGATGACGTCCGCGCCGAGTTCTTCACAGAGGACGGCGAGTTCATTCGCATACGAGAGCTTCAAGGCGAGGTATGCGTTCGAACCGTTCTTGATCAAGTCCGCCTCGATCACGCTCACGACCATGACCGGGCACGTGTCGCTTCCCAGGAGATCCTCGACCACGCTCAGGGCTTGAGCGTCCGGTCCCGGGAATGTTCCGATGACCACGCGGCTCGGTGCGAGGAAGTCTTCCAGGGCACGGCCCTGGGCGAGGAATTCGGGGTTGGTGAAGAGTCGAGAGGAGTCGCCACCGGACCAGCGCACGATAGATTCGCTCGACCCGGCCGGAAGGGTGCTCCGTATCACGAGAGGCACGCCCGCCCGGATGTGTGGCCGAGCGGCTTCGAGAGCTCCCTGGAGCTGCCGGAGGTCGCTCCTGCCGTTCTCGTCCATCGGCGTTCCCACGCAGATCAAGACCGCGTCGGATGGCTCGTCGGGGATGAGGGCCCCCGGCCGGATTCGCCCCCGAATCTCGGGGTTCGCGAATGCGGCGTCCATGCCCGGCTCGTGGATCGGCAGCTGACCTGCCTGCAGCGCCCCGAGTCTGTCGTTCCGGACTTCGACCAGGTCTATCGAATGCCCGCGCGAGGCAAGACCGATAGCCGTCGCCAGCCCGACATAGCCGGCGCCAACGACGGTGAGATGGTACTTGCGAGGCATGGCCGCAACGATACTAGAAGGGACCGGCGAGGGCCGAAGCGGTTACTGCATCACCAGGCCGCCGTCCACCGCCAGGACCTGGCCGGTGATGTAGCCGGCTTCGTCCGAGGCGAGGAACGTAACCGCGTTGGCGATGTCGTCGACTGTGCCGAAGTGGCCCAGGGGCGTGCTGGCCTTGATCTGATCCGTCAGCGCCTCGGGCAGGTCCTTCGTGAGCTCCGTGACGATGAAGCCCGGGGCGACGGCGTTGNNGCCTTGGTCAGGCCGATGAGGCCGGCCTTGGAGGACGAGTAGTTGGCCTGGCCCATCTGGCCCGCCTGGCCCGACACGCTGGACATGTTGATGATGCGGCCGGCGTGAGCCTTGAGCATCGGCCGAATGGCAGCCTTGATCATGTAGAAGGCGCCGTAGAGATTGACCTCGAGGACTTTCTTCCAGTCGTCGATCGGCATCCGCATGATCAGGTCGTCGCGGGTGATGCCGGCGTTGTTCACGAGGATGTCCACCTTGCCGAATGCCTCGACCGTGGCGGCGACCGCCTTGACGCACGCCTCCGGGTCCGTCACGTCGGCCGGGATGTAGATGGCCTTGCGGCCGAGCGCCTCGATCTCGGCGACGGTCGCCTCGGCAACTTCCGCGCGTCCGACGTCGACGAACGCGATGTTCGCGCCCTGCGCGGCCAGCTTGAGGCAGATGGCCTTGCCGATGCCACGCGCGCCGCCGGTGACGAGGGCGGACTTGCCGGAGAGATCGATCATCGTGGGACTCCCTTCGATTCGGGCCGCGGCCAGGAACGAGACGAGCCGGCGGCCATTGCCGCGCGGCCCGGCCTCATCACTCGGCCGGAGTGGCGACGCCAGGAGCGCCGCTTGTTGCGGGGTTGACGGCGGGTCTGGTCGTAGAAACGTCGCCGGCCGACTCTCTCTCGCGGAGCCAGTTGAGGGCCGGCGGGAACGGGTTGACGGGTTCGAGATAGCCGGGCGGGATGGTCACGTCGTCGGGGCCGATCCCGGCGGCTCGCGCGGCGTTGGCCGGGTCCGCCGTCCACTCGAGCGTGATCGCCCCGGACGTGAGCCCGGCGCCGAAGGCGACCAACAGCAACGTATCGCCCTTCTTGACGCGGCCCGCGGAGACGGCTTCACTCAGCGCCAGTGGAACCGATGCGGCAGAGGTGTTGCCGTAGCAGCCGACGTTGACAAAGACACGTTCCATCGGGAAGTCGAGCGACTTGGCCAGTCCTTCGATGATTCGGAAGTTGGCCTGATGCGGAATCACGAGGTCCAGGTCGTCGAGTCCCAGGCCGGCCTTCTCGACCGACTTCAGGGATGTAGACCCCAGGGTCCGGACGGCCATCTTGTAGGTCTCGGTGCCCTTCATCTTCATAAAGTGCTCGTGGCCGGCCATGGTCGCGTCGCTGGTGGGTCGCGATGCGCCGCCCGCGGGCAGCCAGATGAGATACGCACCCGACGGCTCGGTGGTCATCTCGATGCCGAGCGTACCGCCCGGCTCATCAGAGGCGGACAGCACAGCCGCACCGGCCCCATCGCCAAAGAGGATGCAGGTGCTCCTGTCGGTGAAGTCCGTGCAGCGGCTGAGCGTCTCGGCTCCGATGACGAGCACGTGCCTGGCCAGGCCGGAGGCGACGTAGGCGTGAGCCGTGGCGTAGCCGAACACGAACCCGGAACATGCCGCCGCCAGGTCCATCGCGGCGGCGTGCTTGTTGCCGATGGCGCCCTTGACCAGGGCAGCGGTAGACGGCATCGGGAAGTCCGGCGTGAGGGTGCCGACGATGATCAGATCGATGTCGTCCGGCTGGAGCCCCGCGGTGGCAATGGCCCGAAGGCCTGCGACGGCGGCCATGCTGGCGGTCGTCTCGGCCGGCCCGGCAATGTGCCGCTCGCTGATGCCGGTTCGAGAGACGATCCATTCGTCGTTGGTGTCCACCATGCGCTCGAGATCCGCGTTGGTCAGCACCAGGCTCGGCGCGTACGCGCCCCAGCCGGTCAGGTGGACGCCGGAGAGAGGACGCGTCATTACGGTTCGACCTCGACTAGCGGCTGCTTCGCCTTGACCAGCTTCCCGGTCTCGGCGACGACACGAACGACCCGTCCCGCCTGGTCGGACTTGATCTCGTTGAAGAGCTTCATCGCTTCGATCAGGCCGATCACCTGGCCCACGACGATGTGCTGCCCGGGGCTCACGTACGGCGGCGAGGTCGGCGACGACGCTCCATAGAAGATGCCCGTCAGCGGCGCCTTGACGAACTTCGAGCTGGAGACGGGCGCCGCCTCGGCTGGACCGGCGGATCCGGCGGCCGGCTCCGCGCCGGTGGCGGGCACGGCCACCGTGACTGCCGGCGCCGACAGCGCACTGTGCTTGCGCAAGACGATACCTGTGTTGCCGGATCCGACCTCGAGCTCGACCAATTCCGTCCGCTCGAGGAGCGAGCCGAGCTTGTCGATCAAGTCGAGAAGTGATGCCGTTTCCGCTGAGACTGGCGCGCGGTCGGCCGGACCGGCCGGCGTTTCGCCTGCCTGCGGGATCTTCGGCTCGTCGGGACGATCGCTCATTTCTCGCGCCCTCACTCAGTCCAGCGCCGGATGACCAGGGCACTGTTCTGGCCGCCAAAGCCGAAGGAATTGGAGACCGCCACGTCCATCTCGCGGCGGCGCACCTTGTTGGGTGTGAGATCCAGTCCCTGGGCCGCCGGGTCCGGATCTTCGAGGTTGATCGTCGGCGGGACCAGCCCCGTTCGGACGCTCATGATCGTCGAAATCGCCTCGATTGCTCCGGCGGCGCCGAGCGTGTGGCCGAGCATGCTCTTGTTGGCCGTCACGCTGACCAGCCCGGCGCGCTCGCCGAAGAGTGTCTTGATCGCCTCCAGCTCGCGCGGGTCGCCCTCGGGAGTGGAGGTGGCATGGGCATTGACCATCTCGACGTCGTCGACGGAGAGGCTGGCCTTCTGCAGGGCGCGCCGGATTGCCCGGACCGCACCCGCGCCACCGGGGGCCGGCAGCGTGATGTGCGAAGCGTCCGCCGTCGCGCCATAGCCGACGACCTCGGCGAGCGGCGCGGCGCCCCGGGCGATGGCGTGCTCGAGCGTTTCCATGACCACGATGCCGGCGCCCTCGCCGATGACGAAGCCGTCGCGGCCGGAGTCGAAGGGTCGCGAGGCCCGCTCGGGCTCGTCGTTGCGGGTTGACAGGGCTCGCATCGAGGCGAAGCCGCCGACCAGGGACTCGTGGCCCGTGGCCTCGGTGCCGCCGGCGAGCATCACGTCGGCGTCTCCTCGCCGGATCGTCTCCCATGCCTCGCCGATGGAGTGGCCGCCCGTGGCGCACGCGGACACGACGCTGAAGTTGGGACCCTGCGGCCCGAAGACGATCGCGATCACGCCGGCGGCTAGGTTGCTGATGGCCATGGGGATCAGGAACGGGGACATCCGGTCCGGCCCCTTCTCGCCCATCAGGATGATCTGGTCCGCCAGGGTGCGAATGCCGCCGATGCCGGTGCCGACGATGACGCCGGTTCGCTCGGCGAGCTCGCCTTCCATGTGCTCGGGCAGGCCGGCCTGGTTCATCGCTTCGCGCGATGCCACCAGGGCGAGCTGGACGTAGCGGTCGTTTCGGCGCTGCTCCTTGCGATCCAGAACGGCCGACGAGTCGAAATCCTTGACCTCGGCCGCGATCGTCGTAGTGAGGCGCGACGGATCGAACTGGGTGATGCGGGCGACGCCCGACTTGCCGGCGACCATGGCGTCCCAGGTGGTCTGGACGTCGAGGCCGAGGGGGGTTACGGCGCCCATGCCTGTGACTACGACGCGGGGCTGGCCGGTGGCCGTCTTGAGTAGGGTCATCGAACCAACTTCCCAGTACGGATTGTGGCCGCGCGATAGACGTCGCCGGGCAGGCCGCGGGCAGAGACTGCATTCGCGGCGGCCATGACGTCGTAGTTAGTGCGGTGGATTTCGGCCCTGACGCCGTCGTCGTCTATCTCGATCAAGGCCCAGCTGGCCGTGGGATCGCCGTCGAAAACGTAGCCGGCGCTGCCGTCGTTGACGATCGTCCGCCAGCCGACTTCGCGGACCTCGGGAAGATGCGTGTGGCCGCAGACGATGACCTTCGCGTCCGTTCCGCTGACGCGATCGATTGTCACGACGGGATCCAGGTCTGCGCCCAGCCCGTTGGTCAGCGACCCGGGCGACGCGTGGCAGAACAGGACAAGGTCATCCCCGACGCGCAGCCGTCGCTCGGACGGGAGTCGGCGCAGGAAGTCGATGCCGTCGTCGCCGATCTGGTCGCGAGCCCATTCAGCGGCCAGCTGGTAAGAGTCCGGGGCGCCTTCCGTGAACCACGGGAACGCCGCAGTGAAATCGCCGTCGGCGACTGCGACGTCCGTGTTGCCGAGCGTGATGAAGGCCCCGGCACGCTGCAACTCCTGGATGAGGGCCAGCGTGCCGGCCGGGTCCGGGCCGTTGAAGACGAGGTCGCCGCAGATCGCCACGAAGTCCGGGCGAGCGGCATTGACGGCCTTGTGCACGGCTTCGAGGGCCGGCAGGTTGCCGTGTACGTCCGAGAGCGCTGCGATGCGCACCATCAGCGGAGGGCGCTCGCCGGGGCGATGATGAAGGCCAGCGTCGCCTCGCAGGCAATCTCGCCGTCCACCGTTGCGACGGCATGGCCACGTCCGTACTTGCTGCCGAGGCGCTCCATCGTCACTTCCAGTCGGAGCTGATCGCCCGGAGTGACGATGTGCTTGAAGCGGCATTCCTCGATCGACGCGAACAGGCCGAGCCGATCGCCGAAGCCCGGTTGCTGGGCCACGTAGATTCCCATGGTCTGGGCCAGGGCCTCGATCTGGAGCACACCCGGCATGATCGGCTGACCGGGAAAGTGGCCCTGGAAGAACCACTCGGTCGCCGTCACGGACTTGATGCCGACGATCCGCTTGGCCTCCACGTCGTACTCGACGATCCGGTCGACGAGAAGGAACGGCCAGCGATGCGGCATCAGCTGTTCGATCTGGCGGGTCGTGAGGATTGGCTCGTTGGTCGCGGTCTCGGTCACTCGGGCGCTCCTGGTGGCGGTGGGCGGCGGCTCAGCGGTTGCCGGCGGCGACGAACGGTGCGCTGCCGACTCGGTCGAGCAGGTTCGTCGTCACTTTTCCATCGATGAAGACCTGGTTGGCCAGGATGGCCCGGTGCAGGTCTATGTTCGTCACGACTCCGTCGACGAGCAACTCACGCAGAGCGGCGTCGCCGCGGGCGATGGCCTGGTTCCGGTCAGGGGCCCAGACGCAGAGCTTGCCGAGAAGCGAGTCGTAGTAGGGAGGGATGTCGTAACCCGGATACATGTGCGAGTCCATCCGGACGCCGGGCCCGCCCGGGGCGAGGTACGCGCCGACCTGGCCGGCCTGCGGCCGGAAGTCCTTGGCCGGGTCCTCGGCCAGGATGCGGAACTCGATCGCGTGGCCGCGTGGAACGACGTCGGCCTGGGTGATGCCCAGCGGCTCGCCCGCGGCGATCCTGATCTGCAGGGCCACCATGTCTATCCCGGTCAGGAGTTCCGTGATCGGATGCTCCACCTGGACGCGGCAGTTGATTTCGATGAAGTAGGCATCGCCCTTCGAATCCACGAGGAACTCGAGTGTACCGAGGTTCTCGTAGCCGGCCGCGGCCACCGCCCGCAGAGCGCGTTCGGCGAGTTCCTGGCGAGCGGCGTCGGAGAGGGCCGGGCTCGGCGCCTCCTCGATGATCTTCTGGTGGCGACGCTGGACGGAGCAGTCGCGGTCGCCCATGTGGATGGCGTTGCCGAAGCGATCGACGGCGACCTGGATCTCGACGTGGCGCGTGTCGTCGAGGTACTTCTCGAGGTACAGGGCGTCGTCGCCGAAGCCGGCCTTGGCCTCGGAGCGGCTGACCTTGAACGCGCTCTCGAGCTCGCGCGGGGTCCGGACCAGGCGCATGCCTTTGCCACCACCACCCGCGGAAGGCTTGATCAGGACTGGATAGCCGATGCTCTCAGCTTCTTCCAGGGCGTGGGCTTCGTCGCGCAGCATCCCCGAGCCGGGAATGGTCGGCAGGCCCTGTGCCCCGAGCAGGCGGCGCGTGGCTTCCTTGGAGGCGAAGCGCTCCAGCACCTCGGCCGAGGGGCCGATGAAGGCGAGGTCGTGGGCCCGCACGACGTCGGCGAAGCCTTCGTCCTCGGACAGGAACCCGTAACCGGGGTGGATGGCGTCGCAGCCGGTGACGACCGCGGCCGAGATGATGGCCGGCGCCGACAGGTAGCTGTGCTTGGCGTCGGCGGGGCCGATGCAGATCGCCTCGTCGGCGAGTTGGGCGGCCAGGCTGTCGCGGTCGGCTTCACTGTAGGCGACGACGGCCCCGACGCCGAGCGTCCGGCAGGCGCGCAGTACTCGAAGGGCGATCTCGCCGCGGTTGGCGATCAGGATCTTGGTAAACATCAGGCCTTGCCCGCCACGGCAACCTGCGCAGGGGCACCGGGTTCGGTAGCGGGGATCCGTTCCGGCAGCTCGATGCGGACGAGATCCTGCCCGTATTCGACGGCCTCGCCGGCCTCGGCCAGGCTCGAGCCGACCACGCCGTCCACCGGCGAGACCACGTCCTGCCCCACGCCAAGAACGTTGACCGAGCCGATCCTGTCGCCGGCGCGGACGCGCATGCCGACGACCAGGTCGCGGCGCGGGCTGTAGATGCCGACGGCCGGGGACTTGGCCGCGACCCTGCCGGGCTCCTCGACCACTTCTGGCTCGGGGCGAAGACGGCGATCGCGGTCCTCCGTCCGGCTATGGCCGGCGGCGGCGCGGGCGGTGCCGTGGGCAGCATGGCTCTCGGCGGCCCTGGCGGCCGGGACCGCTGCCACGGCGGGCATCCGCAGCCGGGCCTTCCAGCCGCCCTCGCGGACCTCGATCTCGCCCAGGCCGCTGGACGCCAGCTTGGCGATCAGAGCGGGCAGGAGATCGTCCGCCAGGCGAGCGATAGCTTCGTGGTTTCGACGAGTCTGGAGGGACGCCCGCGAATCGGCTCCGCCGCCCGCAGGAGCCTCGCCCGCAGGAGCGTCTTCTCGGGTTGGCATCGCCTACACCTCCTCGCGGCCGGACGGGCCGGTTCGCCGGGTTCCAGGGAAGGGCGGCATGGTCGGCTTGGTCAGCAGGCCGCGAAGCCTGTCGGTGATGCCGACACGCTCGGGCGGCGCCGCCGGCCGCTCTGCCACGGTATATGGGCCGTAGGCCCGATAGCGCTTGAAACGGGCCTCGACGAGGTCGTCGAGCGAGAGCCGGCCAAGCACGTCGAGCCGCTCGAGAACGACGTCACGAACCAGCCTGGCCGTCTCGGCCGGATCCGTATGGGCGCCTTCGCCCGGCTCCGGAATGACGGCATCGACGACACCGAGTTCGACCTGCTCGCCGGCCGTGACCTTCATGGCAACGGCAGCAGCCTGGCTCTGGTCGGAAGAACGCCACAGGATCGAGGCGCAGCCCTCCGGGCTGATGACCGAGTAGATCGAGTTCTCGAGGGCGAGAACCACGTCGCCGACGGCGAGACCGAGCGCGCCGCCGGAGCCGCCTTCACCTGTGATGACGACGACGATCGGCGTCCGCAGCCGGGTCATGAGCCCTACGGACCTGGCGATGGCCTCGGCGATGCCGCGCTCTTCGGCAGCGGCACCGGGGAAGGCGCCCTGCACGTCAACGAAGGTCAGGATCGGCATCCCGTATCGCTCGGCCAGCTCCATGACCCGCATCGCCTTGCGGTAGCCCTCGGGATGGGGCAGGCCGAAATTGCGGCGGATGTTCTCCTCGGTGTCCTGGCCCTTCTGGAAGCCGATGACTACGATCCGGCGGCCGGAAATCCTTGCCAGGCCGGCCACGATGGCCGAGTCGTCGCCGAAGAGGCGATCACCGTGCAACTCGACGAACTCATCGGCCATGGCCTTGAGCAGTTCGAGCGTATGGGGGCGCTTGAGGTTTCGGGCCTGCTGGACGTGGGCCCAGACCGCCGCGTTGGGATTCTCCGGCTGGCCATCGCCGTGGCTTCGGCCGAGCAGTCTGTCAACCACGGGGAGCCTCCCCGCGAGACGCGCCGGTCTCGCCGTTGTGTGACTCGGCGACGTTCTCCCCGGTCAGGGCCCCGGTGAGGGCCGAGAGGAAGGAGCGCGGCCGGGATACGGGCGCCTGCGGTGTTTCGGCTGAACCGTTGAGCGGCGGCGCGATCAGGAAGCCGAGCAGGGCGATGATCTCGTCGCGCAGGTGTGCCCGGGCGACTATCCGGTCCACGAAGCCGTGGCTGAACCAGAACTCGGCCCGGGCGTAGCCAGCCGGCAGTTCCTCGCTGATCGTCCCGGAGGAGACGCGGTCCCCGGCGAAGCGGATCAGGGCGTTGGGCTCGGCCAGGTTGACGTCGCCCACGACCGCGAACGAGGCGAAGACGCCGCCGGTTGTGGGATCCGTCATGACCGAGATGAACGGCACACGGGCCGCCTTCACTCGTTCCACGACGCCCATTGTCTTGACCAGCTGCATCAGCGAATACGTGCCCTCCTGCATTCGGGCGCCGCCCGAGGAGGAGATGATGATCAGCGGGATCCGGTCCGCGATCGCGGCCTCTCCGGCACGAGCGACCTTCTCGCCCACGACTGAACCCATCGAGCCGCCGATGAAGCCGAAGTCCATGACGCACATCGAGACGGGGCGGCCGCCGATGTTGCCGATGCCCCACACGGCCGCGTCGCGCAGGCCAGTGGAGAGCTGGGCTGCCATGAGCCGGTCCGGGTACGCCTTCAGATCCACGAAGCCGAGGGCGTCGACCGGCGAGAGATCCGAGTCGCGCTCGATGAACGAGCCGCTATCGACGAGCTGTTCGATGCGCGTCTTCGCCGGGATGCGGAAGTGATGGCCGCAATGCGGGCAGACGCGCAGCGACTTGTCCAGCTGCTTGTTGAAGAGCATTTCCGCGCAACCGGGACACTTGGTCCACAGGTCCGGCGGATATGCGTCGCGGCGTGGTCGGAAAGGCAGTCGAACCGGCATCAGGACACAACCCCAAGGATTCCGTTGATGACCCCAGATCGGCGGCCGTGGCCCGAGTGCCCCGTCCGATCGTGGGCCGCCCGCGCCGCCCGACCCATCAGGCCGGGAGCCGGGTGAGAGTGCCGCCAGGCGACGTAGACGGCGCCAATGGATATGGCCGCCGATGCCACTCCGACGCCGCCCACGATGAGAGGTCGCGACGGGCGCGCGGCCATTTCCGGGAAGCGGCGGAGTGCATCCGCGGGCCACAAGGCGCGTGACTGAGTACCAGATACGTTAGCCGGATCGGCGCCAGGCGTCGTCCCGGCTACTTCGGGGCCGGCCAGGGCCACGGCCGAAGCCACGGCCGACGAGGCGGCGCCGATGGCGGAACGGCCGCGAAAGGGCGAAACGGTGCCCGGCCCGGTGACCGCGACGGTCTCGATCGGAAGGCCGGCCCGGAGCCTGGCGGCGCCGGCCGCGAGCCGCGCCGATAGCGATTCCTCGAACCGGAACGAGGGATGGACACGAACCAGTCCGGCGCGCAACTCACCGGCGGCAAACCTTATCGCGGGATCCAGGTCGGTGTCGGCCGGCGTCTCGGCGGCGCGCCGCTCGTCGGCGGCCATGAGGCCGTCCAGGTATCGCGACGTTCTGCGGGCGTCGCGCGGCCCGTGGCCGAGCATCAGTTCAGCCCGCCGCGGAGGTCTTCCGCGACCGAGCGCAGGGCGCGGTGCAGGAGGACGCGGACCGCACCCTCCGAGCGGTCCAGGACGGCGGCGATCTCCGTGGTGGACATCTCGTCGACGAAGCGCAGGATGACAGCCCGGCGGCGATCCTCCGGCAGGCGCGCGACGGCCTGCCACGCGGCACTGATCGTCTCGCGGGCAGCCGCGGCATCGACCACGTCATCCGGCGCGGACAACTCGGCGGCATCCTCGAGCGGCGAGATTGGGCGGCGCCAATCGCGTCGCCGTTCGTTGGCGATGACGTTGCGCGCGATCCGGAAAAGCCAGACGCGGAACGTGGAGATTTCCGCCGACTCGTCCTCGGTCAGCGGCGCGCGCGAGGCGATGAAGGCATCGACCCGCTCCTCGAATCGGGGCAGACCGGCCAGGGCCTGCATGAAGACCCGCTCGGTTGCGTCCTCTGCCGCGTGGTGGTCGCGGAGTTCGTAGAAAGCGTAGCTATACACCTGGGCCAGGTACTTCCTA
>PMJT01000050.1 GCA_003158495.1 Chloroflexota bacterium | reverse complement strand
CGCTACCAGGGCCATCCCGCAGGCCATCACTTTGCGCCGGCCGATCCTGTCGGAAACAGCACTGGCCGGCAGGGCCATGAGGAATCCTGCGAGCTGCGAGGCGGCCATGAGCCAGCCGACCGCCCAGCCCAGCCCGATCGACTCGAGGTACAGGTTGAAATCGATCCAGTAGAGGCTGAGAGCCGCGCCGAAGACGATCGTAGTCAGCAGGAAGAGGCGCGCGTCCTTGCCGAAGCCCGTGAAGCTCCTGGCATACCTGGACAGGGCGCCGTTCACGCGGCACCCCACGCAGCTAGACCAGGGTCAGGCGCGGTCCCCGCACGGATCGCCGCACGGCGTGCGGCCCGGATCGACGACCCGAGCGACGGAAACGAGCATCTCGCCGATGCGGCCACGGATGCCGTCGTCCAGGTCCGGACAAGCGCCTGGTGAGTCCGGTCGGTCGAGGCGCACGAGGCGACCAGATTCGGCGTATTGCATGAGTTCGAGCTGTCGCTGCTGAACCAGCCAGAGCCGGCTGNNGACGACCATATCCCGGCTCGCGTCGCCAGGTCCAATCGGTTGCGCATGACGCTCTGGCTACTCTCGAATGGGTGGGTGGTAGGCGAGATTCTGCGCCGACTAAAAGTGGATCGGGTGGGGCGCGCGATCGTCGCCGAACGTCCGCCCGACCAGGATCAGGACGCGACCAAAGTGGATCTCGAGGCCGCTGAAACCGCGAGGAGCGCGGTTCGTACGTACGGCTCGATTGGCGGCGGCCTCGTCGCGCAGCTCGGCCGACCGGCGGGTGATACTGAGAAGGCGAAGTTCCGGATCGTCAGGCCACATTGTTAACAACTCCGACGTTAGTTGGCAGCATCCAGCTCGTTAGTAATCCATCTAACCTGCGGACGGTCGAAACGGTCGTCTCGTTCATCTGTACTAATGCGCCAGGTAGGTGCGCAGCTCCACCCCGGCCTCTTCGGCTCGGTCGCGGCGGAGGGTGTAGTAGGTCAGGTTGCCCTGCTCGGTCAGCGTGATCAGGCCGGCGGCCCGAAGCTGGGCCAGGTGGTGCTTGATCGTCGGCTTGCTCAGTTCGAGCTCGTTGGCGATCTCGGTCAAGTATCGATCCTTCTCAACGAGGAGCCGCAGGATTCGCAGCCGGCTGGCGTCGCCCAGGGCGCGATACAGCCGCACGGTGGCCGCAGGGGGCGTCACGTGGTCGGCCGCACCGAGGGACGCGTCAGAGATCGGGTAGCAGATCAGCTGGACGTCGCCGACCTTCGTGAGCGAGTTGTACGGCCGACCGAAGTAGCTCGGCGCCAGTACGATGCGGCGGATCTTCGGCTCTGGCACCAGTCGGATGCCGTTGGTTGCCCGCTCGACGAAGCCGATCGGGTCGCGCGCGGCATCCTCCAGTGGATGGGCCGCAACGTCGCGTTCCAGCATCCGCGCCACGCGCGCCTCGATCGCCTCGTAGCGGGGGAGCCACGAGTGGACGACCCGGCGAGCCATCGGGGGCAGGTCCGACATCGGCCGGGTCAGGACGGGGCTGCCCTTGAAGGATTCGAGCCTGGTCTGGAGTTCCGCATAGGCCGCTGCGTCGCCGTCGACGGCCAATCGGGCCGTCGCGCCGAGTTCGGGGTCTGCGATCAACTCGCCGGCCATCTGTTCCAGCAATTCGGCGTCCGTCATGGCGTCGATGGCATCGACCACATCGCGGGCGGTCTTGATCTCCGGCCGGCCGATCAGAATGCGGCCGAGCTCGGCCACGAAGCCGCTGCAGGTTTGAACGAAGACGTCCGAACCGACCTCGGCGGCCGTCTTTGCCCGCGACTCCTCAAGCCAGCGGCGGTCATCAGGGAGAAGGTCCTCGAGNNCGCGGCAGATGGGCAGACGTGAGTCCCGGGCGGACGAGTCCTCCGGGTCTGCTTGTCTGTCGTCCTGGGTTCTGCGTGGTTGCCACCTGAGTCGGTTCCTCTTACACGTGTTAGATGAAAGGCTAACATGTCGGAGGCAAATGTCAACCACAACCGGTGCCACGCTCGCCGCCTGCGACGACGGCCGCCCTGCCGCGAGCCCTCGGGAGGGCGCGACCCCTACAATGCGAACACCGCGATGACTGCTGCCGCAACCGCGCCGATCCCCCGCAGGAGTAGGCCTCCATGACCGCCCCGAACGTCAAGTTCACCGATGAGCGCCTGGCCAATGGCCTGCGCCTCATTATCTCCGAGGATCACCTGGCGCCCGTCGCCGCGGTCAACATCTGGTACAACGTCGGCTCCAAGCACGAAGTCCCTGGCAAGACCGGCTTCGCCCACCTGTTCGAGCACGTCATGTTCCAGGGCTCGGGCCACGTGGCCAAGACCGAGCACATGGCCCTCGTCCAGGCCGCCGGCGGCACGATGAACGGGACCACTTTCCTGGACCGCACCAACTACTTCGAGACCGTACCGAGTCACCAGCTCGAGCTCGCGCTCTGGCTCGAAGCCGATCGAATGGCGACCCTTCTGACCGCGCTCAACCAGGAGAACCTGGACAACCAGCGCGACGTGGTCAAGAACGAGAAGCGCTCCTCGTACGACAACCGGCCCTACGGGTCGTGGTTCCACAAGCTCCAGGAGTACGTGTACCCGCCGGACCACCCGTACCATCACCCGACCATAGGGTCTATGGAGGATCTGGACGCCGCGTCCCTGGAGGACGTTGCCACGTTCTTCCGGACCTACTACGCGCCCAACAACGCGGTCCTCTCCGTCGTCGGTGACGTAGAGCCGGCCCAGGTGCGCCTCTGGGTGGAGCGCTATTTCGGCGAGATCCCGGCCAGCAAGACGATCCCGCCGCTTCCCAGCTTCGCCGTGGCCCCGATCATCGGCGCCGAGAGGCGCGAGGTGGTCGAAGATCGCGTGCCGCTGACCCGCCACTTCTTCGGCTTCAGGGCGCCGGTGATGGGCGATCCACGGTTCGACGCGCTGGAAGTGGCGTCGCAGATACTCGCCGGTGGGAAGGGGAGCAGGCTGTATCGGCGCCTTGTGCGCGAGGATCGGATCGCGCAGGACGTGTCGTTCTTTGCACTGGGGTTGATCGGCGGGGCTTCGATCGCTGCCGGCCAGGCCACGGTCGTGCCGGGCGTCGATCCCGCGGTCGTCGAGGCCGCATTCGAGGAGGAGCTTGAGCTCCTGGGCCGTGAGCCCGTCACAGACGACGAACTGGCCCGGGCCCGCGCGCTGATCGAGACGTACGAGCTGGAGGCTCTCCAGCGGGTGGACGAGCGGGCAGATCGGCTGTCGAGCTACGCGACGCTGCTGGACGACCCGGACATGATCAACCGTCAGCTTGGCCGCTACCTCGCGGTCGGAGCAAAGGAGATACAGGCCGTCGCCGCGGAGGTGCTTCGGCCGGAGAACAGGGTCGTCCTCACTTACGTGCCCGCCGCCCAGGCCGGCGTCTCGACCGAGGAGTCCGCGGCATGACGCTCGAAGAGGTCCTCTCGGCCAGGCCGTCGCCCGGCCAGCCGCGCAAATACGAGTTTCCGCAGTTCGAGCGGACGATCCTGCCGTCCGGCTTGCAGGTCCTGACCGTCGATCTGCCCGGACGGCCACTCGTCGCAGCGAACCTGGTCATCAGGCGTGGCGCGGCCGAGGAACCGGTCGAGTTCGCCGGGGCGACGGTGCTGGCGGCCCGGGCAATGACCGAGGGCACGGAGCGCTATCCCGGCGTCGAGTTGATCGAGGCAGGCGAGAGGCTCGGTGCCACTCTCCACGTCGACGCGAATTGGGACGCATTCAACGTTTCGGTAGACGTTGTTGCGAGCCGCCTCGGCGCCGCGCTTGAGTTGCTCGCGGAACTCGCGCTCCGGCCCACATTCCCCGACGAGGACGTGGCCCGTCTCCGCGACGAACGACTCAACGACCTGCTCCAGGTCAAGGCCGATCCGCGCCGGCGCGTGGACCAGGCCTTCACCTCCACGATCTACGCGTCGGACTCGCCCTACTCGCGGCCGGCTGCGGGCGGCGAGGAAACGGTCCCGCGGTTGGCACCGGACGTGCTGCGCGAACTGCACTGCTCGTTGCTGGACCCGCGCCTCATGGCGCTCGTCGTCGGCGGCGACCTGTCCGGGCTTGACATTCCGAGCCTCGTGGAGTCTGTTCTTGGCTCCGTGGCCGCGCCCCGTGACGCCGCCCCGGCGACCGGGGCCTCCGCGTCTGAGCCGCGCGCCGGATCGGCCGTCGATCGCTCGATCGTGCGCTTCTACCACCGGCCTGGCTCGGTCCAGACCGAGCTCCGCATCGGCCACGTCGGCCTGTCGCGCCGGGCGCCGGACTTCCACGCCGTCGCGGTGATGTCCGCGATCCTCGGCGGCCTGTTCAACTCGCGGCTCCAGATGAATCTGCGCGAGGAAAAGGGCTACACCTACGGCATCGGCGCCGGGTTCGACATGCGCCGCGGCCGCGGGCCGTTCGCCGTCCGCACCGCCGTCCAGACACCGGCCACGGTGCCGTCCATCACCGAGTCGCTCTCGGAGCTGCGCCGCATCCGCGAGACACCGGTCACGCAGACCGAACTCGACGCGGCTCGTGACTACCTCGTAGGCGTCTTCCCGCTGCGATTCGAAACTCCCGGTGCCGTCGTAGGTGCCCTCGGCGGTCTATTCGTCCACGATCTTCCGGACGACGAGCTTGCCCGTTACCGGAGCGAAGTCGAGGCCGTCACTATCGAGGCCGTCCAGCAGGCCGCGGTCGATCATATCCACACCGATCGCCTGGCGATTGTCGCCGTCGGCGACGCCGACGTCGTTGGGGCCGACCTCGAGGCGGCCGGCTTCGGCGAACTCGAAATCATCACGGAGGCCGTCACGGCCGAAATCGAGACCGACGACTTGGAGCTGGTCGACGGACCGGAGGAGGGGACCGAATGATCGTCGTGATCGGGCTCCCGGCGTACGTCGATTCTCCGGACGGCGAGCGATGCGCGGGCGGCCTGGCGTTCGAGGTTGCCTCGGCGGCTCAGCGGCGGGGCAGTGCGGTGGAGCTCGTCGGCAAAGTCGGCAACGACGGCGCGGGTGATGCGGTCGTCGTGGCGCTGGGCCGGTTCGGCATCGGACACGCCGCGTTGATCCGAGACCCGATTCTCCCGACGCCGGTTCT
>PMJT01000182.1:6919-44232 GCA_003158495.1 Chloroflexota bacterium | reverse complement strand
GCCTGACCCTGACCGAACCCGGGCTGTCCGACCTGGAGGCTGCAGTGGCGCTCGTTTCCGGTGGTCTCGCCGAACGTGTCATCCTGTCCGGCTTCCAGTCGTGGCCGGGCCTGCTGTGGCGGGCCTACCAGCTGGCCGATACCACGGGAGTCCTTATACTGCCGACCGTCGTCCGTCCAGGCGGCCGCGTCGATATCGTGATTACGAGGGATAGCGCCCTACATGGCTGACCTGCGGCCCCTCAAGGGCCGAAAGCTCGGCGATCGACGCGTAGTCGTCGACCGGCCGCACGCCCGCTACTTCCGATACCTCGGCCCCGGCGTCCTCGAAGCGAAGCTCGAGGCCCAGGCGCCNNGTCATGTCCTCGGTGGCTTACGCGACCGGCGCGATGATGCTGATCCTGGTCGGCGCCGGCCAGGTCCAGTTCCAGTACGTGCTCGGGTTGTCCGTGGTGGTCGTGGCGCTGCTGGTCATCGTGACCTTCAGCTACCGCCAGACGATCCGCGCATATCCCAACGGCGGCGGCAGTTACATCGTTGCTCACGCCAATCTCGGCGTCATCGCGGGCCTGGTTGCGGCGGGTTCACTCTTGACCGACTACGTTCTGACGGTCTCGGTCAGCGTTTCGGCCGGCATCCAGGCGATCTACTCCGCCTTTCCCGACCTCGAGAGCTGGAAGGTTCCGCTGATCGCCTTCTCGATCTTGCTGGTGATGGTCATCAACCTGCGCGGACTGCGCGAATCCGGGACCCTCTTCGCCAGCCCTACCTACATCTTCATCGGCTCGATGCTGCTGCTCATCCTCGCCGGCATGTTCCGGACCGTTGTGGGTGGACTCCCGCAGGTCACCGATGTCGTACCACTCTCCGGCGTGGCCGCCGAGAACATGGGCATCTTCCTCCTGTGCAAGGCTTTCGCCGACGGCTGCTCGGCCATGACCGGCACTGAGGCTGTCGCCAACGGCGTCCCCGCTTTCCAGCCGGTGGAATGGAAGAACGCCCAGAAGACGATGATCATCATGGCCACCTTGCTCGGGGTCATGTTCCTGGGCACGAGCTACCTGGCGATCCAGGTCGGGGCCCATCCGTCCGGCTTCCAGGCTGGCGGCGAGAGCGTCCTGTCGCAGGTCGGTCGGACCGTCTTCGGCGGCCCCGGGATCCTCTACTACGTCCTCCAGTTCTCTACGATGGGCATCCTGATCCTCGCGGCGAACACGAGCTTCGCCGACTTTCCCCGACTCTCATCGATCCTGGCCCGCGACGGCTTCTTCCCCCGCCAGTTCGCGCTGCGCGGCGAGAGGCTGGCGTTCAACTCCGGGATCGTGGCCCTGTCGCTCGTGTCGATTGCGCTCTGTGTGGCGTTCAACGGATCGACCGACCGGCTGATCGGCCTGTACGCGATCGGTGTCTTCACCTCGTTCACCCTGTCGCAGTCGGGCATGGTCAGGCACTGGTTTAGTGAACGGGGATCCGGCTGGCGGCGCAGTGCCCTGATTAACGGGGTCGGTGGCGTCGTTACGGCGATCGTTGTCGTCGTCATTGCCATCTCCAAGTTCGACCAGGGCGTCTGGATGATCATCATCATCGTCCCGATCCTGGTCCTGCTGANNGCTCTTCATCAAGCACGAGTACGACCAGGAGGGCGTTGGCCTCGAGGTCCAGCCCGACGTCGTCTTCGGGCCGCCGCATCGCCGCCAGAGAGTGGTCGTAGCGGCCCAGGCGATGAGCCGGGCGGTGGTCCAGGCCGTCAAGGTCGGCGAGACGATGGGCGAAGAGGTCCAGCTGGTCCACGTCACGCTGGACCCGGCCGAAGGCGAGCGGTTCCGCGAACGCGTCGAGAGGCAACTGCCCGGCGTGCGAGTGGTGCTCGTCGAGTCGCCGTATCGCGCCCTGGTGCGGCCATTCGTTCGGTATCTGGAAGTCTCGCAGACCGAGGATCCCGATCGGCTGACGATCGTGCTGCTGCCGGAACACCTGCCCCGGCACTGGTGGGACCGGATCCTCTACAACCAGAACGTCCACCGCATCCGGGCGGCGCTCGTGGGGCGGAAGGATTTCGTTGTTCTGGATACCCCGTATCGGCGGGGGACGTAGACCGGCTCGGGTCAGATTCAAGCCTCGATCATCGTCCCCGCGTGCGCGACTTCGATCGCGCCGTCGTAAGTGATGGCGGCACGTTCGATCGCCTCTTCCTCGCTGAGCCCGGGACTGAGGTGGGTCAGGACGAGGCGCGACACGGCGGCGTGGGCAGCGACCAGGCCCGCGTCCTCGGGCGAGAGGTGGACCGACGGGATCTCGATCTCGGTGGCGAAGCATTCCGCGACCAGGACGCGTGCGTCCTTGGCGAGGGTCACGAGGTTGTCGCATGGGCCGCTGTCGCCCGTGTAGGCCAGCCGCCGCTCGCCGTACCGGGCCGCCAGCCCGAAGGCCGGGACCGCGTGTTCGACCGCCCGGGCCTGGATCCGCAGGTCGCCGATCTCGGCGATGCCGCGGTCCTTCAACTCGACGACCTGGAAGTAGCTGCTCATGTGGTGGTCGACCGAACTCCTGACGAATGCCTCCACCCGCGCCGCCCAGCCGACCGGGCCGAGGATCGGGATCTTGCGCATCTTCTTTGGCGCAAACGCAAAGGCGTAGTAGAGGAGCGGCATGTCCGCGAAATGGTCGGCGTGGAGGTGGCTGATCCAGACCGCGTGCAGATCCTCGAGGCGGATGTAGCGCTGGAGCGACCCAAGCACGCCGCCGCCGATGTCCACAAGAACGTTGGCCCCGCCGGCCTGTAGCAGGAATCCGGAGCACGGGTCGTCGGGACGCGGGTACGGCGCGTTGCCCAGCGTCGTCCACCTGATGGGCCCTTCCGGCTTCCCTCGCTTGACCATCGCGACCTCCTGCAAAGACCCGGAGCGACTAAGTTAGCAGCGGCATCGCACCGGCGTTGGCCACGTCCGCAGGGCGGGCCGGCCGCGAGCCGGAGCGACCGCGCGGCACCTCGAGTGGCGCCCGGGGAGGACGGCGTCGTCGGAGGCACCGGGCGCCCGCCGGACGGCCGAATTCCTCATCCGGTCGCACCAGGCGACAGTCGTTCATTCGGATGACGCGAAGCTATTCGCTATCTATGAGACTATTCGCCTGTGAGCGAAGTATCTGAGAACCAACTCCAGATCGAGAAGTTGCTGGACGCCATCGGCGGCCAGTGGGAAATTCACGGTCGAGAGATCCCCGACTGGGCCGAGCAGGAGCTGACCTTCGGCCAGATGCGGCTCCTCTTCCTCCTCGGCAAGCACGGCCCCTCGCCGATGAGTCGCATCGCCGAATGGCTCGGCGTTGGACTTCCTACTGCCAGCGGCATCGTCGAGCGCGTGGAGCGGCACGGCCTCGTCGCCCGCCAGCACCGCGTCGACGACCGTCGAGTCGTCGACTGCCAGCTCACCGATACCGGCCGCAGGCTGATCGACCAGATCTATGGCATGCGGCTCGAGATGATGCGCCAGTTCCTGGGCGTGCTCAACGAAGAGGAGCTGGCCCGGATGGCAGAGCTGCTCAGGATCGTCCTCGAGCGCAGCAAGGTCATCCGAATGAGCGAGATACGGGCGAACACAACACGCTCGAGCGAAGTCATTCCATTCGAGGAGGATCCCAGGCTGCCCTGACCCGCGATCGCACCTGCCCCAGCGCGGGCCGGTCGGTATCGGAAGCAAACCGCCAACCCGCGCCGACGCGGCGCCGCCTACCGACAACCACGCAACCACGCAACCACGAACCCAGGAGTGGAGGAGCAACTCGTGATCCGTCTGACCCAGTTCGCCATTGCGAAGCGGAGCGTGACCGTGCTGGTCACTCTCGGGCTGCTGCTCGGCGGAATCTTCTCGTGGTCGCAGCTCAACCAGGAGTTGCTGCCGGACATCCAGCTGCCGTTCGTGGTGGTCGTGACTCCGCTCCCGGGCGCGAGCGCCCAGGACGTGTCGACCCAGGTGACGCAGCCGATCGAACGGACGATCGGAAGCGTAGCCCGGCTGACCCATATCAACTCGAGTTCGGTCAACAGCCTCTCGCTCGTCGTCGCGTCGTTCTCCTACGGCACGGACATCAAGTCGACGATTGCGACCGTGGATGCGAACGTCAAGACGCTCGGGTTGCCCCAATCCTCGACGATCCAATCGTTCGACATAAACGCGTTTCCTTCGCTAATCGTCGCGATCCGAGCTACCGGCTCCACCACGCCGGACCAGCTCAACGCCCTGGCCCAGTCGAGCATCGTGCCGGCGCTCCAGAGCCTCGACGGCGTCAGCAAGGTGGACCTGAGCGGTGAGACGCAATACCGGCTCGTGGTCAAGCTGGACCCGGCCAAGCTCGCAACCGACAACGTCTCGATCGCCCAGATCCAGGGCGTGCTCTCGGCCAACAACCTGATCCTGCCGGCCGGTTCGATCCCGGTCACGAGCAACGGCTCCACGATCTCGATCCCGGTCTCCGCGCAGCACCAGCTGATCCTCAAGAGCAAGGAAGATCTCCTGACCCTGGCAGTCGGCGTCAAGATGCCGGCCGCGGGCGACACCACCACCGCCCCGACCGCCGTGACGCTCGGCGACCTCGGCACGGTGGACCTCGTCCCCGTCTACCCGAACGGCTACGCCGAACTCAACAAGAACCCTCGCGCCGGCGACGCCGGCGCGGCCCTGGTCCTTAGCATCAGCAAGACATCGGATGCCAACACGGTCAACACCGTCCAGGCGGTCCAGGCCAAGCTCAACCAGCTCAATGCCCAGAGCAACGGCAGCTTCGAGATCGACACGGTCTCGGATTCGTCGAGCTTCATCATCGAGTCGCGCGACAGCCTGGTCCGCGAGGGCGGCCTCGGCGCCCTCTTCGCGATCCTGACGATCTTCGTCTTCCTGATGAGCCTGCGCTCCACCCTCGTGGCTGCCATCAGCATCCCAGTCTCGATCATGACCGCCCTGGTGCTCATGCTCGTGGCCGGGGTCACGATCAACATCATGACCCTGGGAGGGTTGGCAATAGCCGTCGGACGGGTTGTCGACGACGCCATCGTGGTCCTCGAGAACATCTACCGCCACCGCGGCCGCGGCGATCCAATGCGCGAGGCATGCATCTCCGGCACGCGTGAAGTCGCCAGCGCCATCACCAGTTCCACGCTCACGACGGTCGCGGTCTTCCTGCCGCTCGGGTTTGTCGGCGGCATCGTGAGCCAGTTCTTCCTGCCCTTCGCGCTGACGGTCACGTTCGCCCTGCTCGCATCGCTGATCTGCGCCCTGACCGTCGTCCCGGTGCTGGCCAGCCTCTTCATCGACCGCATCAAGCTCGATCCCGACGAAGGACCGCAGCATCACGACACTCTCGTCCAGAAGATCTACACCCCGCTCCTGAAGGCGGCACTTGCCAGCCGGCGCAGCCGCTGGGCCGTCATCGGCGTCGCCGCAGTGCTCGTCGTCGGCGCGGGCGCACTGGTGCCCCACATCCCCACGCAGTTCCTGAACGCGGGTTCGCAGAAGCAGCTCTCGATCACCGTTTCTCCGCCCTCCGGCACGCCGTCGTCGGTCGTTCTCACGGAAGCGCGAGCCGTCGAAGCCAGACTCCGGACCGTCTCAGAAGTCAACCTCATCGAGACGACCGTCCCGAGCGAATCGGACACCGGTCTCTCGGCTCTCTCCGCGGCATTCAGCGGCGGCGCGGCCAACGCGGCCACCATCGTCGTCGGGCTGGACAACTCCACGAACCTCGACACGGAACAGAAGAAGCTCACCGACGAGCTGGCGTCGCTGCAGAAGGACGGCTGGGCGATCCAGGTCGCCCAGGACAGCATGACCGGCAGCAGCGCGATCAGCGTTGTCGTCAGCGGCGCGAACATGACCGACGTCACGAACGCTACCAACGCAGTTTTGGCCGAGCTCAAGACGATGCCGGACCTGATCAACGTCAAGAGCGACATCGCGGTTCCGGCGACCCAGTACAACGTCGATGTCGATCCGAACAAGGCGATCCTGGACGGTACGAGCGTCTACGGCGTCCAGTCCGAGGTCCACAACGCCCTGGTCGGGACCGTAGCCGGTACGGTCGCCCTGAGCGGCGCTCCCACCGAGGTATATCTCCAGGTCAACGCCAACCTGACCCCCGACACCCTGGCCAAGATGCCCGTCGGCGTTGCCAAGATGCCGCTGGGCGCGATCGCGACGATCACCCCCACCCAGAACCAGGCTCGGGTCAGCCGGGTCGATCAGTCACCCGCCGCGACGGTTTCGGCCGACCCGACGAGCAAGGACACGGGCGGGGTCTCGACCGAGATCCAGAAGGCGATAGACAAGCTCCAGGCCGAAGGCAAGCTGACCGGCGTCACCGCCAAGCTGGGCGGCGTCACCGAACAGATGACCCAGGCATTCAGCGGGCTGTTCGTCTCGATGGCCGTTGCCGTCCTGCTCGTTTACATCGTGATGGTGCTGGTCTTCAATTCGCTGGTCGACCCGCTCGTCATCATGTTCAGTCTCCCGCTGGCCACGATCGGCGCCTTCCCGGCGCTCTTCCTGACCCAGCGCCCGATCGGCATCAGCGCATTGATCGGCTTCCTGATGTTGATAGGCATCGTCGTGACCAACGCCATCGTGCTTCTCGACCTGGTCGAGCAACACAGGCACAAGGGCATGCCGATGTATGACGCCCTGATCCAGGGCGGTCGAACTCGCGTCCGGCCGATCCTGATGACGGCNNGAGCTGGCCACGGTCGTGATCGGCGGGCTCTTCACCTCCACCTTCCTGACCCTGATCGTTATCCCGGTCGTGTACTCGCTCGTTGAGGACGCGAAGGTGCGGTCGAGCCGAGCCCTCGGTCGCGGTCACGACGCCGATGCCGAAACGCCGGTCGGCGAGGCAGCTGCCTCCTAGAACCCACGCAGTAGCGCAAGAGGCCGGGCCTTCGGGCCCGGCCTCTTGATTCGTGGCGCCGGGGAGTGGCGCCGGGGGAGTGGCGCAGCCGTGGAGGGCGAGCCGATCCTGCCAGATTCCAATCCTCGTGGCGCCGGGCTGGGCTTCGGGCGTCGTCGCATCGGGATTCGCCCGCTCGCGGCGCGGCCACGTGTATGGTCGAGCGTGGATCCACTCATCGCGGTGTCTGGATCAGGCCGATCGTCGGTCCGAGCCGAGCAAGAACGTGACTCGCGCCACTCGGGTAGGAATATCGCCAGGTAGCGGGGTGTGCCGCGCCCGCACCACGCCCCGGCTCCGGGTCCCTGCCGCGACCTACTTGGATGTCGCCACGACTGCGGCCGCCGACTCGGTCTCGTCGCCGAGTGGGATCAAAAAGTAGCCGAGGACGATTGCCGCGAGGTTTGCCGAGATGCCGAAAAGGATCGCGACTTCAGCCGGCCAGACAGAGAGCATCACTCCGGTGATCGCCGCGCCTACCGGGAAGCCGGAGAAGTTGAGGTTCATCGAGATCGTAAAAGCGCGGCCCATCCACGCCGGGTCGGTTCGACGCTGACGGAGCGTGAAGAGGGCGATATCCAGCGGGCCGTTGGCGAGCCCGGCGATCACCATCGAGACCGCGATCGGGATCAGGCTGTCGGGCCAAAGCAGTACGACGGCGCCGGCGGTGAACCCCACCGCTCCGACGAGGATCAGCTTCCGTTCCTGGCCCTCGGTCCTGATGCGGCCGGCGAAGAACGCCGAGACGACGCCCAGCGCCCCGCTCAGTCCGAACATGTAGCCGACCATGTCCTGGCCCATGCCCAGGTGCTTGAGTATCAGGACCGGCACCACGATCTCGACCACGCCCCAGCCGATGTTCATCGTCGAGAGCGATATGGCCAGGCCCCGCAGGGTCCGGTTGTTCCAGGTGTAGACGAGCCCGAGCCAGGCGTCGCGCATCAAGTTCCCCGTGGAGGCCACGTCAGTGCGCGGGTCCGGCGCGCCGAGCATCACCACCGCCGCTGCCGCGTAAGCCACGGCAATGCAGATGAGCGCAATCTCGAACCCGACGAGCTGGGCTATGACAGCTCCCATCGGCGCGCCGACGACCGTGGCCAGGACCCAGCCGTTCGAGTCGACCGCGTTGACCCGTTCCCAAAGCGGCTCCGGGACCAGGAGCGGGAAGAGGCTGCGCAGGCCGCTCTGGCTGAGGGGCCCGGTCAGTGCTGCTATCGACACGATCCCGACGAGCAGCCACGCGGGCAGGTGGCCGGAGAGCGAGAGCGCTGCGATCAGCCCCAGGGTGATCGTGACGACGATGTAGTCGAGGATGATCAGGCGGACCCGACCGTGTCGGTCCAGCAGCGCCCCGGCGATCGGGCTGATCAGAAGGCCCGGGACGATGCTCGCGAAGGCGACGAGTCCGGCCAGCGACGGGTCGTTGTACCGCTGCAGGGCGAACAGGATCATGACGATGCTGATCATCGACTGGGCGATCCGCGCTATCTGCATGCCGAGCAGGACCCGCCCGAGCGAGGGCACGTTCAACAGCGCCCGGTATGAGGGCGCTGGGACGGCCGCGGGGACGGGCGCGGCCGAAGGCGGGGGCGCGGCCGAGGTCCGGCCGCTCTCTCCATTCATGAGGACCAGAGGGTCCCACAGTTCGACGGCGTTTGCCGGGCGTCGGCGGGGTCCGAGACGCCCGACCGGCCGGCAGGGTCCGAGGCGCCCGACCGGACCGGCAGGCGGCGCGGGGGAGGCGACTCAGGCGGAGCGGCCCCACAGCGGGTCGACGATCGCTGGGCCGCTCGGAGCGGAGGCAGCCTGCGCCGATGCCGATTGGCTCGCGGCGGCGGAGGTGCTGGACGCGGACGCGGTCGTCGCAGGCGCGGGCGACTTCGCGGTGCCCGGCGTCGGGGTCTGGATGCCGATCAACGCCAGAGCCTGCTCGGCGTTTGCGTGGGTGAGGTTCGTGAGGAGGGGCAGGAGCGTGTCCCCGGAGAAGAGCCCGCCCGATTCACCGGCGCCACCGTAGACGCCGCCGACCGTTGACGGGTCGATTCCCCACTGGCTCGATACGAGAGCGGCATTGATGGTATTGGTAGTCGCGGCCTGGGCGAGGTTCGTCGGCGGCAGGCCCAGGTCCGCGGCCGGGGTCTTAGTCGCCGCGGCGGTATTGGCCTGCGCAGCCTGAACGGCCTGCGATCCCGAGGTGCCGATCGAGCCTATGGCGTCCATGCGGAAGTGGTCGGTCGGTAGTGGCTGCGGATTAAGGGCTTTCACCTATGTAGTGTTGACAGGACGCACCGCGCTCGTCCGTGGCCGACCAGCCCGGCGGAGGGTCGGCGCTCCGCCAGGTGTCGAGCCCAACTGGCGCAGTGACACACGAGCTGTCACTGCCTTGGGCTATCGTGGGTGACCATGCAACTCATCGGCGATAAGCCCGTCTTCTCGGCCACGGATCTCGTCGGTTACCTGGCGTGCGAGCACCTGGTCGGCCTGGAATTGGCGCTACTGGCCCGGCTCGTGGACCGGCCAATCCGGATGGACCCGGAGCTGGACCTGATCGCCCGGCGCGGCACTGAGCACGAGGTTCGCTACCTGGCGGCGCTCGAGGCTGACGGGCGCCCGGTCACGCGCCTGGACGGCGGGGGACGCGATGTCCGCCCGGAGGATCGGCCGGCGAAGCTTCTCGAGGCCGCGGCGAAGACGCTGGAGGCGCTCCGGCGCGGCGATGACGTCATCTACCAGGCCACGTTCTTCGACGGCAGGTGGCTCGGCCACGCGGACTTCCTGCTTCGCGTTGAGAAGCCGAGCGCCCTCGGCACCTGGAGCTACGAGGTCGTGGATACGAAGCTGGCCCGGCACGTCAAGGCATCGGCGCTTCTCCAGATCTGCTCGTACGTAGAGCAGCTCACGGATGTCCAGGGCTTGGAGCCGGAATACATGCACGTCGCCCTGGGCGGCAGCGCTCGGGCTGTCGAGCATCATCGCGTAGCGGACTACATGGCCTACTACCGCACGGTCAAGGCCGCGTTCGAGGCGCGCGTAGAGGCGGACGGGGGTTATGCAGCGGCGACGTATCCGCCCGCCGCCACATACCCGGAGCCGGTGGAGCATTGCGAGGTCTGCCGCTGGCAGACGGTGTGTGCAGCGCGGCGGCGCCGCGACGACGACCTCTCCCTCGTCGCGAATGCCTCCACGCGGTTGCGGAGCGCGCTCAAGGGCGCCGGTGTGCCAACCCGCCGTGGGCTCGCAGCCCTGGAGCTGCCGCTGTCGGAGCCACTCGACGGCGTGGGGCCCGGTGCGCTGGCAAGGGCTCGTGAGCAGGCGGCAATCCAGGTTCGCGGCGAGGACGCGGGCCGGGTTCTGTATGACCTGCTGCCCGTGCCGCGGAAGCCGGACGGCTCGATCGAATCGAACCGCGGCCTGACAAGCCTGCCGAAACCACGGCCGGGCGATCTCTTCTTCGATATAGAGGGCGACCCATTCGCGCTTGACGATGGGGTCGAATACCTCTTCGGCGTTCTCGATCCGGGGTCGCCCGGGCGGGCCGGCGAGCCCGCCTTCTTTGCCTTCTGGGCGGTCGATGAAGCCGGCCAGGTGACTCCGGAGGCGGAGCGCCGGGCCTTCGAGGAGACGATAGACCTGTTCATCAGCCGGCTGGACGCGGATCCGGAGATGCACATCTACCACTACGCGCCGTACGAGCCATCGGCCGTCGGGCGGCTGATGGGCCGGCACGCCACGCGCGAGGAAGAGGTGGACCGGCTGCTCCGCGGCGGAGTCTTCATCGATCTCTTCCGGGCTGTCCGCCAGAGTCTGCGGGCGTCGGTGGAGAGCTATTCCATCAAGAAACTCGAGCCGCTCTACGGGCTCCACCGCGCGGAAGGTCTGCGCGACGCCGGGTCCAGTATCGTCGCCTTCGAGAGCTGGCTTGCAGATGCGGACACGGGTTCGGCCGTACCGCGCTCGCCCGCTACGGACGAGACGCTGCTCAGCATCGAGCGCTACAACCGCGACGACTGCGTTTCGAACCTGCAGCTTCGGGACTGGCTGGAGGCACGGCGCGTGGACCTGGCCGCGGAACTGGACGAACCGATGCCCCGGCCGGCGCGGGAGTCGACGGAAGCGCCGCCTCCACTCTCGGATCGGCTCGCCCACGTCGCCGAGATCGCGGACAGGCTCTGCTCGGGAGTGCCGGAGGATCCCGCGGCTCGGACGGCCGCGGAGCATGGCCGCTGGCTCCTGGCCCAGCTGCTCAGCTGGCACCGGCGCGAGGAGAAGTCGTTCTGGTGGCGCTACTTCAAGCTCATGGACGAGTACACGGATGAAGAACGCGTCGCGGAGCGCGAGCCGATCGGCATGCTGACCTGTCTCGGCCCCGTCGGCGAAACGGCCCGGTCGATCATCTACCGGTACAGCTTCCCGGAGCAGGAGCATGGAATAGGGGTCGACTCGAGCGTTCGCGACCCGGCTACCGGCCGCTCGCCTGGGCGGGTCGCTGCGCTGGACGAAGTGGAGAGAACGATAGACCTAGCGCGCGGGCCAAAGACGGATGGTCCGCATCCCACGTCTCTCGTTCCGTGCGACTACGTGGACACGGGCCCGCTCCAGGAGGGCCTTCTCCGGATCGGAGAGTGGGTCGTCGTGAACGGCATGGAGGCGCCGGGCGAGTTCGCGGCGTCGAGGGAGCTCCTGGTGCGGCGACCGCCGTCGGCCAGGGCAGGGGAGTCGCTGTGCCGGGACGGCGAGTCGGCCTCGGATGCCGCACGCCGCATCTCCGCCGGCCTGGAGGGAAGCTGGCTCGCCGTCCAGGGTCCCCCGGGTTCGGGCAAGACTTACCTGGGCGCCGAAATCGTGGTCGAACTTGTCCGGCTCGGCCGAAAGGTCGGCGTCACCGCCAACAGCCATCGAGTCATCGGCCACCTGCTCGATTCGGTCGCCGAGCGGGCCCGAGAGCGGGGGATCGTCGTCAGGATCGGCCAGCGGACGGATCGCTCGGGCGATTGCTCGTCGGACGCGGCCCGCCCATTCAAGGATTACGGGTCGCTGCGGGATGCGCTCGGGTCGGGTGAGGTAGACGTCGTCGGCGGCACCGCCTGGCTTTGGTCGCGCGAGGAGTTCGCCGAATCAGTGGACGTGCTCGTGATCGACGAAGCCGGCCAACTCTCACTCGCCAACTCGGTCGCCGTTTCAGGGGCGGCCCGCAGCCTGGTCCTGGTCGGCGACCCGCAGCAGCTGGATCAGCCGCTCCAGGGCACGCATCCGCCCGGCGCCGAAGCCTCCGCCCTCGGCCACATCCTGGACGGCAAGTCGACGATGCCGCCGGAGATGGGTCTCTTCCTCGAACAGACGCGGCGGCTCCACCCGGACGTCTGCCGGTTCACTTCGGAGGCATTCTACGAGGGCCGCCTCACGTCGCAGCCGCGGCTGGCGCGCCAGGACCTCTCGTCTCCAGGCCGGCTGAGCCGCACGGGCGTGCGGTTCGTTCCTGTCCTTCACGTGGGCAACAGCAACGAGTCGCCCGAGGAAGCGGCCGTCGTCGCGGACCTGATCGCGGAGCTGGTCGGCGACGGCAGCACGTGGACGGACGCGGAAGGCGGCCGCCATGCGCTGTCGCTGGACGAAGTGCTTGTCGTCGCCCCGTACAACGCCCAGGTCACCGAGATCGGCCGCGCGCTGGATGGCGTCCACGTCGGCACGGTGGACAAGTTCCAGGGGCAGGAGGCGCCGGTCTCGGTCTACTCGATGGCCACGTCGAGCCNNGGCATGGAGTTCCTCTACAGCCTCAACCGTCTTAACGTGGCCACCTCGCGCGCCCGCTGCCTGGCCATCGTGGTCGCCAGCCCTGCCCTCATCCGCGTCCGCGCCCGCACCCCGCGCCAGATGCGCCTCGCCAACGCCCTATGCCGCTTCATCGAGATGGCGCGGGATCAGTAACTGCCGAGATTCCGCTTGGGAAGTGCCCGTGGATCACGGCGGTCAAGGCCGCGGGACAATCGCCGCATGTCCCCGCGGTCGGGCAAGTCTGAGCGTCCTCGAGCGGGTCGGCCTATGCCTTGGGGAGGCGCTCGTATAGCTCGCGGTATACCCCCGAACGCTCGGCGTACAGGGCGGCCTGGGCGGGGATCGGGTCCATGACGCGCGTGTCGCCGGGGAGCGGCCACGTGGACTCGGCCGTGGAAGGGGCGATCCCGGCGGCGACGGCGCCGAGCAGGGCCGCGCCCCTCGCCGAAGCGTGCTCGGTGGCTCCGAGAGCGACGGGCATGTTGAGGACGTCGGCGATGATCTGCTGCCACAGACGGTTGACCCCGCCGCCGGCCACGACGCCGGCTTTTGGCTCGAGGCCCAGACCGCGCATCAGGTCCAGGCCCTCGGCGAGGGCAAAGGCCACTCCCTCGAGAACTGCCCGAGTCACTTCCGCGGGGCCGTGGCCGATCTTGAGGCCCACGAGCGCGCCACGTGCATTCGGGTCGAAGTGCGGGGTCCGCTCGCCGCGCAGGTAGGGCAGGAAGAGGACGCCGTCGCTGCCCGCCGGCGCCTTCGCGGCCGCGGCGAGGAGCTCGCGGGCGCCATTCGGATCGTCGGGCTTGAGGAGGCGAACGACCCAGTCCAGGGAGGCGGCGGCGGACAGCGTGGCGGCCATTACGCACCACTGGCCGGGAACCACGTGGCAGAGGGCGTGGAGACGGCCCTCGGGGTCCACCTTGGGGTCAGTGACCGGGGCGAGCACCTGGCCGCCGGTCCCGAGGGAGACGAGCACCGTGCCGTGGGCGTCTTCCTCGCGCGCCAGGCCCAGGCCGAGGGCAGCGGCGGGAGCATCGGCGCCGCCCACGGCAACGGCTATACCGGTCGGCAGGCCGAGAGCCCGGGCCGCCTCTTCGCGCAGGCCGCCGGCCAATGTCTCGGACTCGGTCAGCGGCGCAAGCTTGCCTCGATCGATCTCGAGTCGGCGGCAAATCTCATCGGACCAGTTTCGAGCGTGAAGGTCGAATAGGAGTGTGGCAGAGGCGTCCGACACGTCACTAGCGACCTCGCCGGTGAGGCGGGCGCGCAGGGCGTCCTTGGGCTGGACGATCCAGCGGGTCCGGGCCATGACTTCGGGCTCGTGGCGGGTCAGCCACATGATCTTGGGGGCGGTGAAGCTCACGTTGGATCGGTTGCCGGTCAGAGCGACGAGCTCCTCACGGGGAATGCGCTGCTCGATCTCGTCCGTCTCCGCGTCGGCGCGCCCATCCGACCACATGATTGCGGGGCGCACGGCCGTGCCGGTGTCATCGAGGAAGACCGCGCTGTGCATCTGGCCGGTAAGCCCGAGCGCCTCGACGTTGGCGCCGCGAAGGGCAGGTCTGGCCAGCATCTCGGACATCGCCAGGCGCAGGGCGTCCCACCATCGATCGGGATTCTGTTCGGCGTAGCCCGGATGCCGCGCTTCGGTGGGGTAGGAGGCCATGGTCACGCCGAGGCACTCGCCGGTCTCATCCAGCGCGAGCAGCTTCACCCTCGAGGAGCCAAGGTCTATTCCAATTGAGACGCGCACGGGACCTCCAGAATTGGCGGACAGCGGCCGCACATTGCTTCTTCGGCGAGTAGCTTAACGCCCGCGACCAACTGCGAGGCTCGGCTAAGGTAACGAAAGGGTTGCAGCTGGTCTCCAGGAGGAGCGATCGGATGGGTTTGGCCGAAACGTGGGTTCTGCGCAACGGCCGAATCCGTGTCCGGCAGGCCGACCCCGGCGAGCTGTCCGTCGTCGCCGAACTGCTCGAAGGGGCGTCGGCCTGGCTCGAGTCGCGCGGGCAACTCGGCTGGCCCAGACCGTTTCCCGTTGCCACCCTGGAGGCCACGCTCGCGTTCGGGCCGACCTATCTGGCCTGGCACGGAGTGTCCGCGGTGGGCACGTTCGCGCTCCACCGGACCGACGCCCGATTCTGGGGCGAGCGCCCGACCGAACCAGCCGGGTTTGCCCGTTACCTGCACAAGCTGGCCGTCCGGCGCGGATTTCCGGGCCTGGGCCGCGAACTCGTGACCCTGGCCGAACTGCTCGCTCGCGAAGGCGGCGCCGCGCGACTGCGCCTCGACTGCCGGGCCGACAGCCCCGGCATTCGTTCCTATCACGAGGCCGCTAGATTCGAGTATCGCGGCGAGATAGGCGGTCCGGGCTTCGACGCGGTCTATGCGCTGTACGAGAAAGCGCTGGAATAGCGAGCCGCGTAGGGGAGCGACCCGCTGGCCCCGACACGCGCGACGCCCGCCACGACTTGCCCGGTTTCGGGCGGCCCGCTGGCCCCGACGCCCGCGACTACTTGCCCGGTTTCGGCCGGCCCGCTGGCCCCGAGACGGCCTGGACTTGCCTGATAAGTCCCAAAGCAGGCAAGTTCGACTAGATAGGGGTCGACCTGGGGTGGGCCCGGCCACTAGCTGCGGCCACCCGCCGCGGCTACTCGGGCCCGGCCACCGGCCACCCGCCGCAGCTGCTCAGTCGGGGCCGCGCCACTCCTACGAGCGCTGGAAGTAGGTGTCGCGTTCCCAGGGAGTGACCTGGCGGCGGTACGCCTCCCATTCCAGCTTCTTCGCGGAGCGGAAGAGTTCCATCAGCTCGCTGCCCAGGGCGTCCGTGATCACGTCGTCCATCTCGAGAGCGGCCAGGGCTTCGCCCAGGGATGCAGGGAGTGGCTTGGTAACGCTGTGGCCCCCGCCGCCGAAACCGTGTTCAAGTTCCTCAAGCGGCGGCCCAAGCTCGCAGCCGCGGTCCAGGCCGTCCAGGCCCGCCGCGAGCATGGCCGTGAACGCGAGATACGGGTTGCAGCTCGGGTCCACGAGACGCAGCTCCAGCCGCGCCCCAAATACCTCGCCGGGGGAGGCGTCGCCGCGAACCGGCGTGGGCACGCGGATCAGCGCCCCGCGGCTGTGGCGACCCCAGCTGCCGGCGACCGGCGCTTCGTAGCCGGGCACGAGGCGCTTGTACGAGTTGACCGTCGGGGCCACGAGGGCGCTCATGCCCGGGGCGTGTTCCAGCTGGCCGGCCAGGAACGCTTTGGCGATCGGCGAAAGACCGTAGGCATCGTCCGGGTCGTCGAAGACGCTGCGGCCGGTTCGATCGACCAGGACCTGGTGGACGTGCATGCCCGAGCCCGCTGCGTCGGCGAGCGGCTTCGGCATGAACGTGGCCTGCATGCCGCGTTCCCGGGCTAGTTCCTTGACCGCCGGCTTGAGCGTCGTGACGGTGTCCGCGGCAACGAGCGCCGGCAGAAGCGGCAAGTCCAGCTCAAACTGCCCGCTCGCCACCTCGTGGTGGCTCGACTCGACGTGGATACCCATCGTCTCGAGGGCGGACACGATTTCCAGCTCAACGCGCCGGGAACGGCCGCGGCTTCGCTCGAAGTAGCTGCTCGGGTCNNGCGACCAGGTATCCCAGCCCGGCCGACTCGGCGCTGTTCAGGATCGCTCGCAGTGTGCCGCGCCCGTCGCCGGGGTAGGGCTCGCCGTTTGGCTTGACGACCTCGCAGATGAGCCGGGCGCAGGGCACACCGGACGGCTCCATGACTGAGAAGGTCGAGGGATCGGGCCGCAGGTACATGTCCGACTCGACCTCGCGCGCCAGACCCTCGATAGCCGAACCGTCGAACCACTCGCCGTCGGCAAGGACAGCCGCGATGCGCCGAGCGGGCACGGCCACTGTCTTGACCGCGCCGGTCACGTCGGCGAACTGCAGTTCGATCTGCTGCAGGCCGGCTTCTCTGACCCCCGCCAGGATGCGCTCCACGGCACGCCGATCGACGTCGATCGACGAGACGGCGTCNNCCCGCGCCCGAGGCCCCATAGCCCGCGCCCGAGGCCGGGCCTCCGTTTGGCGTTCGTCCTGACTTGTGAGGCATCTGGTCCCTCCCGCGCGGTCCTGGGGCGCCTGCGCGGCTACTTAGTGGTGGCCGATGAGGTAAGCCAGCACGAGCAACAGGATGCTGGCGGTGAGGAAAGCGGCGCTGATTGCGAAGATCAANNGAAAGCGGCAGGTCGCGCCAGTGGTCCAGGTCCGATCGAAGCGAGGATGCGTCCTCGTACCTTTCGTTCGGGTCCTTCCGCAGGCATTTGCGGACGATGCCATCGATGGGCGGCGGGACCGCGGAGTTGAGCTCGTGGAGCGGCGGCACGGGCGCGTTTATGTGCTGGCTCATGACGGAGAGGGCGTTGTCGCCTTCCCACGGAACGCGCCCGGCGAGCATCTCGTATAGCATGACCCCGATGGCGTAGACGTCCGTCCGGGCGTCGCCACGCTTGCCCTGGATCTGCTCGGGCGACATGTAGTCCGGCGTCCCCAGGGCCGTGGAGAACCAGCGCCACGTGAGCCGCCGGGCTCCGGCCATGAAGGCGACGCCGAAGTCGGTGACCACGAGCTTCCCGTCCGAGGTCACCAGCACGTTTTCGGGCTTGAGGTCGCGATGAACGACCCCCTGAGAGTGGGCGTAGGCCATCGCCGACGCCAGCTGCCGGCCGAAATCGACCGCCTTCTCCACGGATAGCTTCTTCTCGCGACTGAGCATCGCTCGGAGGGTCTCCCCGTCGATGTACTCCATGACCATGTACGGCCGGGATCGATCCGAGGTGAAGTCGATCGGGCGCTGGATGCCTGGGTGCTGGAGATGGCGTGAGATCTCCAGTTCGCGGCGGAATCGGTCGAAAGTGGAGACGTCGCCCATGATCGACTCGTGCGGGCACTTGAGAACGACCTGGCGCCCGTCGGGATCCTCCGCCAGGAAGACGTCGCTGAACGCGCCGTGGCCGATGGCCTTGACGATCGTGAACTGGTCCAGCTTCGCGCCGGTTTCCAGCTCGGTCGTGGTCACGAGAACAACCTCCNNCGCTGCCCGGCCTCGCGGACGCGAACGACCATGGCCGTCGCATTATCCTCGCCGCCACGTTCGAGGGCGAGGTCGACCAGCGCCCGGCACGTTTCGGCCGGCGGTTCCGCCAGGGCGGCCGTGATCTCGCTCGAGGTCACGTTGCTCCACAGCCCGTCAGAGCAGAGCAGGAACGTGTCGTCCGGTTCCAGTCGCTCGTTGCGAACGTCGGTCCGAACCGTGATGTCGCCGCCGACCGATCGCGTCAGGGCATAGCGCGCCGGGTGGGTGATTGCCTGTTCCGGCGTGATGATGTGCATCCGCAGCAACTCCATCACCTGGCTGTGGTCCGTGGTCAGCAGCTCCAGCTCCCCGGCGCGGCGCCGATAGACGCGGCTGTCGCCGACATGACCGAGGTGGGCTTCGCCGGGCGTCATGACCAGTGTGCTGAGCGTGGACTGCATCTTCCGGCCTCCCTGGCCGGAGATCGCGGCGTCGAGGATTGCCTGGTTGGCCCGGTTGAAGGCATCGCGCAGGATGCCGGGCACCCGGCCCCCGGCGGCGAGACTTCGCTGGGCCTGGCCGAGGCTGGACTCCACGGCCATGCCGGAAGCGACTTCGCCGCCGCCGTATCCGCCAAGTCCATCTGCGACGGCAAAGACGAGGCCGAGCCCCGACCTGGCCACGGACGCGGCGAGGTTGTGCTCCTCGGCCGGCGTCACGTATGGCGCCTCGCCGTCGATCGCCACCCATCCGAGCCGGTCTTCATTGTGCTCGCGCACGTGGCCGATCACGGTCAGGCCTGCGTATTCAACGGCAAGGACTGTAGTCACGGCTTGCATTTCATCTCAGTCGGGGAGAAGTACCTGGAGAGTCGTCTCGCGTCGAGAAGGTGTGAAACCGCGCCGTGGCAGCCCGTCCAGCCATCGGCGCGGTTTCGTTTCTGCGAAGTGTGAGACTAGAGTTCTGGGCTGATGACCGGAGGCTTGACCAGGAGACTCGTCTTGTTTGCAGCCGAGTTGAACAGGAGCCACACCGCCCCGGCGACGATCCATGCCCCGACGATCCCAAGGGCGATAAGTGTGTCCGTCTGCGTTGACCCGCCGGCGGAGACACTCATGATTACGATGCCGATGAGCATTCCGATGTTTGCGAGAAGCCCAGCAAGCGGAACGATGACGTGCTTGACGACGTGTCGCTTGTGTTCGCCGCCGAAGGCCACCAGGACCAGACCGCAGGTCATCCCGTATACGAGGAATGTGCCCGTGTTACTGGCCAATGTGATCTGCAGCAGGTTGTCGGCCGAAAGCACNNGCATGGCGGAAGTGGAGCATGCCCAGGATACCGGGGACTTCCTTGTCGCGGCCCATGACGTAGGTGATACGAACGCCGGTGTTGAGGCACGCGAGCGTCGTGCCGACGAGAGCGATGAGCACGGTCGCTGCCAGGATGATCACGAGCGCGAAGCCAGTGCCGCCCAGCATCGTGTCGCCGATCTGCCGGACCATGTCGCCGATGGGGGCGCCGGACGCGGCGGCTGCGGCGTATCCTCCACCCGAGCCGGGGACCGTGCCGCTGTTCACGAAGAAGTTGGCAGCCACGTATTCGATGACGTAGGCGACGCCGCCCTGGATGGCCAGGGAGAGGAGGATCGCGCGGCGAACGTCGCGCTTCGGGTTGATTGCCTCACCACCGAGCGCCGTGACCGACTCGAAGCCGACCAGGAGAAGAATGGCGATGGTGCCCTGAAAGATGACGTTGGTGAAGTTGTGCGGAAGAACCACCGAAGCCAGACCGGAGTGCGCGTAGGAGAGTTCGGGGTGGGTCATGCGGAACGCGATAGCGAGGATCGCGAACGCAACAAGAGCCGTGAGCTGAATCGCATTGATGACGACGGCCGTCATCGTGGATCCGGAAATACCTCGATAGGCGATCAGACCTACGATCGCCGAGAAGACGAACGCAGCGCCGATCTCGAGCGGCTGATTGAGCACGATGCCGAACTGGGCCAGGATGAACACGAGCAGCGTCGCGGTGAACGCGACCATGATGCCCGGGTAGATCCAGTAGTAGAGGTGGGACACCCAGCCGACCACAAACTTCGCCAGCCGGGCGAACTTGTAGTGGACACGCTCCTCACGCTGCAGGAACGCGGCCTCCGCGAAGTAATAGGAAGAACCCGCGCCCGCATCGGGGAATATGTTCGCGAGTTCCGAATACGAAAGCGCTGTCAAGAAGGCAAGAACAAGGACGAACAGCAGACCGGGGACCATGTCGAATGCGGTGGTCGCTCCGCCATTCTGCTGGACGACCTGGGCCTGGAACGTCGTCCACAGGAACGCGCCGGGCGCGATCAGCGCCATGGCGTTGATCGTGAGCCCGGTCATCGTCAGGGTTCGCTTCATTTCGGTCCCTGGCGCGGCGGCCATTTCGGTACTCCTGTTCCCGCACGGTGGTGTGCCTGGGCCGGGCGTCCGGCCCGGGGCTTCTGTGCGTGGTTGAAGAGTCCGCCATGGGCCGAGGGAAATCAGCAGCCGGGCGGTAACGGTTCAGGAGCGCGTCGGTTGCGTGGTGCCGTCCGGGCGGTTGCGGTTCCGGGGCCAGACGGTTGTGTCCAGGTTGCGTCGCGCATGCCGGCAAAGGCCTCCGTTGCCGTAGGGCCAAACGCTCAGCGGCCGAATGAAGCCACGGCTATTGCGGAACTGCTGCCCGTGAAGGCGACGATCGCGCCGCTGTCGTTGACCGCCACGGAACCGCCGGTGATCGCGATAGAAGCGATGTCGGCAGGGAGCGGTGCCGTCGAGACGCCTGGGGTCGTGGAGTTGACGGTCCCCAGCCATGGATGACCGGCCGGGCTCGCACCGATGACGACCGCCCCGTCGCCCAATGTCGCGATCGAATAGACGGCCCCGGACTGGATCAGGGTGGCCGCCGTGTCCCGCGGATACCACCACAGGCCGTCCTTTGCGCCGATGAGGACGCCGGCCGATGTCGCTCCTTGCGCAACCGGCGGGTCGGCCGGGCCGGGGCCCGTTTGCTGCCAGGAGAGTCCGTCGTCGAGCGACTCGAACAGTTTGCCCGACATCCAGCCGACGAGCCGTCCGGTCGAATCGAACGCCAGAGGGTTGACGGTCGACCCCCGCGGCGTCCAGCTCAGCCCCGAGTCATGGCTCGTGTAGAGCGTGCCGGGGTAATAGGCGAGCAGCGTGTGCGCGCTCGCCGGGTCGAAGGCGAGCCAGGCCGGCACGTCCGTCTGACCTCCGGGCAGTGAGCCCGCGGACCACGTCGTCCCGCCGTCGCCGCTGACGAATCGTCCGACCTCGCAGTACGAACCCAACCCCGCGACGTAGGCGTTCGACGACGATGGATCGCCCGCGATCGTGCCGATATGGCCGGCCTGCTGGCCGATCCACGTTGTCTGGCCCAGCCAGTCGACCACGCCGACGACGTCGGCCTGGCATTCGCGCGAAGAGAGTCGCCATAGGGCCGATGGCGCGAAAGCCACGATCATCGAACGCTGCGTGGCGCCGACGTGGACGTATCCGCTGCCGATCGTGGCCTCGATGGGGGCGACGGTGGTGATGGTGAGCGGCATGGCCGGGTCGCCGGTCGGGTCACCTGCCACCACGGCGCTGGATCGCAGGTTGACAGTGCTGGCCACGGCTACGACGAGGCTCAGGACAACCACGGCCAGGAAGGCGTTGAACACGAACCTCCAACCCGACGCGCGGACCAGTCGGGCGCGCTGGGCAGCCGCGGCGTCGGCTTCGCCGAGGTCCTGCTGGAGCCGCATTCGAAGCGGCAGCGGCGCCGGCGCTCCGGGATCCCTGGATTCGTAGAGGGCCCGCAAGCCGGCCTCGGTGTCGCCGGTTGCGGCGGCCGGCGCGTCGCTGGCCGTCAGCCGATCCCGGAGCGTCCGCAGTGCCTCGCCGGCCTCCTTGCCCGTGGCGTCGATTTCGGGGTTTCCGTCCCACGGTCCGAAGGCTCGCGCGAGCGTGATCTGGAGCTTCGGGTTGAGATCCGCGAGGGCCGCCACGAGGGGCTCGAGGGCCACGGAGGCCATGCCGTCGTCGGACTTCCCGGCGCGGATGGCGGGCTGAAGATCCGCTTCAAGTCGACGCCGGAAGGTGGCGTCGAGCTGCTCCTCGGGGTCCTCGGCCGCCGCCAGCCAGGCAGCCATCGTCGCCCCGCGCAGGACCGCGGCGGCCGCGATCTGGTCGTCCAGCGTCATCACGGCCATACGGTAGCCATCGGACAGGTTGCGGCCGAGGTAGCCGTGGAAGTTGCCGCCGCTCGAAGGACGGGCCTCTTCCGCACGCGCCCTGGGGTTACGCTCGGACATTCTCGAGGTATCCGTTCCGCACTCGATGCCGTTCCGTCCGCGGGTCCTGAGTGAGCCACGCGACGAACGATGAGTCCGCAACTACTCTATCGCGTCTCGGGCCGCGGTCCACTGCGGTCCCGCGCGCCGCTGCCGCTTCGGGCAGGTGGACGCCTCCGGTTCGGGTAGAGCGAGACCGGTCCCGGGGAATCGGAACCGCGGCCAACCTGCGGCGGGCCGCGGTCCACGTACCGACCGGAGTCAGGCCGCCAGGTCGCGCCTCTCGAACGCAATCACGGCCAGGGCGAGGAATACCACGGCAACCGCTCCCAGCACACCGGCGTCCGGGATGCTGAGGCCGTTGCGGAGCGGGTCGCCGCCCATGTAGTACCGGAAGAACGAGAGCGGTCGGATCACGCCGAGGCTGTCCACGATGGCCGAGAGAGCGTCCACCAGATACATCACGACCATCAGGCCGACGGCCACGCCGATGGCAGCGCCGCGATTCCCGGTGAAGGCGGCGATCGCGAGGGCTATCGCCCCGAAGGCGAGGCCGAGGAGCACGAGCATTGCCAACGCCGCGGCAAGCTTGTCCCACGGCAGCGCGCTGCCGCTGGCGGCGGCTCCGACCACGGCGAAGACCCAGACGACGATGGCGGCGAGGATGGTCGCGAGCACGATAGCCAGGGTCTTCTCCAGGACCAGGCGGCGCCGCGAAACAGGGTATGAGAGCAGCACGTCGATCGTGCCGCGCGATTCCTCACCGGCGGTGAAGCCGCTGGCCATGCCGGCGGCGAAGGCGACCATGAGGGCCGGCAGGATCATCGAGAAGAGCTCGATGTGCAGGAAGCCGATGAGCGTGCTGGCGTCGCCGAGGCTGGCGCCCAGGAGCTTGGCCGCGGGCCCCATCTTGTCGAGGATGGAGTTGAGGTCGACGATCTTGGAGTAGGTAGGGAAGAGAAGGGCGAAGTAGCCCGTCATCGCGCCCATGCCGAGCGCGACCCAGAACGTCGGCCAGCGAAGGTCGCGGACCGTCTTGGTGAAGACGTTACGCAGCAGCATGGCCGGGCTCCTTTCCTTCGCTCACTTTGCCGGCGATTCCATCGCCCGAGCCGTAGTAGGCCAGGAAGATCTCCTCGAGGCTCGTCTCGATGCTTCGAACGTTGGTGACCTGGTAACGCGCGGCCGACTTGACCAGCGCGTCGAGGCTGCCCATGACCGAGCAGCGCAGGATGCTGTCCTCGATCGTGAGGTCGCGGATGCCTGGCAGGTTCGCGAACGCTTCGGCCGTAACGGGCTCCGCAAAGTCGATCTCGAGTCGGCGCAGAGCCCGGGCCTTGAGCGCCGCGATCGACTCCACGGCCAGCAGCCTGCCTTCGCGGATGATGCCGACCCGGTCGCACAGGTGCTCGACTTCGGGCAGCTGGTGGGAAGAGATGAAGACCGTTCGGCCTTCGTCGCGCGCCTCTTCGCACAGGTGCTCGAACTCGAGCTGGACGAAGGGGTCAAGGCCGGAGGTGGGCTCGTCGAGGACGAGCATCTCGGGCCGGATCATGAAGGCGGCGACCAGGCCGACCTTCTGCNNAGGTGAGGAGCTGGCGGCCGGTCATGTCGCCGTAAAGCGACAGCTCGCCGGGGACGTAGCTCACGCGCCGGTCTATCGCCAGCCGGTCGCGATGAACGTCCAGGCCGAGCACCCGGGCCGTCCCGCTCGTCGGTCGGATGAGGTCCAGCAGGAGCCGGATCGTCGTCGACTTGCCGGCGCCGTTGGGTCCGAGGAACCCGAAGATCTGGGCCGTCTCGACGACGAGGTCCACGTCGACGATGCCGCGCGAGCGGTGGCCGTACCACTTGGTCAGCTTGCATGTCTCGATGGCAGCCGTCATCAGGGGGCCCCCTTTCGGACCTTGGGGCGTTCGACTTCCCACCGATCGAAGAGCTTCGGCAGCTCACGTTCCAGGAATGCGTACATGTCGCGAACCTCCTGCAGCGGTTCTGGATTTCCACCAGGGGGGAGCAGTTCCAGGCCGTCGCCGGCCAGTTCCTGGAGCCGCTGCAGCAGTTCGAGCCGCCACAGCATCATTCGGGCCCAAGCCCCCGACTTGATGACGAAGCGATCGCGCCTATCGCCGGCGCGCACGGTCCGATCGATGAACCGGTAGTGGATGAGCAGCTGGGTCATGTTGCTGATCGATCCCTTGCTCGCCTGGAGCGTCTCAGCCATGTCGGCGGCCGTCGGCCCGTCGGCGGGGCCGAGCAGGATCGCGCCCAGGACGCGACCGGCCATCCGCGGCAGGTGCATCGAGTCGAAGACCAGGCCGATCTCCTCGACGAATCGCTCCGCTGAGATGCGGGTTCTCCTTGCGTCGCCGGGTCGAGCCAACAGATCGTCCACGCAAGCCTCCGTGGGAGACCCGGTGCGCCGAAACGAAGCGGTGCCCACGCCGCGGCCGGCGGTGCCGGCTCACTGGATCTCGCCGACTGTAGAACGTTCGGTAATTTCAGTCAATACTGAACTCAATCGTGCAACACGAACTCGCAGCGGTCTGGTGGCCTGTCCGGGCCATCCAGACCCCCCGAGAGTGGCAGTACCGACGGAGATGTACTGCGTCCGACGGTCACTCCCCGAACGACCGCCTCAAGCCGGGAATACACCTACACGCCCTCCCTGCCGAATGCTTCGGTCCTCAAATGGAGGGTCGGACCCACCCGCAAGGACGGGGCCGAGCCAACAAGACGAGCCCGATGCCGCGCCTGCCGGTGGACTCGCCAGCCAATCCGACAGGCAACCCAAGGAATGGCCAGATGTCGATCGCCAGCTATCCCGTGCAGGACCGTCGGGGGGCGGGTCGCTCGGCTGCGGCGCCCCCGAGGCCGGCACGCGTCGTTACCCACGCCTTGATCATCCACCAGGCCGAGATCGTCCGCCTCGGTGTCTCGACGATGCTGAGCAGCGGATCTGCGTGCGAGGTCGCGAGCGCGGCCTCGGTCTACGAAGCGTTCCGCCTTGCCTCGGACGTGCACCCCCAGCTCGTCCTCTTCGACTACGTGCCGGCCGAAGGGCCTGAGGTCTGCCGACTCCTGGCGGCCCTATGGCCCCGCCCCCGGCTCGTCGCCCTCGTCACGCGCGGCCGCGAAGTCTCTCCCAACGACTGCCTGTCGGTCGGCGCGGACGCCGCGATGCTGATGGACAACGTCAACCGCGACACCTTCCTCGTGGTCATCCGCCGCGTCATGGACGGCCTCGGCCCGATCGTGGCCGGCTTCCCGTCCGTGAACGAGCACCTCGATGCCGGCCTGGTCGATGAAGGTCCCGTCTCGCTGTTGACTCCCCGCGAGCGCGAGATGCTCTACCTCATTGGCCAGGGTCTCTCAAACCGCGAAATCGCGGAGTCGCTGGTCCTCTCCGTCAAGACGGTCGAGGCCCACCGCGCCAACCTGAGCCGCAAGCTGAACGTCCGATCGCGGGCCGGCCTGATGCGCCTGGCCCTGACGGGCAGCTTGGCGTGACCCGATGATCCCGCTGACGCGAACCGACGGAACGTCCTTCCTGGTCAACCCCGATCGGATCGAACTGATCGAGGAGACCCCGGACACCGTCATCACGCTTGCCGACGGGAAGAAGCTGCTCGTCCGCGAAACGGCCACCGAGGTCGCCACGCGGTTCCACTACTACCAGCGGTCGCTCCACGTCGACGCCCGTTTTGGCGGCCGGCGCGCCTACGACCCGCCCGAAGAGATGGACCCCGCTCAGTACGAACACCCCAACCGTGGGCGCATTCGCGCCTACGGCGAGAACTCCAAGGGCTAGGGGCCAACCATGGACGGCGGACTGGGGATCATGATCTGTCTCGGCGCCATGATGGTCGCCGACGTGCTCGACGGCGGCTCGCCCGCGGCGTTCATCAACCCTTCCGCGATCCTGCTGATCTTCGGCGCGACCTTCGGGGCGACCATCGCCTCGACGAGCATGAAGCAGTTCATGACCTTCCCCAAGCTGGTCGGCATGGCCATGAAGCCGCGCGTGAGCGACATCGCTTCCGTCCGCGAGATGCTCGTCAAGTTCGCAGAACGGGCCCGCCGCGAAGGCCTGCTGGCACTCGAAAGCGACGTCGAGGGGATCCAGGACACCTTCATCCGCCACGGTCTCCAGATGGTCATCGACGGTCTCGAGCCTGACACCGTCGAAGAGATCCTCGAGATCGAGATCGAGTCGATGCAGGCGAGACACCACAAGGGCGTCGACATGTTCGCCAAGATGGGCGGCTACTCGCCGACCTTCGGCGTCCTGGGCACCGTCATGGGCCTGGTCAGCGTCCTCTCCAACCTGGCCGATCCGTCGGGCCTGGGCGAGTCGATCGCGACCGCGTTCATCGCCACGCTGTTTGGCGTCGGCGCGGCCAACATCCTGTGGCTGCCAGTCTCCGCCAACCTGAAGAACAAGGACGGAGCCGAGGCCGCCGAACGCCGCCTCGCTCTCGCCGCGATCCTCGCCATCCAGGCCGGCGACAACCCGCGCATCGTCGCCCAGAAGCTCCGCGCCCACGCCGGCCCCGGTGCCGACGAAGCCGAGGCCGACAAGGGCGGGGCCGGCTCGGCCATGCCGGAGGCGGCCTGATGTCCCGACGCAAGCGAGCTCACGCCGAAGGCGCCCACGACAACGACGAGCGCTGGCTCCTGACCTACTCGGACCTGATCACGCTCCTCTTCGTGCTCTTCGTCGTCATGTACGCGATCAGCACCACCGACGTGCGCAAGTTCGTCGCCCTGGCACAGTCGGTCTCGGCGGCGTTCAACGCAGACGTCATGTCGGGCCAGCAGGCGATCAGCATCAGCAACGGCCAGGACATGACCGTCCAGCAGAACACGAGCGCCTCCGGCACCAGTCCCGTTCAGTCCGATCTGAAGGCCATCCAGGCCGCGCTCGAGGACTACGCCATCGGCCAGGGTCTGGGCGGCGAAGTCCAGGTCGGCATGGCCCCGGAGGGGATCGTCATCCGGCTCAACGACGCCCTCCTCTTCTCCTCGGGCCGGGCCCACCTGGACGACCACGCGATCAAGCTCGTGAACGAGGTCGCGAACATCATCAAGCCGCTCCCGAACCACGTCCGGATCGAGGGCAACACCGACGACCAGGCCCCCGACGGGGTGCTGTACACGAACAACTGGGACCTCTCGACTGCCCGGGCCCTCGCGGTCCTCGAAGCCATGGTCAACCTGGGCCTGGACCCGAGCCGGCTCGCGGCACAAGGCAATGCCCAGTACGACCCAATCGTGGCCAATACCGACGACGCGTCGCGCGCCAGGAACCGGCGCGTGGACATCGTCGTGCTCTACCCGGCCGATGCCACTGCCGGCCCGACCCCGTTTGCCATGCCGAGTCTCTGATGACACGCATCGCCTCGGCCCCCGCCGACACCAGCCGCCCTGGCAGCAACCTGGAGGAGCGCTCGTGAAACTGCCGATCCCGAAGGGCCGCCGCGCAATCCTGGCCATCGGCCTGCCGCTGGGCCTGGCTGCAGCGGGCGGGTTCCTGTTCATGCAGATGTCCGCTGCGCCATCCGTGCCGCTCAAGATCCCGGATCCGACCCAGGGTCAGCTCGGCCCGATGCTCGCCCTCGACGACAAGGTCATCAACCTGACCACGACGACACCGGGTGGCTACAAGTACGCCAAGGTCGGCGTGACGATCGAACTGCGACCGACCGCCGCCAGCTTCTACGACCTCCACGGCACCGACCGGACCAAGGAGGAAACGCTCGAGCTGGCCAAGCACACCGAAGACCTGCCGCTCCTGATCGACGCCGTCGGCGGCGTCGTCTCGGCCCACGACTCGAGCACCCTCACCACCCCGGACGGCCGCGCCACGCTCAAGACGGAACTGCTGGCGGCCGCCAGGAAGATCCTCGGGTCGGATGAAGTGATCGATGTCTTCTTCACCGACCTCGTGATGCAGTAGGCGAGCAGACAGATGCTGTCGCAGGCCGAAATCGATGCGCTCCTTGGTGCAGTAGCCGATGGCTCACTGCCGGCCGAGGATCAGCCGCCGTCGCTCAGCGCGGACGGCCGAATCGTCAAGACCTACGACTTCCGCCGCCCGGCCAAGTTCTCGAATGAGCAGCTGCGAACACTGCAGGCCATCCACGAGAACGTCGGCCGCATCGCGGCGGCCCGGCTCTCCTCGTTCCTTCGGACAAACATCGTGATCCAGCTCGCCGGCACGGACCAGCTCATATTCGACGACTACGTCTCGCAGCTGACCCTTCCCACCGAGCTGGTCGTCATGGCCAGCAGCGGCCTGGCCGGGCCCTTCATGATCGACATGGACATGGGCTTCGCCCTCGCCGCGGTGGACCGCCTGCTGGGCGGACCCGGCCGAATCCCGGCCGAGCGCCACGAGCCGACCCCGATCGAGGCCGATCTGATTGCCCGAATCGTGGGCCACCTACCGCCAGGCCTCAACGAAGGCTGGTCCCACCTCCAGACACTCGACGTCTCCGTCACCGAGTCGGCCCTGACCCCGATCCTCCTGCGGATCGCGGCGCCGGCCGAGGTCGTGGCCGTAATGACTTACGAAGTCCGCTTCGCCGGCCAAACGGCGCCGATGACGATCTGCTACCCGTATGCCTCCATCGAGCCGCTCCTGCCGAGGCTGGCCGCGACCATGTGGTACGCGCAGCGCCGCCAGCTCGCCGGCAGTGCCGGTGTCCGCGAGATCCTCGAGAGCGAGGTTCGCGCGGTCGAGATTCCAATCTCCGCCACGTTCCGGGCAATCGACATCCCGGTCGAGGCCCTGTCCGAGCTTCGGCCCGGCGACGTCATCAGGTTCGACGAACACTTCGACGAGCCTGTCCTCATTGCGGTCTCCGATCAGGCCCAGGCATGGGCGATCCCCGGTCGTGTCGGGGATCGTGTCGCCCTGCGCCTCGTGACCCCGCTGATTCCCACGGAGGCCTGACATGAGCTGGGAGACATTCGACTGGAAGCCCGCCGACGGCGCATCGCTCGGTGCCGGCGCCTCGATCCTGCCGCTCTGGCCGATGCTTCGTTCGGCCATCGCCGAGGGCATCTCGGCCGACGCGCTGTGCCCGGTCACGATCGGCGAGTTGAGCGTCGGCCACGTCAACTACGACGAGGCGCCCTCGCGGCCGGTGCCGTCGCGCTCGTTCGAGCTGCTCGGCACGGACCGGCGCGGAGCGTGGGCCGCCCTCGACCCGTCGCGCGGCGACAAGATCGGCGGCAATGTCTACACCGCGGAACGGCTCCAGGAGCTGGTTCTCGAGGGCATGGACACGGCCTTCGAATCGATCCTGGGCGAGGGCCTCAACCTCGGCGGGCCGGTCGAAGTATCCGCGCCGAACGCCCCGATGCTCCTGCTCCGGCTGCCGATCACCTCGGTCGACAACGAAGAGATCGTCCTAGTCTCGATCTACGACTCCGCCGTTGCCGGTGAGCTCTCCGCCCACATCGTGGCCCTGCAGGCCCTCTCGTCCGAGGCATCGACTCCGCCGCCGGCGCCGCCCGCTCCCGTCGCCCAGCGGACCCAGGAATTCAAGGCAGCGGTGGCGAGCCGGCCCGCCGCCCCTGCTCCGGCTCCCGCCCCAGTCCCGGCTCCGGCCGCCCCGGCTCCGCTGCCGGCCAACGTCCGCCCGGCCCAGCTTCCCGAACTCACCGGATCTCCGTCCGCGGGCCCCGGCTACAACATCGATCTGCTCCTCGGCGTGACCCTCCAGGTCGCCGTCGAGATCGGTCGGACGACCCTGCCGATCCGTGACGTCCTGGCCCTCACCCCGGGCTCGATCATCGAACTCGACAAGCTCGCCGGTGAGAAGGTCGACATCCTGATCAACGGCCGGCCGATCGCTCAGGGTGAAGTCGTCGTGGTCGACGAGAACTTCGGCGTCCGAATCACGGACGTCGTCGCTCGCCAGCAGCGGCTCCAGTCGGGCCGCTGACGATGACCCTTTCCGAGTCCACCGCCGCCCCGACCGAGGCCACAATGCCCTCGACCGACGGCGCGCGCCCGGACTCGACCGAACGCTCCGCCTGGACGCGCCGGACCGGCTCGACGCGGCGGATCGCGATGATCGCCTGCATCGCCGCTCTTGCCGGAGTGGCGCTCATCGGGACCCTGCACCCGGCCTCCGCCGCGGGCGGCGCCGGTCCGGCCGCGAGTGCCTCGGCTGCCGCACCCGCCGCCACGAGCGCGTTCGGGCTGACCGACTCCGGGATCAACTGGCCGGATCTGGCCGTCAAAGGCACCATCGTCCTGGCGCTGCTCTTCATCACCCTCCGGGTCCTCGGCCGGACCGGCGCCGGCGCACCAAAGCGTGGCGGCCGGCTCGAGGTCCTCGAGTCGCGGCCGCTCGCTCCCAAGGCTTCGCTCCACCTCGTCGCGGTCGGGGACCGCCGGCTTGTCGTGGGCTTGACACCGAACGGCATGGTCGCCCTGGCCGAACTCGACGCAGCAGAGCTCGAGACGGAGGCAACCACCGCTCCGGCCACCGATGCCGCGCTCGCGCCGGCCGCCTCGCCTGACTTCGCCGCTCTGCTCGGGCGGCGCGTCCCCGGCGCTCCCGCGCCGACGTTCGGCTCCGCGCTCGACGCGGTCCTGCGTCCGCTCGACGCGGTCACGGGTCGGGTGGCCGGCTTCCTGAACGGTGGGCGGATCCGATGAACCGCCGCCGCCTCGGTCTGCTCCTCCTGATGGGCACAGCCGCTCTGTTCGTGGCCGGCTGCTCCTCGACGACCGGGCAGTCGGACATTTCAGTCCAGGTCGGCAACGGCCAGGCCTCGAGCGGGAACGGCCAGTTCGCCCTCTCCCTGGAGCTGCTGGTCGCGATCACCGTCCTGTCGCTTGTACCGGCCATCCTGATGCTGGCCACGAGCTTCACCCGGATCGCGGTGGTCCTGTCACTGCTGCGAAGCGCGATCGGCATCCCGAACCTGCCGCCCAACCAGGTCATCCTCGGCCTGTCGCTCTTCCTGACGCTCTTCGTGATGTCGCCGACCTTCTCCAAGTTCAACAACGACGCCCTGCAGCCCTACCTGAACAACACCATCGACCAGAACACGGCCATCCAGAAAGGCATCGATCCGTTCCGCCAGTTCATGCTCAAGGAGACTCGGACCGAGGACCTGCAGGTCTTCATCGACCTGTCCAAGGAGCCCCGCCCGGCGACCAGCAACGACGTGACCCTGGAGGTCCTGCTGCCGGCGTTCGTCGTGAGCGAGCTCAAGACCGCGTTCACGATGGGCTTCCTGCTCTACATCCCGTTCCTGATCATCGACCTGGTCGTTGCGTCCGCCCTGATGTCCATGGGCATGGTCATGGTCTCGCCGACCCAGATCGCGCTCCCGTTCAAGCTGCTCCTCTTCGTCATGGTCGACGGCTGGGTACTGGTCGTCCAATCCCTGGTCAGGAGCTTCGGCTAGCCGTGAGTGGAGCAGATGTCGGAGCGGTTCTCCAGCGTGCCCTCTACACCACTCTCATGGTGGGCGGTCCCATAGTGCTGGTGTCCATGGGCGTCGGCCTGGTGATCTCCGTGTTCCAGGCCGCGACCCAGATCAACGAGGCGACCCTGACCTTCGTCCCGAAGCTGCTGGTCGTCGCCCTGATCCTGATGTTGCTCGGCCCGAGCATGGTCAGCCAGTTGACCGACTTCACGCGTTACGTCTTCGAAGTAGCCTCGCAGGCCGGGCAATGACGTTCACCGTATCCGGCGGCCAGTCCGCACTGCTCTTCCTCGTGATGATGCGATGCACGGGCCTCGTCTTCACGGCCCCGATCTTCGGCCATCACTCGATCCCGACGCTGGTCAAGTTCGGCCTCGCCGCGGCGCTGACGATCGCCCTTTCCAAGGGCGCCGGCATGAACGCCGGGGCCTTGCCTCTGCTCCTTGCCGCCCCCATCGAGCTGATCATTGGCACGGCGCTCGGCTTCATCCTGTCGATGGGCTTCCAGGCCATCGAAGTCTCGGGCCGCGTCATCTCGATCCAGCTGGGCCTGTCGCTGGCCTCGGTCTTCAGCCCGACAGAGGAAGAGGCCGCAACGGCCATCGACCCGTTCTTCTCGGTCCTGGCCGGCCTCCTGTTCCTGGCCATGAACCTTCACCTGGCCATCGTCTCGGCCCTGGCCAACTCGTTCCTCGTGTACCCGATCGGTGGCGGCTGGCCGGCCGACCTGGCGCTCACTGGCGCTCAGACCGTTACGCTCGTGTTGGAGCTCGGGGTCCGGGTCGCCCTGCCGATCGCGCTCGTCTTGCTCCTCGTCGAGCTGTCGGTGGCCCTGCTGGCCCGCGCGATCCCACAAATCAACGTGTTCATCCTCGGCCTCCCGCTGAAGATGCTCGTCGGAATCGGCGTCCTGGCCATTGCGATGCCGAGCCTCGTCAACGGCGCGGCTTCCATCTTCCGTTTCATCTTCAACGCCGCCACCGGCGGCGCTGTGTCGACGTAGGCGCGCGATGGCTGGCGAGAAGACCGAAGCTCCCACTCCGCGAAGGCGCGACGAAGCGCGCGCCAAGGGCCAGGGCATTGGCCGGTCCGCGGAATTCTCCATGGGCCTGACGCTCGGCGTCGGGACGCTGGCGCTTGCCAGCCTCCTGCCCGGCGTGGCGGCCACCCTGGTGACCCGGACCCAGTCCGCCATCACCGATATGTCGCCGCGAACCAGCAACGCTCAGCTGGTCAGCCAGACCGGCGACGCGATCCTCACCGTCGTGGTCCTGATCCTGCCCCTGGCCTGCCTGATCATGATCGCCGGCATAGGCGGCAACCTCGTCTCGGGCGGACTGGTCTTCTCCTACAAGTCCATCCGCTTCGATATCAGCCGCATCAACCCTCTCAGCGGCATGAAGCGGATCCTGGACAAGCAGGCCCTGGTTCGACTCGGACTGGCCTCGGCCAAGCTCGCGATCCTCGCCTTTATGTCGTGGCAGGTCGTCGGAAGCCGCATCCCAACCATCGTCGCGACCCAGGGCTCCAGCGCCTCGGCGATCGCCGGCAGCTGCCTTTCGGCCGTCTTCCAGCTCGGCCTGACGATCACGATCCTGCTCGCCGTCGTCGCCCTGGTCGACTTCGTCGTCCAGCGCCGCAAGGCCAGCCAGTCGATCAAGATGTCCAAGGAAGAGGTAAAGCAGGAGTACAAGGAATCCGAAGGCGACCCGATGATGCGCGGCGCCCGCCGCCGCCGTGCCCGCCAGATGGCGTTCGCCCGAATGATGGACGCGGTGCCCACCTCCGACGTCGTGGTCACCAACCCGACCACCCTTGCCGTCGCCCTCAAGTACGACTCGCTGACGATGAAGGCGCCGAAGATCATGGCCAAGGGCCAGCGCCTCATGGCGGACCGGATCAAGCAGATCGCCCGCGAGCACAACGTGCCGGTGATAGAGGACAAGCCGATCGCCCGGGCCCTCTTCTCGCGGCCCATCGGCAGTGAAGTCCCGGCTCATCTCTACAGGGCAGTCGCCCGGCTCCTCGTCCTGGTCCACCAGGCCCGCTTCACCGGCGGCCGGAACGGCGCACGCGGCAACGCGCGGCCGGCGACGGGCGGCTTCCAGGGCCCGCCCTCGGCGGCGGCCGGCGGCTTCCCCGGCACTACCGGCTTCCCCGGAGCCGGATCACGAAACACACAGATGCCGCAGTCGTGGTGGACGGCCGCGACCGCGGGTGCCGGGACCGCCGCCTTCGGAGCCGCCGGAGCCGCCGGCGGTGTCGGGCAGGCGGCCGCTCACATGGCCGTCGACCTCGCGTCCGCCGCCAGCTTGTACGGCAGCACCGCCGGCAGCCCGAACCAGGCGGACGCCGTCATCGATCCGGCCGTGGAAGCGGCCGTCGTTTCGAAGGCGCGGACCGCCCCAGCCCTCGATCTCGAGCTCGACGGGGATTCCGCCGTCGATGACGAGTGGCTCGAATCGGCCGCGCTCGGGCTCGACGAAGTCGACGAAGAGGCCCTGGCCGAGGCGATGGCGCAAGACGAACTCGGAGACATCACCCCGGATGAGATCGCCCAGTTCGAGGCCGATCTCGATGGTCTGGACTCGACCACGACCGACGACGAGGAGCCGCTGCGATGACGACCCAGGCGACATCGGCCAAGCCGGCCGTCAGCGTCTTCCGCCGGAGCGACGCCATCCTGGCCTCCGCCGTGGTCGGGATCGTGGCGATGATGATCATCCCGCTGCCGACGATGCTGCTGGACGTCCTCATCATCCTGAACATCACCCTCTCGCTGACCATCCTGCTCGTCTCGCTAAACATCCGCGAGCCTCTCGAGTTCAGCGCCTTCCCGTCGCTGCTGCTGATCGCGACCCTCTTCCGTCTCGGCTTGAACGTCTCCGCAGCGCGGCTCATCCTCCTCAACGCTCACGCCGGCGAGGTCATCAGTGCCTTCGGCAAGGTCGTCGTCGGCGGCAACACTGTCGTCGGCATCGTCGTATTCCTGATCCTCGTCGTGATCCAGTACGTGGTCATCACGAACGGCGCGGGCCGCGTCTCTGAAGTGGCCGCCCGGTTCACCCTCGACGCGATGCCGGGCAAGCAGATGAGCATCGACGCCGACCTCAACGCGGGCCTGATCACTCCCGACGAGGCCCGGACGCGGCGCCGCTCGATCGAACATGAGGCGGATTTCTACGGCGCGATGGACGGCGCATCCAAGTTCGTCAAGGGCGACGCCATCGCGGCCCTCGTGATCATCGTCGTCAACATCGTCGGCGGCCTGACCGTCGGCGTCCTCCAGCACGGGCTGGACGTCGGCACCGCGCTCACCACCTTCACCGTCCTGACCGTCGGCGACGGCCTGGTCAACGAGATCAGCGCCCTGCTCGTCTCGGTCGCGACCGGCGTGCTCGTCACCCGCAGCGGCTCGGAGGCCGGTCTCGGCGCCGATCTGGGTGCGCAGATGCTCGGCCGCCCCAAGCTGTTCATGGTCGTCGGCGGGGCCCTCATCTTCATCGGCTTCGTTCCGGGCTTCCCGATGCTCGTCTTTGGCGCCGGCGGCGCAGTCGTGGCCGGCGGCGGCTGGTTCCTGTCGAACCAGCAGACCGCCGCTGCGGTTGCCGTTGCCGCTGCTCCAGCGGTCGTGGCGCCGGCCCTTCCGGCTCTCGGCAGCGGCACGGACAGCCCGATGGACGCGCTGCGCGTCGAGACGATGGAGCTCGAGGTCGGCTATGGGCTGGTGGGGCTGGTGGAGGGCGGCGCGAGTGGGGGACTGGTCGAGAGGATCGGCCTCATTCGCCGCCAGATCGCCGGCGAGCTGGGCCTGGTCGTCCCGACGGTCCGCATCCGCGACGACCTTGTCCTCGAGCAGAACGCCTACGTCATCAAGCTGCGCGGCTCGGAGATCGCCCGCGGAACGGTCGACCCGACCAAGATGCTGTGCATGGATCCAAACGGCGGCGAGATCGCCGTGAGCGGGATCCCCACGACCGAGCCCGTCTTCGGCCTGCCGGCATCCTGGGTCAGCATCGCCGACCGGGAGAGGGCCGAGAGTCTCGGCTACACCGTCGTGGATGCGGCATCGGTCCTGGCCACTCACCTGGCCGAGACGATCCGCCGCCACGCCCACGAGATCCTGGGCCGGCCGGAGACAAACCAGCTGCTCGAAAGCCTCAAGCGCGATCAGCCCGGCCTGGTCGAAGAACTGGTCCCGAACCTGGTCAGCACGGGCGACGTCGAAAAAGTCCTGCAGGGATTGCTCCGCGAGCGGGTCCCGATCCGCGACCTGTCGACGATCCTGGAGTCCATCGGCGACGGCGCGCGAAGCACAAAGGAGCCGCTCTTCTTGACCGAGGCCGTTCGCCACGCCCTGTCACGGGCCATTTCGATGAGATACCGCGCCCCTGACGGCGCCATTCACGCCGTCGCCCTCGCCCCCGACCTCGACACGAGGCTGGGAACGTCGGTGATGGTCCAGCCCGGCTACGTGGGCCTCGAGCTCTCCGGCTCGGACAGCCGGCTCCTGATCGAGTCGATCGACCGGTCCCTCAAGACCCTCGCCCTCCAGCGCTATCAGCCGATCCTGCTGTGTACGACGCGCATCAGGCTGGCTCTGCGGAACCTGACCGAGCGGCACATGCCGCAGCTGACGGTCCTGTCGTACGAGGAAATCCTGCCCAGTGTCTCCGTGCAAGTGCACGCCCAGGTTGAGGTCTAGAAGATGCAGCTGCTCGTTGCCACGTGGACATTGCGGATAGCCATCGTCGCCGCCCTCGCGGTCGGCGGCGTCTCCTACCAGTCCGGCGCATCGGCCATCGACTGCGTCGACCGGGCTCTGGCGGCCGCGGTCGGGTTCACCCTGGCCGGTCGGCTGCTGGTGGGCTGGCTCGAGCCGCCGGAGGTCCGGATGCTCAAGATGCGGCGGCGCCGCGAAAAGAAGAGGGCCAAAGGCCAGAAAGCCGCGACCGTCGAAGCAGTCGCGGCCGCGAAAGCCCGGCAGTCCGCTTCAACCATTTCCAGAAGCGCGTGAGGCTGAGGACGCTGCCCTATGTTTGACCGACAGTTCTTGCCCCCGCTCCACGCATCCGCCGCCGTCGACGGGTCCGTGGCAGCCCGTCCGATTCCGCGCCTGTTCGGCGAATCCCGAGCCGCCGGGATAGTGGAGCCGCTCGTGAAACCACCTGCGTTGCCCGGTTCTGAGCTCGGATCCGGAACAGGAGGCGCCCCGCCGGACGGGGTGCCGCCCGACGGCGGCGTTGGCGGGCGCGACGACTCCCGTCCGGACCGCGAAGCCCGCGACGAAGCCTCCGCGGCAGAAGCGCCAGCCGGCGCGACGGGCCCCGCCGACGATCCGGAGACGCTCGCCGCCGCACAGGACGGTGAGGAGCCCGACGTGCCATCGGCCGACGCGCTCGCGCTGGCTGCCGACGCGCCGGACCTCACCGGCTACAACGCCTACGGCAACGTGCCGACGCCTGGCTCCGGCCTGAGTCGTGACGAGCTGGTCACGCGCTACGCGCACCTGGTCAAGTACGTGGTCGGCCGCCTCGGGGTCTCGGTCCCGGGCCTCTTCGACCATGAAGACGCAATGCAGGCCGGCGTGCTGGGGCTGCTGCGGGCGATCGACGCCTACAAGCCCGAAGCGGCCGCGTCGTTCGAGTCGTACGCGATCCTCCGGATCCGCGGCTCCATCCTGGACGCGGTCCGGTCGCTCGATACGGTCGGCCGTGCCGGCCGCGAGGCGGCGCGGGCGATCCAGGGCGCGATCCGCGACCTGCAGCACGAGCTCGGCCGCTC
>PMJT01000182.1:0-6860 GCA_003158495.1 Chloroflexota bacterium | reverse complement strand
CAGCGTTCGCGCATGGTCCTGGCGCTCTACTACCAGGACGAGATGACGTTCAAGGAAATCGGCCAGGTTCTCGGCGTGACCGAGTCCCGGGTCTGCCAGATCCACACCGAGGCGATCCTGGCCCTGCGCGGCCGGCTGGTCGACGCGGACGTGGCCGCCCGTCTAGGGCGGCGGAGGGCGCGGTCATGATCCGTGGCTTCTACACGGCCCTGTCGGGGATCATCTCGTCGATGACCCGCCAGTCGGTCGTGGCCGACAACATTGCCAACGTCAACACCGTCGGCTTCAAGCAGTCCCGGACGAGCCAGGACGACTTCGAGCTGCAAATCATGGACTCGCTGGGCCCCGAGTTGGGTGAGCTCGGCACCGGCGCCGTCCCGACCGGCCTCAAGCTCGACGTTGCCCAGGGACCGCTCCAGGTGACGGGCAACCAGTCCGATCTTGCAGTCGACGGCGACGGCCTGTTCGTGGTGCGCACCGGCGGCGGAACGGCCTACACCCGGGCCGGCGACTTCGTGGTCGACGTCCAGGGCAATCTCGTGACNNGGCCAGCGGATCGCCCTGGTGGCCTGGCCTCCAGGCGGGGTGACCAGGCTGGGAGAGAACCTATACGCGGCCGGCGGAGCGCTGACCCCTGCCAGCGGCTCGATCCGCCAGGGCATGCTGGAGGGCTCCAACACCGACGTGGCCCTGGCCATGTCGGACATGATCTCCCTGCAGCGGAACTTCCAGATGAGCTCCCGCGCGTTGTCGCTCCAGGACGGAACGATCGGCGACGCCACCCAGTTGGGACGGCTGCGATGAGCGAGTCTGCGCCGTCCAGGGGCCCCCGAACGGGCCACTTCCGGGTTCCGGGTGGAGGTGCGATGCTGGTCGAGCTGGCGCGACGTGGCGTCGTGCGTCGTGCGGTGCTGGACGAAACCGTCGACGCCACGCAACGAATACGTCGAATCGATGACGATCCACCCCTCCCGCGAGTCAAGTCTCCTGGGTACCGACCGATCTCTAGGGTGACGCCCAATAGAGGTAACCAATGAAAATCGAAGACCCGCGGTCCGTAAGCTCGTCGCCGAATCTCCGCCCGGCAGCCCCCTCGACACAAGGGTCGGCCCGATCGGAGGCTCCCAAAGCACAGAGTGCCGCAAACCAGCCGGCCGCACGCGTCGAGCTATCGTCGCGCAGCCGGGAGATGCATCAGGCCCTCGAGGCCGCCAATGCCGCTCCCGACGTCCGGGCCGACAAGGTGAACGACGCCAAGGCGCGGATCGCCCAGGGCACGTACACGGTCAAGGCCGAGGTCGTGGCTCGGGGGATCCTCGACACAAGGGCGTAGATGTTTGCGCCGGGCGACATGGTCCTCGCCGGCAACGCGGTCAGCTTTCGAGCCAGCTTCGCGTCGCCTGAGCTGACTGCACTCACATCTGCCCTGACTCGCCTCGTCGCTGCATCCGACGGCGTTGCCGATGCTGTCACTCGTCACGACCGCATCGCCCTGAGCCGTTGCAACGAAGAGGCCGATGCCCTCGTCGACGAGGTCAACCGACTGACCGCCGTTCTCACGGCGGAAGACAGGGACTTGCTCGGGGAAGTGGGCGTCACCTCGCTGTGCGAACGGCTCGCCGTTGGGGCGCGGCGCAACGCATATCTGATCGAACAGGCGTGGGCGGTCGACGCCGCCCTGATGCGACTGCTCCTCGGCCTCGGCCGGGTCGGCGCCGACGGAACGGTCGGCGGCTACGCGGCGAACCCGGGGCCCACCTACGTGGATCGGCAGGCCTGACATGAGCTCACCTTTCTACGGTCTCGACATCGGAGCCTCGGCCCTTCGAGCGGCCCAGCAGATGCTCGACACGGCGGCCCACAACGTCGCCAATGCCAGCACGCCCGGCTATTCGCGCCAGGTGGTCTCCCTGGTGGAGTCGCCGCCATACACGTACCCTGCCTTCAACCGCAGCGGATTGCCCGGCCAGGTCGGCTCCGGCGTCACCGTCGCGGCGATCACGCGCGTCCGCGACAATTTCCTCGACCTGCAGGTCCAGGCCCAGACTGCCCTCAAGGGCGAATGGGACACGCGCCAGCAGGAGCTCGCCAAGGTGGAGTCGATCTTCCCGGAACCCTCCGACTCCAGCCTGGGCAGCGCCCTGAGCAAGTACTGGAGCGCATGGCAGGACGTCGCGACGGACCCGACATCCACGGCCGCCCGCACCGCCCTGACCGAACAGGCCGCCTCACTGGCGATGGAGATGAACCGCGACTCCACCCAGCTCGGCATGATCGGCACCGGCATCGACAGCCAAGTGAGTCAGCAAATCACGACGATCAACGACGTGGCCAAACAGATCGCCAGCCTCAACGGCCAGATCCAGCGGGTCACCGTCACCGGCGACCATGCCAACGACCTGCTGGACCAGCGCGAGCAGCTTCTCGAGCAGCTGAGCGCGATCGTCCCGTCGACCACGATGACCCAGCCGGACGGGACGTTGACCGTCCTCGTNNGGCCACGTCACCCCGACCTGGGCCGACGGCAGTGCCGTCGCCCTGCCCAGCGGTGAGATGAAGTCGCTGCTCGACGTCCGGGACGGCGATCTCGCCTCGTATCGGGCCCAGCTCGACGCCCTGGCCAAAGGCGTCGCGGATGCTACCAACACCCTTCACGGGCGCGGCGTCGATGCCAACGGCAACCCCGGTCAGGCCATCTTCACCTATCACGCGGGCAACGTCGCCGGCACCCTGGCCGTCAACACGGCCGTGGCAGCCGATCCGAGCCTGGTCGCCGCCTCCGCTTCGCCAACCACGCCGGGCGACGGTTCGGTGGCCGGTTTGATCGCCGACCTTGGCAATGCCAGGAGCTATTCCGCGGGAGTGGCGGGCACGGATGTCGTCGGCGGCATGGACCTGACGACGGGCAACACCGCCCGCCTCCTGACGATCTCCGCCGATACGGCCGTGGGGCAGACCTACACGTTCAGCGGCTCCGGTACCAACCTGACGCTTACCGGCGCCGACGGCAGCACCCAGACGATCAATGTCGCCGACATGGCCGTCGGTGGAACCCAGGCGCTCAACTTCGACCAGCTGGGCATCAAGCTGACCGTCAACTCCGGCTCCGCGACCAAGTCGGCCGCCGACCTCGTGACGGATTTCACGACTCCGGGCCACAACACGGTCGTCGCCGCGTCCCTGTATTCGCCGTCGCAGACAACTACGGACTTCTATGCGGGACTCATCGGCAAGATCGGGACTGCCTCCTCGCAGGCGGCCGAGATGTCCACGAACCAGCAGCTCGTGGTGGACCAGTTGACGACGCGGGTCCAGGAAGTAAGCGGCGTCTCACTCGACGAGGAGGCGACCGACATGGTCCGCTTCCAGCACGCGTACCAGGCCGCGGCCCGGGTCATCACGACCATGGACGAGATGCTGAACACGCTCATCAACGGAACAGGCCTCGTGGGCCGTGGCTGAGCGGAGGGCTGAACGATGCGCGTAACCCAATCGATGATCTACAACAGCACCAACGCAAGCCTCTCGGCCGACCTGGCGGCGCTCCAATCCATCACAGAAAAGGTCAGCTCCACCAAGCAGCTGAACCGGCCCTCGGACAACCCGGCCGACGTCCGCTCGGCGGTGGGCCTGCGCGACACGCTGTCGCAGATCAACCAGTTCCTGCGCAATATCGACTCGGCCTCGAGCAAGGTCTCGGCCCAGGACACCGCCCTCGCCAGCGCTGGCGATCTGATCCAGAGAGCCAACGAACTTGCCATCGAAGGTGCGAACGGCACGCTCGACGCGTCGCAGCGCCAGGCGATCGGCGCGGAAGTCTCCCAGCTGACCGAGGCAATGGCCCAGGACGCGAGCGCCAAGGTCGGAGACGAGTACATCTTCAGCGGCTTCCGGGTGGATCGGGCGCCGTACCAGGTGACCGGGCCGGGCCAGGTGAGCGCCTACCAGGGCGACCATGGCGTCGTCATCGCCAGGGTCGGATCCGGCAGCACCATGCAGATCAACATGTCCGGTGACGCCGTGTTCCAGCCGGCGCTCAATGCCCTAACCCAGCTCCAGGCCGATCTCAACAGCGGCCAGCCGGTCCAGCAGTCGACCATCGGCCAGATCCAGACTGCCCTGTCCGCACTGACGCAGGCCCGAGCGACGGTCGGCGCGCGAGCCAACCGGCTTGACGGCGCCAAGACCTCGCAGCAGGCCCTGCAGACGAGCAACCAGTCGCTCCTCAGCCAGCTCGAGGACACGGACATGCCATCCGCGATCACCGAACTGACGAAGCGACAAACCACATACCAGGCGACCCTTGCTGTTACCGCTAAGGTGATGCAGACGAACCTGCTCGACTATCTCCGGTGAGGGGCCCTGGTGAGTTGCCTGGTGCAAGCCACTTCAGCCTCGCGCCTTCGAACGAGGACCAGCCCGTGAGTCAATCGCAAGTCGCAGCCGAGATCGACTTCCCCGACGGTCTCGTTGGGCTGCCCGCACTCATCCGCCACCGCCTCAGCGCGGTGCCGGACACCGCGCTGTACGAGATCGTCTCCAACGACGACCCGACCATCGGCTTCATCGCCGCCGCGGTCGACAACGTCAAGCCGGGCGCCACGGAAGTCCTGCTCGAGCGAGGCCTGATCTCCGAAGGCGAATGGGTCCTGGCCATCCTGGCGGTCCACGGCGAGCCGCCGGCGGTAACCGCGAACCTGGCCGGTCCTCTCGTCATCGACATGGAGAAGGCCACCGCCCGGCAGCTCATCATCGAGGATCCCAACTTTCCGCTGCAGGCGCCGGTTTCGGAGGCGGGCTGATGCTCGTCCTGACGCGCCGTTCCGGCCAGTCGATCCGGATCGGGCCCAACGTAGAGGTGCGCGTCGTCCGTATCGAGGGCGACCGCGTCGTCCTGGGCATCGCCGCTCCGCGCCACGTGGCCGTGGTCCGAGCGGAGCTCGTGGAGCAGGTCTCGGGTGAGGTGCGCGACGCGTCCGACGCCCGGGCCAGGCTTCGGATCATGCTGATGCCGCGAATCGTTGGCCCCAACTCCGGCTCGGCCGGAGACGCCACGGACGACGATCCGGGCATCGCCTAGCGTGAGGCGATGACGGTCGGTCTCGCCGGTGCCGGACTCCACGTCCTCGTATACGGCTCACTCGATGCCGGGGTCACCGACAGCCTGCGCGTGGGCAGCTTCGTGGGCCCACTGGCGCAGCACGGCGTCGAGGTTCGCTCCTGGCAATCGTTCACGGACGATATCCTCGTAAGTCCGGGGACTCGGGCAGAGCCTCGTGGCTGCACCGCCGGCGCGGCCGGCGACGACTTCCTGCGCGACTCCGGTCTGACGGCCCTGGCCTGGTCCGATGTCGTGGTGTTTCGCCGCTGGCGCTCCACCCATTTCGTTTGCACCGAGTGCGAGATGGCTTTCGGCGGCGACGACAAACTGGCGGCTCACGTCAGATCGACCGGTCACCGGACGCTGGCGCCCGACACTCTTATCCGGCCGATCGTCGAGCTGCTCGCGTCGCACCCGGAATTGCTGGGCGACAGGGGAGTGGTCTACGACACTGACGATGACATCCTCGACTACCCGGACTGGACCGGCCTGGGCGCCGCCGCCCGCCGCGAGCGCGACCTGGCGCTCCGGATCCTGTCGATCGCGGACGTCGTCACCGCCGCCACGCCGGTCCTGGCCGACCGGCTGCGGCCCCATGCCCGCGGCGACCTGCGCATCGTCCGCAATGCCGTGGACCCGGCGTGGTATTCCGGAACGCCGGAGGCTGGGCTGAGGGGCGATCCGCGCGTCGTCTATCACGGTGTGCCGGTCCGGCTGCGTGACTACGAAGTCGCGCGCCCCGCGGTTGACGAGCTGGCCCACGGCCACCACGGCCTGCGCCGTGTCTGGATCGGCGCCGCTCACGAGCCGCGGGTGGTGGCCTGTGTCGACGAGGCCCGACCCTGGGTCGACGGCCTGGCACCGTTCGGGGCGGCGCTGGTGGCCGCCCGGCCCGACATCGGCCTCGCTCCACTGCTCGACGAGCCGTTCAACAGGGCCAAGAGCGAGCTGCACTGGCTCGAGTATTCGATGGCCGGCGCCCCGACCGTAGCTACGGCCTTCGATGGCCCCGGCCCATACGACGTGATCCGCGACGGCGAGGACGGGCTGCTTGCACGCGGCGCCGCCGACTGGGCGCGGCAGCTCCGTCGCCTGGCCGGTTCGGCCTGGCTCCGCTCCGAGATCGCCGGCCGCGCGCGGCAGCGCGTCCTCGCGGACTACACGATCGAGACTCGCGCTGCCGAATGGGCCGACACGTATAGGTGGGCCGCGACGCACGGCGGTTTCGGGCGCGCTCACGCGGCGTCCGGGACGGGAAACGTGGCCCAAACGGCCGCTCATGCAGCCTCCCGCGGAGCCGGCCTGGCGGCACGCAGCCGGGTTCTGGACGGGCCGCAAGGCCAACGCTGAGGTCCGCGGGCCACTCGTGCACCGGCGTCGGTATCAGGGAAAGCCCTCAAGTCGGCTGCTTGCGACACCGACTCCCAACCTGGACGGCAGATGCCTTCCGGCGGCATGGACGCCGCACTGAACTCAGGCTAGGAGGCCTTCCCCGTGAGTACACGGATCAACACGAACATCGAGGCCCTGAACGCACAGNNGCGGCCGGCCTGGCCATCAGCGAAAAGCTGCAGGCGCAGGTCACGGGTCTCAACCAGGCCCAGCGAAACGCCCAGGACGGCGTCTCGATGGTCCAGACCGCTGAAGGTGCTCTCAACGAAGTCCACTCCATGCTGCAGCGCGTTCGCGAGCTGTCGGTGGAAGCGGCAAACAGCACCCTCGGCCAGAGTGACGCCCAGAGCGTCAACGCCGAAGTCAC
>PMJT01000169.1 GCA_003158495.1 Chloroflexota bacterium | reverse complement strand
CGGGCGACCTGAAGGTTCGCGCGGCGATGCTGGACGAAGGCCTGGCGATCCTAGAGGGCCTGTTCACCGGACTGCCGTTCAGCTTCGCCGGCGAGCACTACAACCTCGACAGGGCCGAACACCTGCCGGTGCCGCTCCAACGGCCGCGGATGCCGATCTGGCTCGCGACCACGTACCCGATCCGCGCCCCCTTCCGGCGGGCGGCCCGATGGGACGGCATGTGGCCGCTTCGCCGGGACCCCAACGGCATCAGTCAGCCGATGTCACCGGACGACATCCGCGGCGCCTGCGCACTGATCGCCGAAGAGCGCGCCGCCGCAGGACTGCCCGCCCGCCTCGGCCCGGGACCGGACGTGCTGCCATACGACGTGCTCGTGGCCGGCGTCACTCCCACCGACGACCGGGCCCGTGCCGCCGAGATGGCCGCCGAGATGGCGGGAGCCGGCGCCACGTGGTGGACGGAGAGGATCAACACCGGTCGCGGCGATCTGGCCGAAATGCGCCGCCGCATCGACGCCGGGCCGCCGCGGGGCTGAGAGTCGCCCGCGGCCCGGCCGCGCCGCCGCCACTCGGCCCCCCAACCGCGCTCAGTACGGCCGGCGCCGTCCCACCAGAAAGAAGCCGAGGGCCGCCAACACCGCCGTCCCCGCCAGCATCGCCGCCGCTCCTCGCGCCACGACCGGCCAATACTGATTGCCCGGGATCGCGTACGACGAGTCCTCCGGGCCCTGCTCCGGCGAGTGGCATTCGGTACCGCCGCCGGCCAGCGCCGTGCACGTCTCGTTGTCCTGGTACCAGGTCTGCAGATCGCCGGAGAAAGGCTGCCCATCGAGATAGAGCCCGCCCGAGGAGACGACAAGCTCGCCGGGTGTGTGGATCCGCGGCAATTCCAGGACTGCGAGCGGCCGCAGGACCGTGGCGTTCAGCGCGGGCTCCAGGGTTCCGCGGGCAAAGATGCAGATCACCAGCGCAACCAGGACCGTCGGGGAGGCCCGCCCGATGATCGTGCCCAGCGCCACGGTGCCGCACAGCGCCGCCACTCCCCACAGGACCCAGAAGATGCCGCGCGCCGTGTAGTTCTCGAACGATGCGTACGCGCTGAGGCCGGGATTGACGGCCCCCTGCAGCACGTCTTCGGCCATGCCGGCGATCAGCATGAACGGCACGAGCAGCAGGACCGCGGCCACGAGCTTCCAGAGGAGCCACTTCCAGCGCGAGTCGGCGAGCGTCCACGCGAATGGCGCCGTGCCGCCGTCGATCTCGCCGGCCACCAGCTGGGCCCCGAGGGCAAGCCCGGCGAGGAACGGCAGCAATTGCCCGGCCTCCGCCACGAGCCCAAAGTCGAACTCGTTGTGAATGTCGTGGAACCGCTGGCCGGCCGCCTGGCACGCGGTCACCGCCTGGGCCGGGTCATACCAGTAGGGCACCCGCCCGTCGCTGAGACAGGACGAAGGGAATCCGACCGAATTGAGGCGCCACGCCTCGATGAGCGCCGCGACGGCCGTGATCAGGCCGATCGCGACGACCAGCCCCGTCTCGAACCTGTGCTGCTTCCACGTGAGCCAGACCCGCTCGAACATCTCCGGCCCCCTCGACTCAGCCTCAGTACGGTTTGCGCCGGCCAACCCAGAACAGGGCGATCGCGCCGCAGAAGAGCGACCCGGCCAGCAGCACCGCGCACTCCAGCCTGGTGACGAGCCAGTAATCGGCCCCGTGGATCACGTAGGTAATGGGCTGGGGTGGCGGCCCGAAGTCGACCGGCTGGGCATTGGAGACAGCGGCGCTGGAACTGGGCACCATGCCCGACGCATCCGGCGTCGCCATGACCGGCGGGGCGGGCTGATGCTCGTTGAACCACTGGTTGAGGTCGCCGTTCCACGGCTTGCCGTCCAGGTACAGCTGGTCGGAGTTGTATACGAAGAGATCCGCCGACCCCCACTGGTAGTCCGCCTCCACAGCGAACGGCCGCAGTATCGTGTGGGTCCAGGCCGGCTCCCAGAGCCCGCGGACGAACACGCAGACGATCAAGGCGACCATCACCGCGGGCATCGTCCGGCCGAAGATCGTTCCGAGCGCCAGGGTTCCAAGAAACGCCGCCAGGCCCCAGAAGACGAAGAACACGCCCCGGGCGGCGTAGGAGTCGAACATCGCGTGAGGATCGATGCCCGGAACCAGCGCTCCTTCGCGGACATCGGCGGCGAGGCCGGCGACCAGGAGCAACGGCACCATGACCACGACTACGGCCACGATCTTGCCGAGCAGCCAGCTGAACCGCGACCCGGCGAGCGCCCACGAGAGCGGCGCAGTGCCCGTCTCTATCTCGCGAGCGACGAGCGGCGCCCCAAAGCCGATACCAACGATGAACGGCAGGATCTGCTCGAACATGGCAACGATGGACATGTCCGGGCTCCAGACGAGGTCGTAGAACTTCTTGCTGGCCAGCTGGCAGGCAGTCGGAGCCGACGAGCCGTCGTACCAGTACTGCACGACACGCCCGTCCTGCAAGCACGAGTGCGGGAAGTTAAGTGAGTTAAGGCGCCACGCCTCGATCACACCCGCGAGCGCGAGCCCTCCGCAGAGCACGAATAGCGCGATCGTCTCCAGGCGATGCTGGCGGAGGGTGAGTTGGATTCGAGCGAACATGACTCCCCCTCAGTTGAGCTGCAGGCCGGCGGTGCCCCGCCCCGCGGCGAGGTAGCCGAGCACGACGTCTTCGAGGCTCGTCGTCTCGGCTGCCACGTCGGCGGCACCTTCGGCCCCGACCTCGGGGACGGCCAGCCGCCACAGCGTCAACTTCCCGCCCTTCCGGCCGAGGAACGACCCGACGGCGGTCGCTCCGGGCGGCGGCGAGTCCGAGTCGGTCAGTCGATGTGTCTGGCGAGCTTCCTCGAGGAGGCAGTCGAGCAGCACCTTGCCGCCGCCCAGGATGACCAGCCGGTCGCAGGCGTCTTCGACGTCGGTCACGATGTGGGATGAGAGCAGGGCGGTCGAACCTTCGGCCCGGACCGCGTCCAGCAATACCTGGATAAACTCCCGGCGAGCCAGCGGGTCGAGGTTGGCGAGCGGCTCGTCGAGCAGCAGGACCTGCGCCCGCGTCCCGAGCGCGATCGCGAGCCCGAGCTGGGCGGCCTGGCCGCCGGACAGCGTATCGGCGCGCTGGTCGAGCGGGATGCCAAGCTGGCCGATCCGGCGCCGGGCGTACTCCGAGTCGAACCCGGAATGCAGGCTCCTGGCCATGGCAACGTGGTCCGAGACCGACATGCCCCGGTAGACGGCCGGCGACTGGGGCACGTAGCCCACCCGCCGCAGGGCCTGGCTCCGGTGCTTCCACGGATCTACGCCGTCGACCTCCACCGAGCCGGCGTTTGGGCGTTCGAAGGCCATGCAGACGCGGATCAGGGTCGTCTTGCCGGCGCCGTTGGGTCCGACCAGTGCGGTGACGCTGCCCGCGGGAACCGTTAGGTCTACCTGGTCGAGCGCCAGTTTTCGCCGGTAGCGCTTGCTCAGACCGTGCGCTACGAGCGCGGCCGTGCTGTTCGAAGCCCCCACGTCGGCCCCCATGCCAACCTCCGACTATGCGTGGCACCGTCATCGGCGCCCGTTCGACCCCACCGCGAAGCGGCGTGGCGGCGCTTTCGCCGACTAAACCCTACCATCCCGCGCGGTGGTCCGGGCGCGTTTCCACGACATCGACATGGTCTCAGGGCCGCACCGAAGCGGCGGTCGCGAGCGCCTCTTAGCGCGACCGCAGAGCGGAGCGAGAACCGCACGGAGCGACAACGAACTCACCCGCCCGAATGGCGTCGAGCCATTGGCCTGGGACCAATGCTTTGGCGGTTGCCTTGCAACCGCCAGCAGCCGCTTCAGCGTCTGTGCTAGCCCTTGGGCTCCACCACAACGGTCACTTCGGGGGTCATGCCGGGGAAGACCCGGACGGCGACCTTGTAGGTGCCGAGGGACTTGAGCGGATCCGGCAGTTCGATCTTGTGGCGGTCAACGGTGATGCCGCGCCGCCCGAGGGCTTCCGCGATCTCCTTGGCCGTGATCGAGCCGTAGAGCTTGCCGCCCTCGCCGACCTTCACGCCCATGGTCAGCGTTGTGCTGCCGATGCGCGTCGCCGCGATCTCGGCGTCCTCGCGCTCGCGCTTGCGCTTCTCTTCGCGGCTGGCAATGTCGTGCTGCCACGCTCGATAGGCGCCGCCGGCGGCGGGAACGGCCACTTTACGAGGGATAAGGAAGTTGCGGGCGTAACCCTCGGCAACTTCCTTCATCTCGCCGCTCTTG
>PMJT01000135.1 GCA_003158495.1 Chloroflexota bacterium | reverse complement strand
TGGTGGACGACAGGTCGGCGTCGTAACCGATTGCCGCGGCCATTGCCGCCACCGTGATGAGGACTGCATATGTGCCGTCGCTGCTGGTGTAGTTGCACAAGTAGGTCTTGGTGGGCAGGGTGTCTTGTTCCGTGGCGACGGTGAGCGGTTCGCTGGTGATCGAGGCCACCGTTGATACCGGCAGCAAGATGCAGACGTTGACCGTGTGGCCGAGGCCGTCGTTCACCGAACCCGCGCCTACACCCTGGGCCTGCGGTTGCCCCTGAGCCGTCGCGCCGGCGACGAGCGCGCCTGGCGAACCTTGGGCCCCGGCGGACGAGCCGGCCGCGCCGCTGCCGCATGCACCGGCGACCATGACTAGAAGTAGGGCCGCGCCGCAACGGGCGATGGAACTCGAACGGGTTGACATGTGGTTGCGTCTCCATTGGTCGACCCCTCGTCTTGAGGGGACACGCTCGACCCTATCGACGCTCCAGAGAACTGTTATCCGTGGAATCCCGGAGGAGGTTCGTTCGTCTCGCGCAGTGCCATCACGCGGCCAAGTTCAGCCCTCGAAGTGACGCCGAGCTTCCCGTACAAGCTCGAGAGATGCGTTTCTACCGTTCTCGGGCTGATGCCCATCTCCGCGGCCACGTCCCGTGTCGAGAGGCCGTCGCCTGCAAGCCGCGCGACGCGGGCCTCGGTCGGCGTAAGAACCAGCGCGGACGACCGTGTCAATCCCAGGCGAGCCTGCTCGGCCGTGACGCGGTCTGCCCAAACGGCTGCGCCGAGGTCTCGGAAGATCGCGAGCGCCCGGCCCAGTACTTCGTCTGCGTCGCGCCGACTTCGGGCATGGCGCAGCCCCTCGCCGCGCACGAGCATCACGCGGGCGGCATCGAATCGGCTCCATCCGGGCGGCGGGCCCGCGGCCACCGTGGAGGTGGCTGCGATTGCCGCCGGAATGTCGCCGTCGGCAAGAGCAACCCGGGCCCGACCTCGCGCAATGGCAGCCGCGGCCCATGGTTTGGCCACTCGGCGGTGGCGAGCTTCGAGCCCGGCAAGCTCTACCCTCGCCTCGTCGAGTCGGCCGAGGACCGCCAGAGCCTCGATGCGTTCGGGGGACGGATCGAGCCGCATCGGCTCCACGTAGCCGACCTGGCGAAGGTGGCGCCACGCCCGTCCGGTCGCGTCCTCCGCTGCGGCGGCATCGCCCCTGCTCGCCGCGACGAGCGCCGTCACCAGGAGCCATGCCGCGGTAAGCGCACCGCTACCTTCCCGTTCCGTCCGCTCGGTGCCGTCGGTCGCCGCAGCCTGGGCACGCTCGAGGTCCCCCTCGTGGGCGTCGACGAGTGCCACGGCCCGCAGCGCCATCTCGGCCGCGGCGGCGCCGGTTTCCAAGCCTGCTTCCACGGCGGAAACGGCTTGACGCCGCGCCGCCGGCCAGTCGTCCGACCACAGTTCGACTTCGGCTAGCCGCGTCTGCAGATTCGCGACGCTCGAGTACTGGCCGTAGGCAAGGTCGAAATCGAGCATCTGTTGGAACCGTGCTCGAGCAAGGTCCAGCCGGCCAACCCCAGCCCACCAGATCCCCGGGCTCGTCAGTCGATCGGTTAACGGACCCTCAGCTTCAACGTCCAGCCCTTTGGCAAGGAGGGCCATGGGCGGTCGACGCCCAAGCAGGACGGTCCAGTGGAAGGTCTGGAGCAACGCCGCCGCCAGGTGACCTCGGTCCGCCGTTCCTTCGAGCAAACTCGCCGCAAGCGCCGAGTGCTTCCGTGCCTCCGCGATGTCGAAGTCGCGAAAGATCGCGAGGTAGAAGTGGAGCAAACCCAGAAGTTGACGATCATCTCGGGCGGCGGAGAGGGCGGGCAACAGCTCCGCGACCGCCTCTTGCGCTGGGCGCGTATACCACGAACAGAGGCTCATCAGCAGGAGAGTGCGGGCCCTTAGCCGCCCCCGCACGGATGGGATAAGTGCCCCAGCCCGGTCGCGAGTCGCTGGGAGATCTCCTGCCGCAAACCACGCTTCGGCAGCCGCGAGGGCCCGCTCGGGCAGCTCGCGACTAGCCGGCGGCGTGCGCTCCACCGCCATGTCGGCCAGCTCGCCGGCCATCGCCGGAGCGCCACGTCCCCTGGCACGGGCGGACGCACGGGCGAGGGACCTTGCGACTCCCGCATCCGGGCCTTCCGAGGCCAGGGCCATATGACGAGCGCGGGCTTCCGGGTCCTCGGCGGCGGCATGCCCGAGTGATGCGTGCACTGCCCGAACCTCGTCGGCGGACGCCTGGGCAACGAGGGTGGAGGCATACAGGGGATGGTCGAAGGTTACTGTCGGCCCCTCGACACAGATCAGACCGGCATCTATCGCGGGTTCGAGCAGAGTCCGAGTCCGAGGTCCACTCATCGCCTCCAGAAGGCCCATCGTCGGCTTCGTGCTCAACGCCACCGTGAGCAGGACTCGCCGCGTCGGTGCTGAGACGCGGTCCAGATGGGCCCCCACCAGTCCACGTAGCGACGATGGCAAGGGCAGATCCAACCCCGGGCGGACGGCCGTGCCCGAGGCCACAAAAGCGCGCGCGAGTTCGAGGGCGTAGAAAGGATTGCCGCCCGAGAGTTCCTGGATACGCAGGAGCGTTGGCCGCGTGAAGCTGGAGCCGGTGGCGGAGCGCAGCAGTTGATGTAGCGCCCCCATCGATAAGGGTTCGAGCCACAATCGCTCGATCGGGATCGGGCGTGCCGCGTCTGCCAGGCCGAATGGCGGTGGCTCTTCCGGGATGTCGCTACGTTGGGCGATCATGAGTCGCACCGGTAGACCGGCAAGCCGTCGCATGGTGAAAGCGAGNNGCCCATGGCGCGTCGTCGATGGCAATCAGCAACGCTCCACCAGCGGCGAGAGCACGGAACGCGGCCAGGACGGCGATGGCGACGCGTTGCGCGTCGGGCGCCTCCTCCACCAATGCGTCGGCCGACTCGGGGAAGTCGTCGGTTCCCAGTGCCCGCCGTAGCACGGCGCGATGGACCTCCGCCACGCGAACGTCGATCGATGCAAGGCGGGGTCCCAACAGGTCGCCAAGCGTGGCATACGCATAGTTGGCCTCTGTCTCGACTGGCCGTGCGTATAGGACGGCCGCGCCAGCGGCCTCCGCCTTTGCAACGCCAGCACGCAGCAGGCTCGTCTTGCCGATTCCGGCCGGCCCCTCGATCAGGACGGCCTGAGCATCAACGTATGGTGGTTGGACGCCGGCCAGAACGCGCGCAACTGCCTCGTCGCGTCCGACCAGGGACGAGGCAGATTCGGCGGGCATCTGACGTGCCGAGGTGGTCATCCGATCCAAAGCATACCGGCGGCGGTAGGTGGTTTCCCGGATACCGACACATCCGTTCTGGTGCACGGTTTGAGCCATGCAACGGACCGTCCGCGTCATCGAAGCCTACGTGCCGGGGTTGACTGAGCGACCGACCGATTGGTACGAACAGCTGCAGGCTCGCGCCGCCTCCGCATTACGCGCTGCGGGCCTCGAGATCGCGTTACTGGCGATCCCAAATGACGAAACCCTTATGTGGCTCGTCTGGAGCCGACCCGATCAACCCGATCCAGGGATGGTCATGGCAGAGGTGATCCTGCGCGAGGTTACGAGCACCAGCGGCTCAGCCGTGATCGAGCGAGCAATCGATGCGCGTTTCGTCTGGCTTGAATCAGGTGGAAAAGCCTGATCTGGCTGCCTTCGCGGAATGGGCCAGGTCGCGCGGCTCAGGATCATGCTCGACTGGTGAGGCGGGAGAGGACGAGCGTGGTCTCGCCATCGGTAGGTCATACCTACCTGAATTGGTCGGGGCGAGAGGAGTTACACCGACCGCAGCGACCTGAATGTCCCACTACCGCTCGAGTGTGAGCTCATCGGCGGAGGCCGCTGGTCTCAGGCCTCCGGCAGAAGACTCAGGTGGTCCGGCTCGGACATGAGGTCGCACACGGGACGCCGACCGACAGGCGGTCAGATCCGGCCGATATNNCCGGCCGCGACGGCCGACATCACGGCCAGTGGCAGGAGGGTCAGGCTCGCAGCAGGCAGCTGGGGCACGTGCTCGAATGGAGAGAGGTCCGAGAGCCAGCGTGGGAGGCCGAGGACCGCACCGAGGAATCCCTCGAGGACGCAG
>PMJT01000083.1 GCA_003158495.1 Chloroflexota bacterium | reverse complement strand
AGAACGGATATGAGATACCCCAAAGTCCGGTCAAGGTTCGGCCCATACCCGTTCGGCACCATCGCAAAAGCCCCTCCCGGTAACCCGGAAGGGGCTTCGTTATGCACGTGATTTGGTGAGCCGGGAGGGGCTCGAACCCTCAACCTTGGGCTTATGAGGCCCCTGCTCTACCGTTGATCTACCGGCCCACGTGCGCGGAGGGATTGTAGCGAAGGCGGACCCGACGCGTATCCCCTCCACGATTTGGCCCGAATCCATCGGGCCAGGGAATGTTAAGTAGACCCATGTGGGTGTCAAGAGCCCTCCGCTCAACCGTCGAGCTACGGGCCCACGGCCGCGAAGGATACAGCAACGCGCCCCAACTCGGCACACTGGCCCGGACGGAGGGTCGCGACCCCGTCTCCAAAGGCAGCCGGCGGACCAGGGCGGCCGCAAATCGGTTCCCAGGCGGCCTTCTCATGCTAATGCATTAGGCCGGCGGAGGACCGCCGAGGTCTGCTGAACGGACCCCGCAAGGGGCTACCATAGCCGCCTGCGAGCGGGGAGGCCCGACAGGAGGTCGGAGACCCGATCGCGCCGTCGGCGGGACGCGTGCCTCAAGACTCAGCAATTGACGATTTCCGGCTGCTCGATCAGCTGGAGGCGGGCATCGCCGTGATGGACTCGGCGGGCATCGTCGTGCGCTGGAACGCCAACGCCGAACGCATCCTGGGTGTGCCCGAAGATCAGGCCATCGGCCGGCCGTGGGCGGATATCGCCTTTGTCGTCAGCGGTACAGGCATCGAAGGCGGCGAAGTCCGACAGGCGGCGATGCAACCCGCCGGCTGGCACGGCCTCGCGCTGCTCCGGGTCGATTCCTCCCGGGACGTGTGGGTGCGAGCCCACGTCCAGGGAGCCAGGCTGGCAGACGGGCAACAAGGCGTGGTCGCGCTGTTCTGGCCCGATGCTGCCCCCCCCGGCCGAGCCGAAGGTGATCCGGCCCTCGAAGAGACGGCTCGAACCGGTGGAATGGTCCTGGCCCAGACGGCCGAAGCGATCGTGACGACCGATCCGGATACGCGCATCACGTCGTTCAACCCGGCAGCGGAGCGCCTCTACGGAATTCCGGCCACAGTTGCGATCGGACGCCGGGCCGACGAACTCCTCATCCAGCTGAACCTCGATGGCGACGTGCTCGATCGTCGGGCTCTCTCCGAAGCCCGGACCACCGGCTTCTGGCGCGGTCGCGTCATCCACAAAGCGCTGGTCGGGTCGTTCTCCGGCAGGAACCTCGTGGTGGACGCTTCGATCACCGCGATCCGCGACGGAGACGGCCGTGTCGTCGGGCTGCTGGGCATGAGCAAGCAGGCACCCGCGGACACTTCGCTCGAATCCCAGGTCGAAGCGCTCGCGTCACTGGCGCTGGCGATCGGGCGGAGCCGTTCCCGCCGCGAGATCGCAGACGCGGCGCTGGAACAACTCTGCGACCTGACATCGGCCGATTTCGGGGCTATCGGAACCTGGGCCGAGAATCATCAGGTCATCGAGGCGAGCCACGGCTTCAGTCCGGGCACGCTGGAGGTAATCGAGTCTGCCGCAATACCCGAGCTCGGAAAGGCCATCGAGCAGCCGGGCGCGATCGTCGCGGTCGAGACGATCGGGCACCTGCTGGAGGGGTCCGGCCTGTTGGAGACGCTCCGGAAGGACGGGGTCGCGACGGGCGTCCTGGCCGACCTGCGCGCACGAGACCACTCGATAGGCTTCCTTGGGCTGGCCTCGAGCCGTCCCGGCTGGGCCCGGCCGGCCGACGAGACAATCCTGCAGGTCGCCGCCCAGATCGCCAACGCCATTGAGAACGCGCGATTGCTGGAGCGCCTCGAGGAAGGACTCGCCCAGGAGCGAAGGCTCACGAGCCAGCTTGAGACGCTGATGAGTCTGACGCTCCTGCCGCCTGGGAACGTCTCCGAGGAAGTCGTCGCGGGCGCCCTGCTGGAACGGATCATGAGCGCGCTCGATGCGAACATCGGGTTGGTGGTCCGCGAGACCGACAACCGCTTCCAGGTCGTTGCCAAACGGCACCTTCCGGATCCGATGCGGGAGATGGTCGAGACCCGGCCGGCCGACTCGTTCGACTTCTGGCGCCACCTCAAAGACACCCAGGACGGCGGGGCGTTCCAGGAACGCCTGGCCGCTACGGTCCGGTCGGTGCCCGGGGTTGACCAGACGATCCGCTCGGACGTCACGGGACACGCGGTGTTCCCGGTCCGCGAGGGAGGCCGGCTGACCGGAGCCTTCCTCTGCTACTTCACCAGTTCGCCCGAAACGCCCGCCATCCAGACCGATGACCGAAACATCGAGGCAGTGGGCCGGGTCATTTCGATCGCCTACGACAACGCCAGGATGAGCGAAGGGCTGGCCGAGTCGGCCGAGCACGAGCGCCGTTTGACGGCCGAACTCCGGGCACTCCAGGAACTGACCCTCCTCGGCGCTTCGACCGACGACCTCACGCGCCTGGCCCAGGAGACCATCGACGAGGTGGTGCTGGCCACCGGGGCTTCGGGCGGCGGATACGTTCTGGTTGACCCAAATCGGGCCACAGTGGACCCGATCGCCTCCGTCGGCCTGATCAGCGGCACCTGGGCCAGGGGCTCCGAGATGCCTCCGGTGCCGGCCGAGTGGCCGTCGCTCACAGCGTTCGAGGCCGGCGACGGCATCTGGCTCTCGGCCACGACCAGCGGAGTGGACGGTCCGGTGCCACTGCTGGACCGGGCTCTACTGCCGCTCCGGGTCGGCGGCCGCCTCGACGGCGTCATCTACCTCGAGTGGTCCGGGTCGCGGCGGAGTGAGCAGTACGACGTCCATTTCCTCGAGCCGATCGGGCGGGTCTGCAGCATCTCGCTGGCCAACTTCCGGCTCCGGTCCGAACNNCGAGCTGACCCGGATCGGCGAGGAGGCCAGTTCGTTCGAGGAGTTGGCCCACCGCACCGTGAGCCTGGTCCGGGAGGCTCTCGGCGCTGCGGGCGTTTGCTACCTCCTGATCGAGCCCGGCCGCCATTTCGAAACCCACGCCGTAGCTGGTGAGACCGGTGCATTCCGTCTCTGGTTGAAGGGCGTTCCTGCGAAAGACGCTCCCGGCGGCAACCTGTTGCTGGCCGGCGGAACCAGCGTCCTGGGCGACTTCGTGGCCAGCCAGGTCAACGAGCGCGTCCTGCCCCTCGCCCGCGCCACCGGCTTCCGGTCATTCGGGGCGATCCCGATCCGGACCGGCGAAGAGCTGGCAGGCTCGCTGCTCTGCTTCTTCGAGTCGCCCGCGGCGATGCTGCCGCTCGACCAATCGGCACTCGATTCGGTGGCCAGGATCGCCGGCATCGCCCTGGCCAACTACCGCCTGCGCGAGCGGCTGGTCTCATCGGAGGAGCGGTACCGGACCCTGTTCGAAGAATCGCCCGACGCGCTGCTCGTGACCGCACTCGACGGCACCGTCCTCGACGTGAACGAGGCCGCCGTCCGGCTCTACCGCGTCAACCGCGGCGAGGTCCTCGGCCGCTACTTCGGCCAGCTTGTGACGGCCGACGAACGAGAGATGGCCCGGCGTCGTCAGATCGTCTGGGCCCAGGGCCGGGGCACGTTCAAGGATCGCGGCCGCCGACCCGATGCGACCGAGTTCCCGATTGAAGTCGAGGTCCGGGTCGTGGAACTCGGCGGCCAGCGGCGCTTCCTGCACCTCGTCCGCGACCTTTCGGACCAGGAGAGGCTCAGCCGGGAACTGCTGCAGGCCCAGAAGATGGAGGCCATCGGCGTCCTCGTCTCCGGCGTTGCCCACGAACTCAACAACCCGCTGGCCGCGATCATTGCCTTCAGCCAGCTGCTCCGAAGCGACGAGCGCCTGCCCGATGACATGAAGCATGACGCCGGCCTCCTGGTCCAGGAGGCCGACCGTACTCGCCGCATCGTCGCCAACCTGCTCGACTTCGCCCGAGCCAGGCCGCCCGAGCGGCAGCCGACGAGCATCGCCGTGCTCGTCCAGAGTGTCCTGGAACTCCAGTCGTATGCGCTCAACACCAACAAGATCCAGGTCAAGGTCGAGATCCCGGCCTCGCTGCCGCTGGTCGATCTCGACCGTGCCCAGCTTCAACAGGTGTTGCTGAACCTGACCATCAACGCAATCCAGGCGCTCCGCGGCCGCGATCGGAAGTTACCGGGCCACCTGTGGGTGACCGCTGCCATGGTCAAGGTCCGTGCTTCCGCCGCCGCGAGCAAGGTCGAGAAGCTGACAGACGACGCAGGGCGCGTCCGGATCACGATCCGAGACGATGGACCCGGAGTTCCAGAGTCGGCCAGGCCGCGCCTCTTCGACCCGTTCTTCACCACCAAACAACCCGGCGAGGGCACCGGCCTGGGCCTGTCCGTCTCGTTCGGAATCGTGGCCGCACATCGGGGCCTGCTCTGGTACGAGCCCGGACCAAGCGGCCTCGGCAGCAGCTTCATCCTCGAGCTCCCTGTCTCCGCGCTGGGCGGCGACGGCGTCAGCGGTAGTATTCCCGTGCCCTACGGCGACCGGGGCGCCGCGGCGGCGCCGGCAAGGCCTTCGCCCCGGGAATCGGACCCCGCGCCCACCCCTAGGCGGGCTATACCGCCTCTCGCTGTCGGCGCGGCCGAAGGCGAGAGCAACTTGAAGCCCGCAACGGTGCCTGCCGCCGCTTCGGCACCGGCGGCCGGTCCCGGCCGCGCCGCACCCGGACCCGCCCCGTCACCGAAGGTCGCACCCGTGCACGCCGAGCGGGGGCCGGCCGGGCCAAAGCCGCGCATCCTCGCCCTCGACGACGAGCCGTCCATCAGGGCCTTCCTGAGGACTGCCCTGATGAGGGCCGGCATGGACTGCCAGCCCTTCGCGGATGGCGCGCATGCCCTCGAGGGCCTCCGCGAGGCGAACTTCGACGTGATGCTNNGATCTTCATGAGCGGCGACGTCCTGAACCCGGATCTGCGCGGCTTTGCTACCCAGCGTGGCATCCGCCTGCTGGCCAAACCCTTCGACATCGAAGCGGTCATCCGCATCGTCAACGAGGCTCTCGAGGCCAACAAGAAGGGCGACGCCTGAGGGNNCGGACGGCGACGCCGCTCCGGCCATGATTTCGAGGAGCCGGTCCGCCGCTGCGTAGGGGTCCAGTTCGTGGGCAGCGACCGCGCCCAGCAATTCCGCGGCGATCGGCGCCGCCTCGATGGAACGCGCCCGCTCGTGGAGCCTGTCCGAGAGAACCGCCCAGATCTGAGCCTCTGCCCGGGCGGCCCGGGTCGATGCGCCGTCGGAACCACGGGCCGTGGCTCGGTGGCGATCCAGCGCTGCCATCAGTTCCGGGACTCCGTCTCCGGTGGCCGCGGTCGTGACGAGGACTTCGGGGTGCTTGGGGACGGGCCGGCCCGGCCGGGTCTCGCGGGGAGCATCTGCGAGCATGGCCTGGAGCTGGCCGGCGGTTCGATGGGCGCCGGGTCGGTCGCCCTTGTTTACGACGATCAGGTCGGCTACTTCGAGAAGGCCGGCCTTGATGGCCTGGATCTCGTCGCCCATCTCCGGGGCTTCGACAACGACGGTCGTGTCGGCAGTGGCCGCGACCTCGACCTCGCTCTGGCCGGTGCCGACTGTCTCGATCAGGACCGTGTCGAAGCCCACGGCGTCGAAGACGGCGGCCGCTGCCGTGGTCGCCGACGAAAGCCCGCCGGAATGGCCTCGCGACGCCATCGAGCGGATGAAGACGCCGTCGTCCGATGCGTAGGCTTGCATCCGGACCCGGTCGCCCAGGACGGCGCCGCCTGTGATGGGGCTGGACGGATCCACGGCTACGACCGCGACCGGCCGGCCGGCTCGACGAAGTTCCGCGATCAGGGCTGCGACGAGTGTGCTCTTGCCTGCGCCGGGGGGGCCGGTGATGCCGATCAGCTGGGCTCGGCCGGCCAGCGGGTAGAGGCGCCGGAGAGCGGCCTCGGCAATGGGGGTGCGATTCTCGACTGCAGTGAGCAACCGAGCCAGTGCCCTGCGGTCGCCGGCGAGGGCGGCGTCGCACAGGGCATCGGCGCGCTCGGCTACCGGGACGTCGTCTGTTGAAGGCGCGCGCTGGTCGGCCACGCCGGTGTGCTAGTCCCGCGGCCTGGCGTTGGCGCGCAGGAAATCGGCCACCTGGGCTATCGTCGTGCCGGGGCCGAAGACCGCGGCCACGCCACTCTCCTTGAGAGCGGGCACGTCGTCGTCCGGGATGATGCCGCCGGCCGTGACGAGCACGTCCGTCATGCCGCGGTCGCGCAGCAGGGCGCAGATCCTGGGCACGAGCGTCATGTGTGCGCCTGACAGGATGGAGATTCCGACGACGTCGACGTCTTCCTGGAGCGCGGCCGTCACGATCATCTCGGGTGTCTGGCGCAGGCCTGTGTAGACGACTTCGAAACCTTCGTCGCGCAGACCGCGCGCGAGCACCTTTGCCCCGCGATCGTGCCCATCCAGCCCGGGCTTTGCGATGAGAACCTTGAGGGGTCGATCAGTCATGCCCGGATGATAACTGGCGGCCGCGCCGAGGTTGCGCCGAAGGACGCCGAGATGAGCCCCGCCTGAAGCCCGGCCGGCCGGTGGCCGAGACATGCACGCCGCCAAGACCGATGCCGGACTCGCGCTAGAACCAGCCCTGCGCCAGGACGATGACCGACCGCTCCACGCCGCGCCCGGCCGTTTGCTCCACCGCGTGGCCCTTGGCCCGGATCCGCTGAACGCACGCGGAGCACAGGAAGCCGCGGGTGCCGTCCGGAAGCTGGGCCTCGTTGCGGTCCGAATAGAAGACGCTCCCCACGGCGGTTTCCTCGCCGCAGGAGAGGCACGGTTCCTCGTGCGGATTGACGCCGTCAGGTTCGATGATCATCTCGCGCTCCCCATCTTTGCCCCGTTACCCGACGCGGGTCCGTTCCGAGGCGACCATTGCCGGTTACGCCCTGGGCGTCGCCCGCTCCAGGTGCGACATGAACTCGTCGCGAGTTTCCTTCGAGTTGCGGAAGGCTCCCAGAACACTGCTCGTGACCATAGTCGCGCCGCCCTTCTGGACGCCGCGCATGGCCAGGCAGAGGTGCTCCGCTTCTATGACCACGCCCGAGCCGTATGGGTTCAGTCGCGACTGGAGATAGTCGGCGATCTGCTGGGTCATCCGCTCCTGGACCTGGAGCCGCCGGGCGTACATCTCGACGATGCGCGGGATCTTCGAGAGTCCGATGACCCGGCCACGCGGCAGGTACCCGACCGATGCCGTGCCGAAGAACGGCAGCATGTGGTGCTCGCACAGCGAATAGAACGGGATGCCCTTGATGACCACCATCTCGCTGTAGCCGACATCGAAGACCGCGCCGTTGATCAGCCGATCAGGGTCCACCCGATAGCCGCGGGTGAGTTCGAGCCACATCTTGTGCATGCGTTCGGGCGTGCGCAGGAGGCCCTCGCGATCCGGGTCCTCGCCGATCTCGACCAGGATTTCCCGGACGGCCCGCTCCACGACGGGCTGCTCGCCTGCCGGCGCATCCGCCGCCAGCCCATTGGCGGCCTCATCGCCGTCGTAGTCGTCGTCACGTTCGATCGACTCGACCATCCGGCTGACTTGCGCNNCTCGAATCCTACGCCGTGGGCGCAGACGCCTGCCGGCGCTGGGTTCGGGGCGATGTCTTCGCGGCCCGGGCCGTAGCATACGGGCATGGCCAAACGACCCCGCGGCAGTTCTCGGCGCCGCACCTACCGCCCGGCGGCCGGGTTCGACGAGCTGGTGCAACGTGCCCTGGACACGATCCCGGAGCCTTTCTCTCGCGCCCTCGACGAAGTGGCAATCGTAATCGACGACGAACCGTCGCCCCAGCAGCGTCGCGAGGCGGGGCTTCGCCCGGATGAGGGACTCTACGGGCTCTACGAAGGCGTGCCGCGGACGGAGTACGCCGCCGACTGGTCGTTCCTGCCAAACAAGATCACGCTCTTCCAGACCACGCTGCTCGAGGATTTCCCGGACCCCGTCGAACTCGAACACGAGGTCTGGGTCACGGTCGTCCACGAACTGGCGCACCACCTCGGCATCGACGAGGATCGTCTGCACGACTTGGGCGTGGACTGAACTACTCGGCGGCCGCCGGGATCTCGAGTTGCGCCGCGGCGGCGAGCAGCTCGCCGAGCCGGGCCGGGTCGACGTTTCCACCGCTGAACACGACGCAGACGCGCTCGCCGTCGCGGATCGGAACGCGGCCGAAGAGAACCGCCGCCAGAGCGGCCGCCCCTGCCGGCTCGACGAGTTGCTTCATCCGTTCCAGCGCAAAACGCACGCCCGCCAGGATCGTGGCATCGTCCAGCAGCACGATGCCGTCCACGTAGCGCTGCGTCATGGCCAGCGTCCACTCGCCGGCAAACGGCGAGTTGAGCCCGTCGGCGAGTGAGACGGGCGTGATCGGGACGGGCTTGCCCTGCTCCACCGCGAGCGACATGGAGTTGGATGTGACCGGCTCCACGCCGTAGACCCGGACGCCGGGCCGCGTCTCCTTGATCGCGGCAGCGCTGCCGGAGCACAGGGCACCCCCGCCGATCCCGGTTACCACGACGTCCACGTCCGGCAGGTCGTCCAGGATTTCTAGACCCACGGTCCCCTGCCCGGCCACGATCCACTCATCGTCGAAGGGCGGCACGAACGTCAGCCCGCGCTCCGCCTGTATCTCCTCCATGCGTCCCCACATCTCGCCGAGGTCCCGTCCGAACTGGATCACCTCGGCCCCGTATCCGCGGCACGCCTCAACTTTGGATTGCACAGCCCCGGCCGGCATGAGCACCACGGCGTGCACGCGGGCTTCATGTGCGGCCAGGGCCACTCCCTGGGCATGGTTGCCGGCCGAGAGAGTTATGACCCCGCCGGCTCGCTCCGCGGCGTTCAACGAGCTCATCTTGTTCAACGCGCCGCGGATCTTGAAGGCGCCCGTCTTCTGGAGGTTCTCGGCCTTGGCGTAGACCGTGCCGTCGGCGACGCGAATGCCACGCGCCGCAAGCACCCGTGCCGCGGTCGATGACGACAGAATGGGCGTGCGATCGATGCGTCCGTCGAGGACGCGGCGAGCATCGTGGAATCGCTCCAGCGGGACGATGTGGTCGGGCATCCACGAATTATGCTGCGTCGGGAGCCGGCACCTCGATATTCGAGGCAACCTGGGGCGGGCCGCGAGCATCGATACGGGTAGAGGCAGGGATCGGCGCACGGGTCGCCGGTCCTGAGGGAGGCGAATGGACCGGACGCTCGTAGAGCAGGCAACGTCCGGAAGCCGGCACGCCTTCGATGACCTCGTTCGAAGCAGGGCCGATGCCGTGTACCGGACTTCGCTCGCGATCCTGGGAGACACCGCCGACGCGGCCGACGCGGTCCAGGAAACCTTCGTCTCGGCCTGGTGCCACCGCGCCGAGCTGCGCGATCCCGACCTGTTCGATGCCTGGCTCGGCCGGATCAACCTCAACGCCTGCCGCGGCCAGCTCCGAAAGCGCGGTCGAAAGCGAATCCACGAAATCCAGCTGCTCGACCCAACCGCCGAGTTCGAGCCTGCATCGACGGATCGACCGCTTGCCGACCGAACGGCCGACACCGACTCATTCGATCGAGCCTTCGCCCGGCTGTCGGTCGACGACCGGGCCGTCCTGGTCCTGCACCACCTCCAGGAGCGCCCCGTGGCCGAGATCGCGGCCGCACTTGGGGCGCCCACGGGAACGATCAAGTCCCGGCTCCACCGCGCTCGCGCGGCGCTCGAGTCGGCGCTGGCGAAGGAGTCGCGATGAACGGCGAACTGCCACCCATCGATCCCAAGCTTCGCGAACAGCTGGCCCGACGCTCGGCCGGACGACTGCCCGATGGCCTGATCGCCGACGTTTCGGCCGCGGTCGACGCTGTGGACGTTGAGCGGCCGCGCCGGTTTGCGCTGCGGCCGGCGGCGGCTAGAGCGCCGCGACTCGCCGCCGCCGCGTCATTGGCGCTGGTCCTGCTCATCGGCGCCGCGCTGCTTGCCGTTCCGCGCATGGCTACGTCGCCTGCAGGAACCGCCAACTACACGGCCCTGACAACGGCCGAGCTGGCGTCCCTGCTCGCGGCTACGCCCCTGCCGGCGGTGAACACCACTCTCGTCGCGACCGTGACCGTCGACTCTCGCAACGACGTCTGCCCGATGAACCGTTACCCGACGCTCGGTGTGATCGAGGGCATGGGATCGCAGGTTTGCGTCATGGGCGCGGACCTGAGCACGTATCTGAGCGCCGATCGCGTCAATTCGCCCACCGTCGCGGGCGCCTTCGCGTTCCGTTACCTGGCGCCCGGGTATCTCGGGTTGATCGGCCAGCTGACGCTGCCGGCGACCGGGGTCACGTTCCGGGCGACCGACGAGTGGCCTCTGCAGGGCCGCACGTTCCTGGCCGAGGGCTGGCTCGGTGCAGATGAACTGCTCGAGTCCTGCGTCACGACGCCCACAACCGGGGACGTGCTGCTCCCCAGCGGCGGGGACTGCCCATACGACAACTGGCTCGGCACCGAGGCGACCGCGCCAGGCAACGCAGCCGACCACCGGATCCCGGCGGGCAGTTCGATGCCAAGTTACGACCCGCTCGCCGTGGACGGCAATGCCCGACACGTCGAGGCCGGCGGCATGCGGCTCATTGACGGAATCGACCACATCGCGCCCGTGTACGGTGTCTACGTGGTCCGGTCGGTGACCGAGGGTTGCCCGAACGCTTCGCCGATCGACAGCCGCGGCTGTGGCTACTGGCGCGTTTTCGCCCGAGTGTCGGACACGTCGCTCCACGCGCCAACCCTGACACCCACATCTACTCTCGCCCCGATCGGCACGTATCCGACCGATCGCGCTCTCACGACAGACGAGCTGTCGCGCCTGCTCGCGGGTCCCCAGCTGGCGATCAACACCGCACTGGTGGCCTCCGTGACGATCGACCCTCAGCCGGACGCCTGCCCGATGAACAGTCGCCCTACCTACGGCGTCATCCACGGCGTCGACCCGCAGATCTGCGTCGTCGGCCCCATAGGCGACACGGGTCCGGTTGCCGGGGGCCGGAACGTCTTTGCCTTCCGATACCTCGGCCCGGGCATACTGGGTCTCCTGGGGCTGATCCAGCCGGCATCGGTGACAAAGCTGACCCATGCCGTTGCCGACGA
>PMJT01000061.1 GCA_003158495.1 Chloroflexota bacterium | reverse complement strand
TGGCGAGCGTGCATGGCCGGCTCGAAGAGCGCGAAGCGGCCGCGAGATGTCGCTTTAGCTTGATACATCGCCGTATCGGCGTTGCGGAGCAGTTCGGCCGCGCTGACTCCAGGTAGGCCGCGGTCCACAGCGACCCCGACGCTCGCGCGGACCGAAACCTCCCGCCCCGGCAGCGCGAGCGGTTGGGACAGCGCCGCGATCACACGCTCGGCGGCGGCGACTGCCTCTCCGTCCTCCTCGACGTCCTCGATCAAGATGGCGAACTCGTCGCCGCCGAGGCGGGCAACAGTATCGGTGGTCCGCATGGAGCTTCGGAGGCGCGTCCCGACGGCGGCCAGGACCTCATCCCCGGCCGCATGGCCGAGACTGTCGTTGACGAGCTTGAAGCCATCGAGATCAAGGAACAGAACGCCGACTCCCAGCCGACTCCGGCCTCGACGTGCCAGGGCATGGTTGACGCGATCAGTGAACAGGCGGCGGTTCGGGAGCCCGGTCAGCGGGTCTGTCACGGCCGCCTCGATAAGCCGATCGTGAATGGAGGCATTCTCGAGGGCGATCGCGACGTGGTTGGTAAAGAGGCGCACCAGCTCGAGGTCGTCGGCGTCAAAGTCACGGTTCGCCCGGTACAGGTTGATCGCGCCGATCACGCCATCGGACGTTCGGATAGGCGCCACGATCATCGCCTCGGCCTGGTCGACCGGGGTCCCCGGGACATGGAGGACGCGCGGGTCATTGACTGCGTTGTTGATGATCTCGGCCTCTCCCTTGGCGATGACGTCGCCGGTGATTCCGGCGGTGAGGGCAGGCCGGCTCGCGAGGATCTGTTCCGCGTACTCGTCACGGGCGAGGGTCGGGACGAGGCAGCCGGCAGCGCGGTCGACGAGGTAAATGGTCAGGGTATCGTGGGGGACGACCTCGGCGAGCGTGTCCGCGATCGCCTCGAAAACGGCTCCGCCTTCGCGGTGGACCAGGAGCCGCTCGGTGATCGCCAGCAGCTGCCGCTGGCTGGCCAGCCGCCGCTCGAGCGCGCTGCTCCGGCGCTCCAGCTCCTCGACCTGGCGGGCGTTGACAATGGCCACAGACGCCTGAGCGCCGACGATCTGGGCCAGCCTCAAGTCAGTGGAGTCGAACGCTTCGAGGCCCAGGCGAAAGAGCTCGATCACTCCGAGCAGGCGATCTTCGTAGCGCAGCGGAACCACGATCATCGATTCGTCGACGTTGTCGGTCCCCGGGATCTGCCGCGTTCTCGGATCATGGGCCGCGTCGTGGATGATCTCGGCCACGCCCGTGGCCGCGATGTGGCCGCCGAGACCCTCGCCGAGCCGCAGACGGACCAAGTCGGGAGTGTGGCCAGCATAGTGGTCGACCTTGTAGGCAAGCTTGATCGGCTCGAGGGTCACCCCATCGTCGGCCAACAGGTAGAAGCGCAGCCCCTGCCAGTCGATGACGGATTCGATATAGCTCGCGACGGCCTCGGCCACAGCCAAGACGGCGCGGGAGCGATTCAACTCGCGGGAGAGCGCCTCGATCCGCTCGAGCTGCCGGCTCCAGCGGACCGTCTCGCGCAGCAGCTGCCCGTTGTGAAGGGCGATGCCCGCCTGGTTGGCGATCCCGAGCAGGCGATCCACATCACCGGCCGGGATTGCTCGGGCCGCGAAGCTTGCGAGAGCAAGGACACCCCAAGTCTGGTCGCCGAACCGAATCGGGACGCAGGCAAGAGAACGGAGCCCGAAACGGCGGATCGGTTCGCTCAGATATGCAGGGTCCGCAGCGACATCCTCGATGACGCAGGGCTCGTCGCGCCGGAGGGCAACGAGGAGCGGGTCGGTCGGCTCGAGCGCGAACCGGGTACCCGTCGGGAGGCCGAGATCGTCGTTGTCGGTGAGGGTGACCAGCTCGTCGCCCTGGAGGCGCATCAGCCCGACCAGATCGACGTGGTAGATCTGGCGAAGGTGGCCCTCAAGATAGCGGGCGATCTCGCCCGGCCCCGCCAGAGTTGCGAGTTCGCCCGACATCTCGCCGCTGCCTTCGTTGGCAAGCGATCCGAGGGGCGTCGGACCGGTGATCGGCAGAGTGGCCGGCGCCGACGACGGTTCGTCGGGAGCCTGACTCAACATCATTCGCTCGAGATGCGCGTCGAGGGCGGAGTTCCTGAACCGCCAGGTTCGGCCGACCTTGACGGCGGGAACCTTGCGGCCCTGGGCGAGCCGGTACATGGTCCGCGTAGGGATGTCTAGATGACGAGCAGCTGCCTCGATCCCGATCCAGTTATCAAGCTCGCCTTCTAGAGCGGTCCCCTTGACAGGAAGTGCCGCGGCATCGTGATGTTCGCCCACGCCACCCTTCCATTGCCCATTGCTGCCTATTGCTGCCCAAACCTAGTCGAGGAGTGCCGTTGATTCCATGGGTCGTCTGGAGGGTGGCGTCACTCGATTGTCCTGTCCGAGACGGTTACCGATGGAGTACTCGAATCTCCATCGGGGCCGATCACCATGGTCCAGCGTGCCCGGTTGCGGCATGCGGCGATCACCGGTTGGGTCTTGGTCAGCCTGGACGCGCCGCTGGTCGCCGTGGT
>PMJT01000056.1:8006-9804 GCA_003158495.1 Chloroflexota bacterium | reverse complement strand
TCGTCCAACCTGGCCCGCTACGACGGCGTCAAGTACGGCTACAACGATCGAAGCTCCGGCGAGTACATCGCCGACTACCTTCGTACCAGAGGCGCCGGCTTCGGTCCCGAGGTCAAGCGCCGGATCATGCTCGGCACGTATGCGCTATCGGCCGGCTACTACGACGCGTACTACCTCAAGGCTCAGAAGGTGCGGACTCTCATCAAGTCGGATTTCGACGCGGTCTGGGCGGCCGGCTTCGACGCGATCTGCGCGCCGGTCAGTCCGACGGTCGCGTTTCCGATCGGTGCCAAGGCCGACGATCCGGTGGCGATGTACCTCCTGGACGTCTGTACTTTGCCGATCAACATGGCTGGTCTGCCCGGCATGTCCGTCCCGGCCGGGCTGTCCGATGGCCTTCCGGTCGGACTCCAGATAATTGGTTCCCCGTGGAGCGAGCTCTCGATGCTCCGACTTGCCCGTGCGTATGAAGGGATCACTGCCAGAGCACCCTGGCGGGACCTCGATCCCGCCGAACTCAGCCTGACAGATGATCCCACCACGCCCAGCCCGATCGAACGGAACGAGCGCCTCAGCGCAGGTGCCCACGCCGCGGGTTCGAGCGCCAAACCCTGAGGACCAAACCCATGACCACGCCGACCGACTCCACTCGACTCACGACCGACCCGTCCATCCTCAACTCCGAGGCGGAACCGGAGCGGCCTCCGCTCTCAACTCGCGTTCTAGCCCGCCGCGTCGACGAGGTGCCGCGCTCAGGCATCCGCCGCTTCTTCGACATCATGGCCACGATGACCGACGTCATCAGCCTCGGGGTGGGGGAGCCGGACTTCGACACCCCGGAGCAGGTCATCGAGGCGGGACGCCATTCGTTGGCCGCTCGACGAACGCACTACGCCAGCAACTACGGCACGATCGAACTGCGTCGCGCCCTCGCCCATCACCTGGAGCGGCTGTACGGCGTCCGGTACGACCCCTCCGAGGAGATCCTGATCACCATCGGCGCCTCTGAGGCGCTGGACGTGACCTGCCGCGCGACACTGGACCCGGGCGACGAGGTCATCGTCCACGAGCCGTCGTACGTGTCCTACCGACCGTGCATCGTCTTCGCCGGCGGCGTGCCGGTGGGCGTCAACACGACGATCGACGAAGACTTCGCGCTCGATCCGGCCAAGGTCGAAGCTGCCATCACGCCGCGGACCAAGGCCCTGCTGCTCAACTACCCGTGCAACCCGACGGGCGCCGTTCTCCCGCACGACGTCCAGGACGAGATTGCCCGGATCGCCGTCCGCCACGACCTCCTGGTCTACTCCGACGAGATCTACGACAGGCTCGTGTACGGTGGATACGAGATGCGGACCATGTCGTCGCTGCCGGGCATGCGGCGCCGCACGGTCCTGATGGGCGGCTTCTCGAAGGCCTATGCCATGACGGGCTGGCGGATCGGCTACATCTGCGCGCCGTCGGAGATTCTCGAGGGCATCCTCAAGGTCCACCAGTACGTGATCATGTCAGCGCCCACCGTGGCCCAGGACGCCGCCCTCGAAGCTCTCAAGTCGGGCGAGTCGGATGTCCGCTGGATGCTCAGTCACTACGACCGACGCCGCCAGATGCTGGTCGAAGGATTCAACCGAATCGGCCTTCGGACGTTCGAGCCGAAGGGCGCCTTCTACGTCTTTCCGCAGATCTCGTCGACCGGCCTCACAAGCGATCAGTTTGCCGAGCAGCTGCTGCGCAAGGAATCCGTGGCCGTCGTTCCGGGCTCCGCGTTCGGCCAGGCCGGCGAGGGCCACGTCCGCTG
>PMJT01000056.1:0-7982 GCA_003158495.1 Chloroflexota bacterium | reverse complement strand
CATCGATGGGGCAGCCCCGAACAGTGTCACGTGCCCGGTCTGCCTCGGGCTCCCCGGAACCCTGCCGACGATCAACAAACGAGCCGTCGAATGGGTGATCGCGACCGGCTTCGCCATCGATGCCGACATCGCCACGACGACGCGCTGGGATCGCAAGAACTACTTCTACCCCGACATTCCGAAGGGCTACCAGATCAGCCAGTACCAGTTGCCGCTGGCGGCCAATGGCAAGTTGACGTTCGACACGAGCGGCGGATCGTTCACCGTTCGAGTGCGGCGGGCCCACCTCGAGGAGGACACCGGCCGGCTCATCCACGAGGACCAGGTGCCGAGCCATAGCTCGGCCCGGACCCGTCGCGTTTCCTTGATCGACTACAACCGGTCCGGCATGCCGCTCATGGAGATCGTGACCGAGCCGGATATTCGCACCGGAGAACAGGCCCGGCGCTATGCCGAGGAGCTGCGGCTGCTCATGCGGACCATCGGCGCGTCGGACGCGGAGATGGAGAACGGCCAGATGCGGGTCGAGGCAAACGTCTCGATCCGACCGCCCGGCCGAGAGGCATTCGGGACGCGCGTCGAAGTCAAGAACATGAACTCGATGAAGGCCGTCGAGCGGGCAATCGCGTACGAGATCGAGCGCCAGGCCGAGCTGATCGACGGCGGCGGCGCGGTCCGAATGGAGACGCGCGGCTGGGACGAACCGAGCCAGTCCACGTACCACATGCGGCCAAAGGAAGAGGAGAACGACTACCGCTACTTCCCGGAGCCGGATCTGCCGCCGCTCGTCACGACCCCGGAATGGCTGGCCGCGATCAAGGGCGCGCTGCCGGAACTGCCCGCCGCCCGCCGGACGCGCTACAACGAGGTATACAGCCTCTCCGCGTACGATGCCGCCGTTCTCGTCAACGACGCTGCCGCCAACGCGCTCTTCGAAGGTGCGCTGGTAGCCGGTCGTGGGCGCCTGTCCCCGAAGATGGCTGCCAACTGGGTCACCGGGGAGTGCATGCGCCTGGCGAACTCGGACTTGAGCGGGGCCGTCGACCCGGTCCAGCTCGCCGCTCTCGTCACGCTCGTCGCAGACGGCAAGATCTCCGGGACGAACGCAAAGGATGTGCTCTGGGAGCATTACGCTACCGCGAGGGAAGTCCTCGCGATCGTCGAGGAGCACGGCTTCTGGCAGATCTCGGACGCGGGAGTTCTCGGGACGGCCGTAGAACAGGTCCTCGCCGCCAATCCGGCCGCAGTCGCCGACTATCGAGCCGGCACGACGGCTGCGATCGGCTTCCTGGTCGGCCAAGTGATGAAGGCGACACGGGGTCAGGCCAACGCGGCCATGGTCCAGGCGGCGTTGCGGGAACGATTGGACAGGGCCGAGTAACGCTGCGCCGGAGGGATTGAGCATGGGCCTGGTGAACCTGGTCTCTTGGGGGCTCGGTGTGGCCCTGATCGCGATCGGCTACCTGCGGGCGAAGGGCCCATGGAGTCGTTACCAGGAGCTGAAGTCCCAGGAAGCGAACATCGCCCGCTACGAGGGCTGGCGCGGGACTCGACTCCGCGACGACGGCCCAAGCGCCGCCTCGATCATGGCCCGGGAGATGCGCCGGCGGGCCCAGATCGGCGGGCTGATCCTGATCGTTGGTTTCGTGCTCGTGTTCGCGGGCTTCGCTCTCCGGTAGTTGCGCCCGGTGACCGGCGCCCGTTCCGCTGTCCGGGCCACAGGCATACGACCTAAGTACCGGGTGTGGGGGGGCCTAAGGTTAGCCCTCGGAATAGGTCGGTCGGGTCAGCGGCGAACCCGCAATGCGATGACACAATGCCGACGTTCGCTCGGATCGAGGCGAATATGCGAGGTCCGGAACTGGCCCCGCTTGGCCTCGACCAGGGCGACACACCGAGTTTGAACAACCCCAGGCAGCACGCACGACGCCGTCCTCATGGGCGGCATCGTGCGTTAACCCGCAAACGCCCACTCCTGACCGCTACCTCGGGAAGCGCCGGATCTCGATGGCGGTGCACCTGTCCATGACCACTGCGAGCCCGGCCTCGGCCGCGATTCGGGCTGACTCTTCGTTCACCAAGCCGAGTTGGAGCCAGAGCGCACCGGCGCCGACTGCGACCGCCTCGCGGGCCACCTCTTCTGTCAGCTCGGACCGGCGGAAGACGTCGACGATGTCGATCCGGCCGCCCAGCGCCGCCGCGGCTTCGGCCAGGGTGGCCACGGCGGGCACGCCCTGGACCTCGGTCTCGTTCGGGTTCACCGGAACGCACTCGTAGCCGGCATCGAGCAGGGTCCGGAAGACGCCGTACGATGGCCGAGCCGGGTTCGAAGAGGCGCCGACGACCGCGATCGTGTGGGCTTCGTGGAGCAGTCGGGCGATGCCGGCGTCGTCGAGGAGTCGCACCGGGGCGCCGCCCGGTTCGGAACGGTCCATTCCACGCCTCACTTTCGCTATGACTTGGGCAATGCGCTCGGCGCCGTCGAGGGAGCCGGAGTGGGCGGCACGGCAGTGGCGCGGGGTGGTCCGCCTGCAAGGGTAGCCAGCACAGTTGCGAGTCTCGGCTGCAGGCCCGGCGGCAGGTTCGCGTGGAAATCGCTCAGGGCGATTCCACCGTTCGCAACGTCCTCGATCGTCACCCCGCCAAGCACCGCGCCCATTGAGAGGCTCAGGATCGCCCCGGAGATCGCGACGTCGTAGCGGGCCACGACGCTGGCGATCAGGCAGGGCTGCAGGTCCGGCACGACGTTCCAGGCGTCCATCTCGACGGCGACGAGCATTGCCTTTCGGGTACACGCTTCCCGCGCCGCCCCGATCCCGGCCAGGCTGGGCATCGTCAGGATGACGCCGTCACCCGCCTTGACGAGAGACGCGGATGCCGTCCGGCCCTTGTCCGGCAGGTCGGCCGTGCCTGCGTAGGCGATGCCGACCTCCACCGTCGGGGCCGCCTGCGCCGAACCACCGCGGAAACCGGCCGCGTAGTTGAGCGAACGGGCATCGGTCCGAGTGTCGCCGACCATGCCGATCTTGCCCGAGGTCGTGAAGGCCGCGGCCACGAAGCCGGCAAGGTAGCCGGCCTCGGCCTGGTCGATAGCGAGCCCGTGCACGTTTGTCGGCGAGCCGTCCGGTACGGCAACTCCGACCTCGATGAATTGCGTGCCCGGGTGCGCCCCGGCCGCGACCTGCACGACCTGCGCCGCGTCGGGCCCGACTGTGACTACCACCGCCTCGTCGGCCGACGCCGCGGTCTCCACGGCCGTCTTGAGGTCGGCGTTCGACGCCGGTTCGACGAGAGAAGTGGTGGCGCCTATGCGAGTGGCGACCGTGCCGATGCCCAGCCACGTCAGGCCGGCCGGCGTCCAGTCCGTCGGCTCGCCGATGGGTGCGATGAGGGCAATCGACGTCACGAGGTGCGGCGTCGGCGTCGAGGTGGGTGGCGGCGTTGCGACGGGCGACGCCGTCACCTGGGATAGGCTCGGGCCCGGCGAGCCTGAGGGGACCGGCGTCGGCGCCGGGCCGTTCAGGAAGCCGCATCCGGCAACCAGAGCAGCGAGGGCCGCCGTGCCGGCGATCCGGACGATGGCATGACTGCCGCCCAGCCGTACGGACGCGGCCGCTACCGGGTTGATCTCGGGGTGTCGGGGCGTGGACGTGCGGTCCAGATGGTCTCCTTGCGGCTTTTCGCCTGTTGGGAGATTGTAGGGACGTCTCGCGAGTCCGCTGCAAGGTGGCTGCGGCTGGGGCCGGGCGCCACTCCGCGGCCGATTCCATGGCGGGCGGCGGCGCAATCAGGCCCCGTTGGCCGGGTCGTCGCGGCCCACTCGGCGGGACCGTGAGCCGGACATGTTCCTGGAGACCGGGAGCGGGGCCATCCTTGCCTCTGAGCACTAGGATTGCGACAGGTGAGGCAGATGCAACAGCTGGCGATACCCGTGGATGAACGGATTGCCCTCGGCAACGGCGTGGAGTTGCGAGTTCTGCGCTGGGAGCCTGTCGGCGAGGCGGCCGCCGGGGAAGGGACTGCCCAAGTCGGGAGCGGCACAGCCTCGGCCTACCTGCTGGTTCACGGCCTGGCCTCGAATGCGCGGCTCTGGGATGGCGTAGCCCGTCGGCTCGTCGACGCAGGACGGCTGTCCGCGTCGGTCGATCTCCGTGGCCATGGCCACTCGGACAAGCCGGACGCGGGCTACGACTTCGCGTCGATCTCCGAGGATCTCAGGCGCCTGATCGAGAGGCTTGGGCCCGGCTTCGAGCGGCCCATCCTGGTCGGCCAATCCTGGGGCGCCGGCGTCGTGCTGGACTTCGCGGTTCGTTTCCCGGATCAGACGCGCGGCATAGTCCTGGTCGACGGCGGGTTGACCGATCTGCGCGATGCCTTCCCGACGTGGGAGATCTGCTGGGATCGCCTGGCCCCGCCGCAGCTTGTCGGTATGCCGCTGTCGTCGGTCCAGGGCTACTTCCGCTCGTCTCACGCCGATTGGCCCGAGGAAGGTGTCGAGGGATCGCTCGGCAACTTCGAGATCCGGCCTGATCAGACCATTGCCCCGTGGCTGTCGAGAGACCATCATCGGGCGATCCTCGAGTCGATGTACGGCCAGCGTATCGCCGACCTGTGGCGCCTCTTGCGCGTACCCGCGCTCATCGTTCCGGTCGACGGCGGCGAGAGCGACTGGACGAAGTCCAAGCGTTCCGGCGCCGACGCGGCACTCGCGGCCACGGGTCCAGCCGGGGTTCCGGTCCGGGTGCGCTGGTTCAAGGGCGACCACGACATCCACGCCCAGCACCCGGCCGAATTGACGCGGGCCATACTGTCCGCAGATCGCGACGGACTCTTCTCGGGGGCGCTCCCGGCGTGACGGCTCTACCTCGGATACTGACGATCATGGGCTCGGGCGAGACCACGCCCACCATGGCACGCGTCCATCGCCTGGTACTCGACAGGCTGGGGGAGCGGCCGGTCGCCGCTGTCGTGCTGGACACGCCGTACGGGTTCCAGGAGAACGCCGACGAGATCACCGATCGGGCGGTCGACTACTTCCGATCCACCGTCGGAGCGCCGTTCGGGATCGCTTCGTTCCGCTCCGCGGACGCCGACGCACTGGCCCGCCAGACCGCCTACGTCCGGATTCGCGACGCGCGGCTCGTCTTCACGGGGCCAGGAAGTCCGTCCTACGCGCTGCGCCAGTGGTCTGGCACGGAGATACCGCGGCTTCTCGCTGAGAAGCTGGAGCGCGGTGGCGCTGTGACGATGGCCAGCGCCGCCGCTCTGACGCTCGGCCGCTACACGATCCCGGTGTACGAGATCTACAAGGTCGGCGAGGCACCGCGCTGGCTAGAGGGCCTGGACCTGCTGACGCCGATCGGGCTGCCCGTGGCCGTCGTGCCTCACTACGACAACGCCGAAGGCGGCAACCACGACACGCGCTTTTGCTATCTCGGCGAGCATCGGCTGCGGATGCTCGAGGACGAGTTGCCGCCTGAGGTCTTCATCCTCGGCGTCGACGGTCACACGGCGCTCGTAATGGACCTCGACGCCGGTTCCGGCTCGGTCCTCGGGCTGGGCAACGTGACGGTCCGCAAGGACGGGCGCAGCACGGTGTTTTCGGCCGGCGCCGAGCTGGCGATCGGCGACCTGGTCGCGGCGGCGCACGGAGAAAGGACCGCGGGTGTGGCGGTGGCAACCGAACGGATAAAGCCGGCGGCCGAGGGGGCCCCGTCGTCGGCCCCGTTGCGCGAGGAAGTGGCTCGCCTGGAGGCGGTCTTCAGCGCCTCGCTCGAAGATTGCGATGCGCCCGCTGCGGTCCGAGCCACGCTCGCCCTCGAGGAAACGATCCAGGCCTGGTCGCACGACACGGATCAGTCGGATGCCCTGGCCCAGGCCCGCTCCGCGCTCCGCTCGGCGATCGTCTGCCTGGGCGAGATGGCAGTGAAGGGCATCGCGGATCCAGCCGACACAGTGCGGCCCTTCGTGGATGCATTGCTGGTCGAGCGTGTTCGTGCCCGAAACGCCCGCGACTGGTCCGCCGCCGACGCCATCCGAGCCCGCCTCCTGGACGCCGGAATCGAACTTCACGACTCGCCCGAGGGGACAACCTGGGAACTCAGCGCCGAGACCCCGGTCGCCTGACGCGGCCGGCCGGCCGGCCGAGGTACCGCGCTCGGCCGCGCCGCCGAATTGCGCGTGGGCCACCTCGCGGCTTGGGCTTGCCTGACCCAAGGACGCGACCGCGACTAGACTACCCCCCGTGACCGTCGCCCCCAATGACTTCGTCCACCTGCACCTCNNCGGCTTCGATGCCATGGCGATCACGGACCATGGGGCGCTGTATGGGGCCGTGGCTTTCGTCCAGGCCGTCTCCGCGAAGGGCATCAAGCCGATCGTCGGCGTCGAGACCTACGTGGCCCGGCGGAGCATGCGTGACAAGGAAGGCAAGGCCGACAGCCAGCCATTCCACCTCGTCCTGCTGGCGGAGAATTGGGAGGGCTACCAGAATCTCTGCCGCCTCGTCACTGACGCCCACCTCGATGGCTACTACTACAAGCCTCGAATAGACCGCGAGCACCTGGCCAAGCATTCGAAGGGTTTGATCGGGCTGTCCGCCTGCCTTGGCGGCGAGATCCCCAAGGCGCTCGAAGTCGACGACTGGGAACTGGCCCGAAAGCTCGCCGGCGAATACCGCGACATCTTCGCCCCGGATCACTTCTTCCTTGAGTTACAGGACCACGGACTCAAGGAGCAGCACCGACTCAACGAGCAGCTGCTCCGGCTCGGCCCCGAAGTGGGCCTCAAGCACGTTGTCACCAACGACCTGCACTACGTCCGGCGCGACCAGCACGAAGCCCATGACGTCCTGCTGTGCGTGGGCACCGGCTCCAACCTGGACACTCCCGGCCGGATGCGGTTCGAGTCGAGCGAGTTCTACCTGAAGTCCGCCGCCGAAATGGCCGCGCTCTTCCCGGACAACCTGGAGGCCATCCGCCGGACGCGCTCGATCGCGGAGATGATCGACCTGAAGCTGCCGTTCGGCCAGCTGCGCATCCCGAGCTTCCCCGTGCCCGAGGGCGAGACCATCGAGACGTGGCTGCGCAAGGAATGCAACGCCGGGCTGGCGCGCCGCTACGGCACAGTGACGCCGGAGCTTCAGACCCGCCTCGACTACGAACTCGACGTCATCTGCAAGATGGGCTACGCCGGCTACTTCCTGATCGTGGCGGACTTCACCAGGTTCGCCCGCGATCAGCGGATCGCCATCACCGTCCGCGGCTCGGCGCCGGGCTCAATCGTCACGTACACGCTCGGCATCACTCCCGTGGACCCGATCCACTACCAGCTGCCGTTCGAGCGCTTCCTCAACCCGGACCGCGTGACGATGCCCGATATCGATGTGGACTTCGAGGACGGGCGGCGTGAAGAAGTCATCAACTATGTGAGCCGCAAGTACGGCGCGGACCACGTGGCCCAGATCATCACCTTCGGCACCATGCTGGCAAAAGCGGCGATCAGAGACGTCGCCCGTGTCGTCGGCATGACCTACGGCGAGGGCGACCGCATCGCCAAGGCCGTTCCGAACCAGCTCGGCATAAAGCTGGAAGAGGCGATCGAGATCAGCCCCGCACTCAAGGAGATGTACGCCAACGAGCCGCCGGTCAAACGCGTGATCGAGTTTGCCAGGCATCTCGAGGGCGTCGCCCGAAATGCCTCCACGCACGCGGCCGGTGTCGTCATCAGCCGCGAGCCGCTNNATGCCGCTGCAGCGGGCCACGAACTCCGACGCCGTCATGACCCAGTTCGAGATGCACGCGGTCGATGCGCTCGGACTGCTCAAGTTCGACTTCCTGGGCCTCTCCAACCTTACGATCCTGCGCGTGGCGGTTGACCTGATCAAGGACCACCGGGGCGAGGAGATCGACCTCGAGAAGATCCCGCTCGACGACGCAAAGACGTTCGAACTGCTGGCATCGGGCGAGACGACCGGCGTCTTC
>PMJT01000215.1 GCA_003158495.1 Chloroflexota bacterium | reverse complement strand
ATCGAGCACAACCTGGACGTGGTCAAGACTGCGGACTGGATCGTGGACCTGGGCCCGGAGGGCGGCGACAAGGGAGGATACGTGATCGCCGAGGGAACGCCGGAGGAAGTGGCCGCCACGCCGGGCTCGGCCACCGGTGAGTACCTGGCCAGGGTGCTGCGCGGTGAGCCACTCGTGCCGCTCTCCGCGGTGACGTTCGCGGAGGCGGTCGGCCACGCACGCGTAGCGGACGAGCCGGCAGTCGTGGAGATCATGCGCCTGCCGGAGAAGCGGGCCGCGGCCGTTGGGGCTCAGCGCTCCGAGGAGGGTCAGTGACCTCCGTCCGCGGCTGCGATTCCTTTGTCACGCGCCTCTACGCGTGGGCTAGCATGCGCGCATGCCCGAGATCGAGTACGCGTTCCTCGCGGATGCCGCCGAGGTTCAGCCCGGCTCGAAGTTCCATGTGCTCGGCGGCGGGGTCACTCGGCTTAGCGGCCCGGCATTCCCTTTCACTCATCCGCACCTCGCGCTGCTCGTGGGTCTTCGCCTCACGGCGGCGGAGCGGGCGCGCGAGCACGACCTGGGTTTCGTGGTGACGGCGCCGGACGGAGCCCAGGTGACCAACGCTACGGGTCGCGTCATCTCGCGCGGGCCCAATGACGTGGGCGACATTGTTGTGGCCATCGCCATAGACCTGTGGAACATGACCATGCGGATCGCAGGCGAGTATTCGGTCCGGATCACGATCGACGGCAACGAGCGCAAGCGCCTGCCACTCGTCGTCAATGCCACGCGCGAAAGCGGCGGCACCGAACCGTCGCGCTACCTCGCCTGAAGTGCCGCCACACCGAGAGCCGGCCAGGCACGAGGTCCCGGCAGTAGATGAAGCCGCGCTCGCCGCCGCCCGGACCGCCGACAAGCTGCTGGAGTGTGCTCGCGAGCGTGGGTCAAAGCGCTGGTCGGACTTCCTGGCCCCGCTGCCGGAATTGCTCCGCGACGCCAACGTGTTGGAGTTGCGCTCCGTGGCGATGCGGGCCCGGGCCGCCTACGGGCCGCGCGACTCGATTCGGGACGCGCTCCCCGGCGAGTTGACGGGCCCATTCCTGGACGAACTAGATCGGCTGCGCAAGGCCGTCAACCGCGAACTGGCCGAGCGCTAGGCTCGCTGCCAGTTCGGGCGGCGGGCGCGCGCCGCCCGCTTGCCAAACCGTCGGCCGCGCGCGGAAGGCCACGTCGGCTATCCTCGGTCCAGCACGGTTCCCGTGCCGGTCCTTTTCCCTGGAGGTCAGCGCGTGAGTGGTTGGGTCGACGAGCCGCAACGGCACCAGGTCGAGGAGACCGCAGGCGCTGTCGTGGCAGGCATGGGCCGCCGAACCATGGCCTGGATCATCGACGCCATCCTCGCGACCTTCCTGGTGATGATCCCGTTCAGCTTCGCTCTGGCCTGCCGGGTGCTGACCGTCAACTCCGACGTCATAGACAAGCTCGCCAACAACCACACGGCCGTCATCAACGAGAAGCTACTCGCCATCAACGCGCCGCTGATGTGGCTCGCCGTCGCCGGCTGGATCGTCCTGCGGGCCGCCTATTTCGCCGGTTGCTGGAACCTGTTCGGCGGCACTCTCGGTCAGCGCCTTCTTGCGGTCGAGGTCGTGGCCATCGAGGACTCCGAGAGGCTATCCGTCGGGCGCGCGCTGGTCCGCTGGGTGGCCATGGAGGGTGTTGGTCAGATCGCGACCGCAGTCGCACTTGCGCTTGTGATTCAGGTCCTCGCCAGCGTGCCGTTCTCGCAGACGAGCTACGGGACGGCCATTTCGCTCACCCGGACCGCTGTCGACTCTTCCGGCCGAACGGCCAGTTCAGCATCGACTTTGGCCAGCTGGGGCTCGGCGATCTGGTCCGTCGTGCTGCTTGCCTCGGTTGCGCGCAACGCTCGAATGCTCGGCATCCACGACAGGTTGTCCGGTTCGGTCGTTCTGGCCAGGCCGCCGCGTGGGGGCTGGCAGAAGTACGAGCGGTGGGGCCATACGGAGGTCGCCCCTGCGTACGGTGTACCGCCGACCGGGTACGCGCCGACTTTCTATCCACGTGGCACCCAACCCCAGGGCCGGCCTTGGGAGACCCAGTCGCCTGAGGCGCCGAGCGGAGCCGAGGGTCCGGAGACTCCGCCCCAGGACGGAGCGACCGCGTGACGGGTCCCACGCCACCTCAAGGTCCGGCCGCGGTTCTATTGCCGCCTGGCCTGATGGTTGCCAGTCTGAGGATTCGAATCGCCGCGTTCCTCATCGACGGCTTCATCCTCGGGATCCTGCATGCCTGCTTTTGGGTCGTGGTGGTCGTCGCGGGCGTGGTCGCGATCGATCCGGAAGCCCAGCGCCAGCTCGAAGCGGCACCGCTGACCCTGCCTACGGTAGCGCCGTACCGCGTGAACCTCGGTGAGCTGGCTGTCATGATGGTCGTCTTCATCGCCCTGAACGTCGCCTACGCGACCTTCTTCTGGGCCCGCCTCAGGGGATTGCCAGGACAGAGATTGCTCTCCCTGCAGGTCGGCTCGGCCTCGACCGGTCGAAACCTGTCGGTCAGGCAGGCGTTTGCCAGAGCCGTCGTGGCTCTCGGGATTCCGATCGGCGCAGTCGGCGGTCTGCTGTTTGCAGTCTTCGCTCTCGAAACCTCCGTGGCGTGGTCGGACATGATGAATCCGCAGCCGGGCGGGTCGGCGGAGAGGTGGCTGTCGCAATACTCGGCACCACTCGACCTCGCGATCCTCGGCGCCATCTTCTGGCCGGCGATGCTCCTGCTCTGGACGGGTATGAACCCGCAACGGCGAGGCCTGCACGACCGCCTGGCCGCCTCGATGGTCGTCGGGAAGAGCAAGGTGCCGGTCCAGTACGGCTACTTCCCCGGCTACGGGCCCGTATACGGATTGCCGGGAGCCCTCCCGCCGGACGCCGTGTCGCCGGACGGGTGGCCGGGCGCCGCGGGTCCGGACGCGTCGTCGCCCCCGGGCGGCTTTCCGACTGCGCTGCCGCCGTCGCCCGATCCGAACTCGGCCTGGACCGGCCCCGGCGCCAGACCGGAGGCCCGCGACCGGCTTCACGTTGCGACGATCAACCGCCGAATCTCGGCGTACGCCTTCGACTGCGTCTTCGTATACGTCGCCTACGTGCTGACGGCTTCGTTCGTGGTCGCGACCTTCATGCCGTCCACGGCCACGACCTTGGACGACCGGACGTTCATCCTCGCAGGCCTCGCCGGCGGGGCCGAGCAGTTAATCTACTTCGCCACGGGCTGGGTTTTCCGTCGCGGGTCGATCGGCCAGCGTCTCTTCCACCTTGAGGTTGCCGACGCCACGACCGGCAAGCGTCTGGGCTGGATCGACGCCCTCGTTCGATGGGCGGTCCTCCAGGGACCGTTCGCTCTCACGACCATCGTGCCGGGCGCCATGCGCGACGTCGTGATCCTGGTGGCGTCGGGTTGGATGCTCTACCTCTTCTACACCACGATCGTCGATCCGGACCAACGCGGCCTCCACGACAAGTTTCTCAACAGCAAGGTGACCCAGGAGGTCTAGCGCCGGCCGCGAGCGTGGAGCGGCCGCCGGCTCGGGGCCGGTCCGCCGGCTCGGGGCCGGTCCGCCGGCTCAGCAAGGGGCGGCGTCCAGGTTCAACTCGACGTCGCTGAATGCCTCGAGCAGGAACTGCGAGGGCGAGGCCGGGTCGTAGACCAGTGTCAGCGATCGGCGGGCTCGCGTCCAGGCAACGTATGCGAGGCGGCGTTCCTCCTCCAGCGCGCGCGCCGGTTCAGGTGCATCGCGCAGCGACCTTGCCGACGGGAAGCGGCCGGCATCGAGTCCCACTACTGCGACGTGGTCGAATTCCAGGCCCTTGGTTGAGTGTGCGGTCGCGAGCGTGAGCGGCGCGTCATCGCGGCGCAGCTCAGCGACGAGCGCTCGATGGCGAGCCAATGCGGCAGCAACCTCGTCGAGCGTCCGGTACGGCGCCGCCCATCCGACGAGCGCCGCAACGAGATCGGCCGTCTCGATGGGCAGCGGCTCCTCGGCGTCGCGGGCCTCGACGTCTGCCCCGGCCTGCGGGGCGACGCCCGCTGGCTCGGCCGAAGCCGTTGCGTCGATGCTCTCCAGCCCGGACCGTGCCACCTCAACCAATCGTGGCAGGGGCGAGTCGCCGCGAGCGGGCACTCTCGCCGCCGCCGCCAGGATCGCGTCCACGCGCCGATCCTCCGAGAGGAACCGCAACCGCGGCGCCCGGAAAGGGAGACCCATCTCGAGCGCGGTTACTGCCGCGGGCAGGAGTTCGGCGTTCGTCCGGGCCAGGATCGCCCGGGTTCCGCCGTCGTCCGGCCAGCTCTCGAATACGTGGCGCATTCGGATCGTCTCGTCAGACCCGTCCGGTGCGAGGACGAGCCTCCCGTGCGCCGCCGGCCCCGGCTCGATCGTCTTCACGAAGCGCTCGCCGTTGTGAGCCACGAGCCGGACCGCCCGCTCGACGACGGGGCGTGGGCAGCGGTAGTTGACGGTCAGATCGATCCGCCGCAGCCCGGGCAGGGAGTCCGCCATGCTCAAGACGCGCCGCACATCGGCCAGGCGCCAGCCGTATATGGTCTGATCGTCGTCGCCGACGAGGAAGATGCGGTTCTCGGGCGCGGCGAGCAGGAGTGCCAGCCGGAGCTGCGACCGGTCCACGTCCTGGGTCTCGTCGACCAGCAGGTGTGTGCATCGGGCGCGCCAGCGACGCAGGAGCAGCGGCCTCGCCTCGAGCAGTCGAAGCGCCCGAGCTACCAGGTCGTCGAAATCGAGCCCACCGATGTCGGCGATTGCGCCCTCGTAGCCGAGGAAGGCGCGGGCGATCGGCCCCGGCTCAGGATCCTCGCAGACCTCTTCCGCCGTCACCCCAAGGTCCAGCTTGAGCCGGCTGAACGCGTCGTCGAGCCGACGGATCGCGCCACGGTCTATGTCCGGCCACATGTCGCGCAGCACGGACTCGCGGTCCAGCAGTGGCTCCACGCGCTCGCCGCCGTCGGCGAGGATCTCGCGGCCGAGGGCATGGAACGTCTTGACACGGACGCTTCCGGCTGCCAGGCCGAGCGGCTCCAGCGCCGCGTCCACTCGCGTTGCCATCTCATCCGCGGCGCGCTTGTTGAACGTGACCGCGGTTATGCGGGCCGGGTCCGCGCCGGTAGCGACCAGCCACGCGATCCGCGCGACGAGGGTCGTTGTCTTGCCACTCCCCGCGGGAGCGACGCACAACACTGGCCCCGGGGGCGCGGTCGCCGCCTCGCGCTGGTCCGGCGCGAGCCTGTCGAGTCGTTCGGTGACCGATGAGTGAAGCATGGCCGTGAGACTAGGAGTCGTCGATCATCCGCGGCTTATCTGCGCGACCTGGTCTGCCGGTGAGGTCGTGCCGGCCGGCCGTTTTCCGCGACCGTCTTGCGGCGCCTCATGTGCCGCGGACGGAGGACGACGCCGGCCCCCGGAAGCCTGGCCGCGACCGGTCCGGTCCTACGCGTACGGGACGCAGTGTCGCGGCGCGGAATCCTGGTTTCCAACCAGCTGCCTGCCAGCCTGGGGCTGCCGACGAGTCGCGCTGCGGCTGTCGCACTGCTGTGCCTCGCCTCTGGCACTCCAGCCGCCAGCCTGCTTCGTTGGCGGCCCGGTGGCATCTGAACGTATAGTCGCCGCATGCCCGGGCTATCGCGACTCCCCAACATGTCCCGCAGCGGCCCGCGCGCGGCCCTCGCCGTGTTCGGCGTCGCGCTCGCGGCCATCCTCGTGTGGCAGGTGCCCGGGGCGCTGAGTGGCCCTGCCGCCACTCCCGATGTGACCTCGCCCGGGATCGCAATCGGCTCGACACCGCCCGCCACGCCGACCCCCGCGGCGGCGCCCACGGCCACCGAGTCGGCCGCACCCACCCCTACCACGACGCCGCGCCCGACCGTGCCGCCTACCAACCCGCCGGCCATCCCCGTAGCCGGCGCCTCGTGGCAGCCGGACGACATCCTGGTCCAGGCCAAGAACGACGGCCGCGTCGTCCGGGACTCGGNNCCTACACGGACTACAACTACTCGCTCTTCTGCGGCGCCGGCACTGCGGCCGTCGTCCTCTATTACTGGCCCGCAACAAAGACCGCCGTCACGACGAAGGCAGGCTCGTTCCAGGAGCCCGTCAATCTCGGCACGAACCGCTTCGCGAAGACCTACTGGAAGGCCACTGACGCGGGCGGCTACGGCCGCGGCATGATCCTGTACCTCGCCGAATCGCTCTGGCCGGCCCCGGATCGGACCCAGTACTGGTGGCCGCAGGCCGGGCTGATGATGTGGGCCGCTCACCCGCCCAGCACCAACGTCCAGAACCTCGTCGACGGCATCAACTGGGAGGCCTCCGGCGGGACTCGGCTCAACTACTTCTATGTGATCGTCTTCGCGTCCGACCTGACGGCCAGGGCTCTGCTGGATCACGTCCACGCCGACATCGCCATGGGCGTCCCTGTCGTCATCGCGGCCCGAACCTCGGACGGCAAGAACTCGCTGCCGTTCTGGAGCGTCAAGCCGACGAAGTCGGCGGTCAACCACTTTGTCACGGTCGTTGGCTACGACGACGCAGCGAAGACGTACACGGTCATGGACACGTGCGGCACGACCTGCAACGACCGAAACATGCGCTCGGGCGTCCGGACGATGAGCCAGGCCGGTCTCTTCTCGCTGATCCAGGCCGAGTCCGACAACGACGGGATCATGTGGTAGCCGGCGGTGCCGGGCAATCGTCTACCGAACCAGGACCAACGAAGGGCCCGAACGGGCGTAGATAGTCGCCTGCGAATTCGACCAGATCTGGATGTAGCCAGCCTGGGTGATTAGCGTCTTCGACTGGTCGAGGACCTCGCCGGGAAGCCCGTCGGGCTCGAGGACGACGTATCCGTAACGGCTCGAGAGCTCGGCCGGCAGCTGGTCGAAACCCAGCAGGCGGCCGCCTTCGGTGTGAATGCTCAACTCCGGCTGGAGCGAGATCGACGTTTCGATAGCCCCGGTGAAGACGCCGATCGGCACTGACGACCACTGCTGGAAGCTGGCGGCGATGTGCAGCACGCGAGTCGTCGGGCCGAGTCGTCCGGCCTGTTCTTCCGCGCGAATCTCGTCGACGACGGCCTGCCTCGGCGCATCGATGATGAGTCGCGGGTCCGGGTAGGTGGCCCAGTAGCCGCGCTCGGCCTCGCGCAGCGCCAGTCCAACGGACTCGGCGCCACGGTGTTCGGCGATGCGGACGTCCGTGACGAGCGGCATCGTGACCGGGTAGATCGAGATAACGAGGAAGACGCCGACGGCGACAGGCCGAAGCAGGCCCAGGCGCCGTTCACGCAGGATCGCGGCGAGACAACCCGCGCCCCCAATCGCAAGCATCACAGGCAACCAGTATTCGACCGACTTGGGGACTTCGTAGTGGACCGCCTGCTGGGTCAGGTTGGCATACCCGACTTCGCCCGTGGCCGCCCATGCGAGGAGCCCGGCGCCGATCCCGCAACCGAGCAGGATCCAGCCGCGACCGAGCCGCAGGAGCGCCAGCAGGGCGCCGGCGAGAGTCAGCCAGACCAGGTGCGGGAAGTCGACCATCAGCTCGCCGGCGGGATCGGCCGGGTTGGCCGGGTCGCTCGACGGCGTGATGATCCGCCGAGCCACGACCAGCAGGAAAAGGATTGCCGCCGCAACGAGCGCGGCTCGCGTCCAGTCGCTCGTGGAATGTGCGGATCCGGGACCTGCGGGCGCCGGAGGTCGATCGGGCGCCCATCGGCCGTCCAGTAGGTCCATGCCTGCAGCCGCGGCGTAAGCCACGCCAATGCCGGCGACGATCAGGATTGCGCCGACCCATGACGGGACGTCGATCGCGCCCATGGTCAGGGCCTGCGGCAGTGCGATCAGGCCGCCGCCGAAGAGGGCCGGAATGACCGGCCGGGCCAGTTCGCGGGGGTAGAGAACGAGGGCGCCGACGACAGCCGTGATCGCGACCAGACCGACCAGCGGATGAACGAGGAACGCGGCGCCGATCGCGAAGACCAGACCCACGTTGGGGCCCAGCGACCCTTGCGTGCCGGGCTGCACCGGAGCGCCCGGGGAGCGGCCGCTTCGTCGTTCCGTGGCGCGTCGCTCGGCCTGTCTGGCCCGCAGCTCGGTGGCGACGGTGACCAACGCCCAGGCGGCAATCGGGAAGACGACGACCGTGCCGCGCGCGTCCGGCAGGCGCATGAAGGTGAATGTGAGTGGGAATGTGAGCAGAACCCAGAAGCTCGCACTGCCACCGAAGAGCGCCCCAGCCAGCCGGCGCGCGGCCACGGCGACGAGCACAGTGAGCGGGGTGGCGAATGCGGCGTCGGCCAGGATGGCATGGAGGTTCGTGATCGTAGACAGTTGACCGAGCATGGCCACGTAGCCCAGCATCAACCGCGAAGCCCCGTAGATCGGGGACGGCGAAGTCGTCAGCGTGGCGAAGCTGCCGAATACGTGGATATGCTCCACGGGCGCGACGTGGTTTGGCAGCACGTCCATGAACGGCACCGCGGGCGAGGCCAGCGCCACTAGGATCGGCCCGGCCCAGACCGCCGCGACGAGCAGCCACCAGGCGGCCGGCCGCGAAACACGGAATCGCAGTGGGGCGGCCATCAGCGCCACGCGTCGGCGAGCGGATACGTACCCGGCCGCGGCTACCACGTGCAGCGCCAGCAACTCCGGCCAGCCGAAGAACCCGACGCTCCCGAGGATGAATAGAGTGACCGCGTCGAGAACCACGGCCGCGGTGAAGCCGGCCAGCACCAAATCCGAGAGGCTGCGGAACGCCGGGGTCCCGAGCAGCCGAAGCACGAATGCACCGACCAGGATGTTCGCCGTCGTTGCCAGCGCGATCAGCACGGCCGCGGGCCCGGTGACGGCGAGTTGCGAGAAAACGCCGTTGATCGCGCCGCCGTAGCTGAAGCCCCAATCCGGCGAGACGCGGACGGTCTCGAGGCCGACGAAGAGGAGGCCGACACCGGTCAGCAGGACGATGCTGAGCGAAGCCACTTCGCCGCTCCGCCCGATCAGGCCGGCGGCGAACCCAAAGGGTCGAACGGAACGCTGCTTGGCATTCGTAGGCTCGGCGGGCGGCTCGGTCTCCCTCACGGGCCAATCATCCCACAGCCGCCCGGCCGTTCGGCTCGTCTCCGCGCCCGCCGGAACGGGGCCCCGGGCCCCGGCGGCGCGGGTCAATTCGCGGGAGACCCCCGAGCGGATTCCGCCCCGCACGAGGCTACGATGACCCGATGACGAGCCTCACCCGGGACATATGCCCCTCGTGCGGGGCATGGCTGATCCTCGTGGAAGTCCTGTACGTGGCTCCGGCCGGGCGTCGCTACGAGGAGACGGGCAGCCTCGTGGTGTACGAGTGCCCGAGCTGTGCCGGCGTCTACGAGACCTGGGCCACCGAGGCCGATCCGCTCGAGGAAATCAGCAGCTCGCGGCGGTCGTTGCGCAACCTGCTTGCCGCACGGCGCCGGACGCCGAAGAGCTGACCCCACCCGCGCCGGTCCAGTCGGCCACGCCCGGCGGCCAGCCGCGTCAAAGCGCCGAGATTGCGCTCATCTCTTCAGCCGGGAGCCGCCACTCGGCCGCGGCAACGTTGGCCTTGACCTGCTCCGGGCTGCTGGCGCTGGCGATCACCGAACCCACGATGGGCTGACTGAGAAGCCATCCGAAGGCCAGGTCGAGCAGCGAGTGGCCCTTTTCAGCCGCGAACGACTCGAAGGCGGCGATGCGCTCGAAGTTGGCCGGCGTCATTACGTCGCCGGCGCGGGCGCTCTCCGTGAGCCGGCCGCGGCCCTGCCCGTCCGGGCGGTACTTGCCGGTGAGGAACCCCGACTCGAGCGGGAAGTAGGGGACGAGGCCCAGCCCGTGGGCCTGGCAGGCGGGAATCACTTCCGCCTGGATCCCGCGAACTAGCAGGTTGTAGTGCATCTGCGCGGAGATCGGCCGCGCCAGGTGCTCGACCCGGGCGGTCCAGTCGGCGTCGGAGATCTGCCATCCGGGGAAGTTGCTGTGGCCGATATACCGAACCTTGCCGGATCGCACCAGGTCGTCGAGCGCCCTCAAGCTCTCTTCGATCGGAGTCGCAGGATCGGGTACGTGGAGCTGGTAAAGGTCGATGTAGTCGGTCCGCAGACGCCGCAGACTGTCTTCGACCGCCTGGATGATCCAGCGCCTCGACGAGCCCTTCTCGAACGCGTACTCGCCCATGGAGAACCCGACCTTGGTCGCCAGCACGACCCTGTGGCGGCGACCAGCAAGCAGCCGGCCCAGTTGCTCTTCGGAACCGCCGGGTCCGGTCTCGGAACCGCGACCATAGACGTCTGCAGTGTCGATGAACGTGATGCCCTGCTCCAGGGCCTCGTTCAGGACGGCCCGAGCCCCCTCGTCGTGCAGCCGGCCGGCGAAGTTGTTCGTGCCCAGACCAACTGCCGACACCTGTAGACCCGACTCTCCGAGCCGCCTCAGCTCCACGATCGCACCTCCATGAATCGAAGCCTACGCGGAAGGCCGAAGCCGCGCAGACGGGCGGAAGATGAACCGAAATCGGCTCGATCCGACGCAGGAGGTCCACGATCCGTAGAATGTCCGCCAACCACCCCGCTTCCGCCGCCCTCGACAGGCGTGGATTCGGGTACAGCGCCGGCATATCCAGGCGCGGATCGGCCGGCAGGTCGATCGAGCGAGCGAGAGAGGACGGCGGCGAATGACGACCCAGACTGGAAGGCCCGGCGCGGACCAGGTGGCCGGAGTCGGCCTCATCGAGCCGATGACCGGTTTCACCTTCGATGACGTGCTCCTGGTCCCGCAGTACTCGGAGATCCTCCCCGGCGAGACGGACGTGCGGAGCCGTTTCTCCCGCAACATCGGCCTGAACACGCCGGTCGTGAGCGCGGCGATGGACACGGTCACCGAAGAAGGCATGGCCATTGCCATCGCCCTCGAAGGCGGAGTCGGCGTCATCCATCGAAACCAGGCCCCGGAACGGCAGGCCGAGCAGGTCGCGGCCGTCAAGGCGGCCCAGGTCCCCGGCGATGCGAACTTCGCCAATGTCGACTCGCGCGGCCGGCTCCGCGCCGTTGCTGCAGTCGGCGTCGGGCCGGACTCGGTGATCCGGGCCGAGGCCCTGGTCCGGGCCGGCGTGGACGCTCTCGTGGTGGACACGGCCCATGGCCATACCCGCAACGTGATCGAGGCGATCCGACGGTACCGCGACAGCTACGGAACCGCGATAGACATCGTGGCCGGCAACGTCGCCACGGCCGAAGGAACCGCCGCTCTCATTGAGGCGGGCGCGGACGGCGTGAAGGTCGGCATCGGCCCGGGCGCGATTTGCACGACTCGCATCGTCGCGGGTGTCGGCGTCCCGCAGCTCACTGCGATCATGCTCGCGGCTTCCATCGCGCGGCAACACGATGTGCCGATCATCGCCGACGGTGGCATTCGCTATTCAGGCGACATCGTCAAGGCACTTGCAGCCGGAGCGGACTCGGTCATGCTCGGCCGCCTTCTGGCCGTGGCCGAGGAGAGTCCGGGCGAAACGGAGCGCGTCGGCGGCCGCGTCGTCAAGCAGTTCCGGGGCATGGGCTCGCTGGCCGCGATGTCGGCCGGAAGCGACCGGTACCCCCAGGTCGACCGCCGCAAGCTCGTCCCCGAAGGCGTGGAGGCACTGGTCGCCGTGGCCGGCCCGCTATCCGGCATCCTCTACCAGCTGATCGGCGGCACGCGCGCCGGCATGACGTACTGCGGCGCGGAATCAATCGCCGACCTGCGGCTCAAGGCCCGCTTCGTACAGCTGACGCACTCCGGCCAGATCGAGAGCCACCCGCACGACATCGAACTCGCCCGCTCGGCGCCGAACTACCCGTAGATGGGGCGGGCGACGGTCCCCGGGCCGGGCGGACGGCCGCGTGCGGGGGCCTTTGAGTGGGATGCAAATAACCTGACGCCTCGGCTCCGGTAGCGCCCGAAGCCTTCGATTCTGTGCATCTGGGCGCATGGGAATGACCTGGGTTGGGAGCCGGCGTCAGATCCGTACATCGAGGCGCACTGGATCGATGCCCGTGCCCGCGGTCTGCCGGTCTGGACGGCCGTTATGTGCACCGGGCGCAAACCGGACCAGCGCAGACTCCCGGCCCCGGCTGGCCCTCGACCCCGGCCGGGCGACTCAGCCGGCGGCCGGCTCCGCCTCGTGGCCGGAGAAGTAGCTCCGCCACTTTCCGGAGCCGACGATGAACGGCTGCATCAGCGCCCGTTCCGCCTGGACCGTGTGCATCAGGTCGTGGGCTGCCCACTCGTTGAGCATCTCGCGCATCGTGACGACGCCCAGTTCTGAGTGACGCGCCACTCGATCCAGGTCCGCCGCGGTGATCGTCGCGAGCCGGGTCAGGCTCCAGGCTCTCGCCTCGGCCAGCTTCCCGGCCAGCGCGTTGGGGGAGGCGCCCGGGTCGGGTCGGGAGCCCTCAGCGTCGGGGTCGAAGTTCTCGAAGTCGCGGCCCGCAAGGAACGCCTCGAGGCGAACCGAGAATGCCCCGACCTCGGTATCGAGGATGTGGGCAANNCGGCAATCTTCCGCCAGCGATCGGGGGTCGTGGTGAGGATCTCCGTGACCCTGTTGACGAGCTCGTCCATTCGGATACCTCCTGGTCCGATCGTATCCGACCTTGATGTTTGGAGCCGGGCCGGACAGGTGCCGGGCCCGAGCCGTGGCCGAGCCCCTGTCCGGCTCGCGAACCTGGGCGCCGGTTCGGGCGGCCGGCAGGCCGGAGTACGATTCGGCGGCGTCGCCCACTGAACCTTTCGCCGGCGCCGCCTCGTCTGGATTGTTGTACCGGCCATGTCGGCCGGACCGACGAGGGCCGCGTCCATGGAGGGGCACCTGATCGTGGCTGAGAGGGAGGGGATCGACGGGGCCGCCGAGTACGTGCGGGCCGCCCGCGACGGCGTCGGAGGTGCCTATCGCCTGGCCGGTTACCTCCTGGGCGACGCAACGGAGGCGCAGGATGCCGTGCAGGATGCCCTGGTGAAGGCCTGGCGAAGCTGGTCGGACCTGCGCGATCGCGAAGCGTTCGGGTCCTGGTTCGACCGCATCGTCGTCAACGTCTGCCGCGATCGGATGCGCCGCCATCGAACGCTGCGCATGGTGGACCTCGAGTCGGCAGGTGAGATCGAGGCGGCCGACGACTTCGGGTCGATGCTGGCCAGCGACGAGGTCGCCGGCGCCGTTGCCCGGCTGGGGGTTGACCACCGGATTGTCATCGCCCTCCGCTTCTGGCAGGACCTGTCGCTCGAACAGGTGGCCGAGCGCTTGGACGTGCCGCTCGGAACGGTCAAGTCGAGACTGCATTACGCGCTCCGGGCGCTGCGCCTGGAGCTTGGGGGACGCCCCGATGAGGCGTGACCCGATGAGGCGCGACATGAACGAGCACGAANNACAAGTTGTTCGATTTCATCGACGCGGTGCCGGCCCGATACGGCCGGAGGCCGCGGCTGATCCTCGCCCTGGAACGTCCGCGCTTCCGGCGCTCCATCGCGGTGGCCGCGACCGCGGCGGCGGTCGTCGTGGCCATCGCGGCCGGGATGCTTCTCGTCTCCGTCCGCGGCGGCGCCGGCAGTGGCCCCCTGGTACCGGCGCAGTGGACGTGGCAGAAGGCCGATGGCTCGGCGCTCGGCAACATCTACCGGGTCGCGAACGGCTACGTCGCCACGTGCGGAACCGGATTCGCCGACTCGATCTGCACCTCGAGAGACGGCCTCACGTGGACCGATGCGGGAGATAGCTCGGTCGTCTTGGACACGACGTCGCAGCCGTTCCGGCCGATGTCCCTGGCCCATTTCGGCAACGCGTGGGCCGCCATCGGGACCAAGTACACGGACGGGAATCCGAATGGAACCTTGCTGTGGCATTCGGAGGACGGCCTCCGGTGGAGTATCTCCGACGTGGCGGGAATGACCGACACGTGGATCGGCGTCGCGAGCACTTCCTTCGGCCTGGTGGCCACCGGCCAACCCGGCGGTGGCGGTGGCACCCAAGCCTGGGTGTCCACGGACGGGCTCTCCTGGGACAGCCTGGTAACTCCGGTGGCACCGCAATCGGTCGTAGCCGGTGCTGCCGGCCTGGTGATCACCGGACCGCAGACGGCGTCGGGCGCCGCCGGCACCATCGAAACGTGGCGTACAAGCGACGGCAATGGCTGGTTTGGAGGCCACTTGCTGGCGGGGCTCCAATCGGTCGGGCGTGCCTTCGCAGTGCCTCATGGGTTCGTTGCGCTGGGAATGTTCGGGAGCAACTCGTACAAGCTGCTGGAGTCGACAGACGGGCTGGACTGGCGGGTCAGCGCCCAAGCGCCGGCCGGCGCCATGTACATCCTGGACCAGGTCGGAGGTCGTCTCGTAGCGAGCGTGACACACGCGCCCTGGACAGACTTCGCCTCCGTGATCAGCGACCCCGCCCTGGTCTGGCAATCGGCAGACGGCGAAAACTGGCAACCGCTGCTCGGCCCGGACGGCCGCCAGTTCTCCGGCCGCATCAGCTCGGTGGGCGATAGGGGAGCGGCCTTCCAGTGGGACCAGGCGGCTTCGACCTGGCACCTTGCCCATCTTGTCCAGCCGCAGACCCCGATCAGCGCGGCGACGCCTGCCGAATCGAACGTCGGCCCGCGCGCCACGCCTTGGGCGATCGCGTCCGCCTACCTGTGTTCGCGCGCCGACCCGCAAGCCATCCCGGTCCAGGCGAACCTCAACGGCCTCACAGGCTGGCAAGTGGCCTACGAGGCGTGGGGCTTCGGGTTGGGTTCGGGTTCGTACACCGGTTGCGGAGCGAGCTATAACGTGGTTGGGTCCGAGATGGCCGTCCTGGCCACCTGCGACTCGTCCCAGACACTGGTCGTCGACTTACTCGACGCGACTGTCGATGCCGGAACCAGCGATGCCCGCACCTTTGCGACCTTCGAGTTCGACTGCCCGATTGCGTCGTCATCGCCGGTGGTCGTCGGTCGTATCTCTGGCGACGTCGCCCACGTCGGCCATCCGGTTCAGGTTCTGATCAAGGGTCCGCTCGAAGGCAACGTCCGGCTTCTGCTCCAGACTGCGAACGCGACCGCGCCCTAGCACATGGCCTTGGACAATGCCTGGATCGGGACCCGGATCGGCTGGTGATCAGGTCGCCGCGTCGGCGGCNNCCGTCATATACGTCGGCAAGGCCCAGAGCCTCCGCAACCGCGTCCGGAGCTACTGGCAGAAGCAGTCGATCGGGCCGGAAGGCCAGCTCATTCGTAGCGTCATCGACAAGGTCGCCGACCTCGAATACACCATGACCGACTCGGTCAGCGAGGCGCTGCTTCTCGAGATCAACCTCGTCAAGCGCCACCGGCCGCGCTACAACGTCCGGCTAAAGGACGACAAGAGCTACCCGTTC
>PMJT01000173.1 GCA_003158495.1 Chloroflexota bacterium | reverse complement strand
CGAATCCGCTCGTCGCCTCCACTTTCCCCCTCGCCTTCGTCGCGGATGGCCGGAGACTGCCCGCGTGATTCAGCCTCGAGCCATTCGATTGCCGGTCCGAGACTGTTGAGCCTGGTCTGGTCTTCCTCGATCAGCGCCGCAGCTATAGCCCTAACCACCAGGTTTCCTTCGTACCAACCGGCCGATTCGATCGCGTCGGTCTCGGCGAACCCGGAAACGCCGTAGAGCGCGTTGACCTCCGCCTCCGAAATCGTTCCGTCTCCGAACTATTCGAAGGCTTGCCCGACGTGGGCGATCATTGGGCCCGCTCCTATCGGCGGAGAATCATGCGACCCCAGAGAGCAGGGTGCCAGGGTCTGTCCACCTGCCAAACGCCCTCCGTTGGGAGTCTGAAAGCGCTAGCAGAACCGAGATCAAGTCATCTGCGGTCTTGATCCCATTTGTCGGCGCGATCTCGCCCTCCGGGTAGCCTCGGGTGCGTGGCCGTCGATCGGCGCAAGGCAGGCGGCTCCCCAAGAATACGTCTCGGCACGGTAACCTAGGGTCCTGCCGGAGTGGCGGAATCGGTATACGCAGCGGACTTAAACTCCGCGGCCCGCAAGGGCATCAGGGTTCGAACCCCTGCTCCGGCACCACGATCCCAACGCGCATCTGTCCAGTCCAGTTGGCACGATCCGAGGTCTGCGTACGGCGACCTTTCCGCTCGGGTGCCGGGGGAACGGCGCGGGCCGGGGGGAACGGCGCGGGCCGCGGGTCCGAGGGCCTGCACCGCGCTCGTCGCTGTTTGCACCTGGTAGTTGCGGGGAAGGAAGACTGGGCCGGTCGCGCTGACTCGGTGGGCGTCGCCGGGCTCTGCCGCCTCGGGGCGATGCCGCCTTGCCAAGCCTTTACTTGCACTCCGGCTATGAGTAGGGCGCTTCGAACGTTTCCAACCTGGCTCGAGGGCCGCCAGAGCCCACCAATCCGAGCAAGAAGCATGCTTCGCGCAAGTGGTAGTTGCAATTCGCAAGATCCTGGCCGGACCGGGGCCCAGTGCCACGCACCACCGCGCCGTCCTGCGCGGGGCAGCGGCGCCGCGGCTCCCTTGTAGTCCTCGCGGACCATCGAGACACGCCTACCCTTCCGGTACGGCCGGACATCCGTGAGGTCGGTGCAGGGTGGGCTCCGAGGTGGCGCCGGAGGGGCTGGTGATCGGGCCCTTATGCGCCGGGAGCGGCCTGCTTCTGCCGGCGGGCCGTCACGCGCCCCGTCGGAACCGTTCCGTGGCCATCCCGGCGGCGCCCGAGGCGGCAGCGACGAATTCCGGGATGAGGACCGCCACGCGGAAGGCCAGCAGTTCGGGCGGCTCCGGGTTGTCCATGTCGATGACAAGATGAGGCTGGAGAGAGGGCGCTGTGAGCACGCAGCCGTCGGACGACGAGTGGGACCGCGGACGGGTGGCGGCGGCCGGCGACCGGGGCCTGGAGCGGTTCGCGATCGTCTCGACGGAGGCGCGGAGCTCGATCTCTCGGTAGCCCGGCAAGCACGAGCGATTCCGTGTAAGGGCGGCAGGGCTGGAGCCAGCGGCGGAGACGATCACGACGAGGCCTTGATGAGCAAGCACAAGCGCGACACCGCTGAGCTGCGCAGACGAGGCCGCGTCGGAACCCGGGACGCCGGTGGACTCTGGCCCGGAAGCATGGGCCACGGCATTGCGCAGCTCGTCCTCGTCGAGCAGTGCGACTGGTGTTACCGGGTTGACCAGGGCCCGCAGAGCCCGAGCCAGTGTGGATTTGCCCGCTCCAACCGGCCCGGCCAGCCAGACGACGCTCACTGGGCGCGTGAAGAGACGCGAATTGCCATGGATCGGATGGTCGGTCACGGCGCTTCGACGGTAAACCCTGCACAAGGGCACCCGGGACGGGGAGGAGCGGAAGTCCCAGGCCGACAAGTAAAGCACGGGCCGCCCACGCGGCGCGTTCTTTCCGTTCGCCGTTCTTGACTCGACGTGGAAATGGCCGGGCGAAGCGCCCGAAGAGCTGCGCCTGCTAGAATGCGCCCCGTTCCTTTCGGCTCCGACCGGTCGGCGTTGTCGCTCGCGCATCGGAGCATTCCCATAGGAAGGAGTTGCTGGCGCATGCGCCGATACGAACTCATGCTGGTCTTGCGTCCCGATCTGGCGGACGACAAAGTCCAGGCGTCGCTCGAACGAACCACCCGTGCCATCGCGGCCGGAGGCGGCCAGATCGTCAAGCAGGCCCCTTGGGGCCGTCGCCGCCTGGCGTACCCGATTGACCATCATCGCGAAGGGTCTTACTACGTCATCCTCTTCGAGGCGCCGGCGACGGCAATCCTCGAGCTGGAGCGCGGGCTCCTGATCAGCGAGGAAGTGCTCCGTCACCTCGTCACGCGCGTCGAGCGCCCAGTGCGGGCAGCTCGCGGCCGCGACGCGGACGCGGACGCCGATGCCGAGGTTGTACTCCCGTCGGACGACGAAGAGCCCGACGAGGACCTCGAACTGATCGATGAATCCGAGAGCGAGGCGGCGCCGGCCGCAATCGACTGAGGCCCGCGTAGCGCGGAGCTGGAGGCACGCTCGATGTCGCTCAACAAGGCGATGATCATCGGTAATCTCGGCCGCGATCCGGAGATGCGGTATACGCCCAACGGCCAGGCGGTGACCCAGTTCACGGTCGCCGTCAATCGCAACTACAGGGACCCCAACGGCGAGTGGAAAGAGGAAACCGAGTGGTTCCGGGTGGTTGCCTGGGCCCAGCTCGCCGAACGTACCGCTGAGCACCTTCGCAAGGGCAACAAGGTCTACGTGGAAGGCCGTCTCCAGACCCGATCGTGGGAAGACAAGGACGGCCAGAAGCGCTACACGACGGAACTCGTAGCCAACCAGGTCACGTCGCTCCAGCCCCGAACCCGTGAAGACGGGATCCCGGAGCCGGGCGGCGCTCCCCGGGAAGCCAGGACGGCCGCGCCCTCCGGCCCCGGTGGGGGAGACGAGTTCGGGTCGAGCGACCTGGACGAACTGCCCTTCTGAGGCCGGCCGCCGGCCTCATCGACGAGACCAATCCGCCGCGTCATGCACGCGGCCAGAAACCAGAGGACCTACTCCGATGCCAATGTCCAGCCCTCGAGAGAAGACCCGTGGTGGCAAGCGAGATGACTACTACCGCGATCGCCGCCGCCGCAAGGTCTGCTCGTTCTGCGCCGACAAGACGGTCATGATCGACTACAAGGAAGTAAATCGGCTGCGCCGTTTCCTCTCCGAGCGAGCCAAGATCGAGCCACGACGCAAGACCGGCACGTGCGCCAACCACCAGCGCCAGCTGGCTGTGGCGCTCAAGCGCGCCCGGATCGTCGCCCTCCTGCCCTACGCGCCGCAGCACGTCCGCCCATAGTCGGTCGGGGGGTCCTGCCGTCGTCGGCACCTGCGATTCTCGCTCGCAGACACACCAGGCCTGCCTGGCGCCCACTCGCTCCGGTTCTCGGCGGCCTCCTAGGCATGCCCTCGCCGGACCGGCTCGGTTTCGATCCGAAGGTCGGGTTGCCGGGTGCGCCAGCGGCAATGAATCCTGGCGGCGGCGAGGAGTGACATCTCCGACACCTGGGCCGGGCTCCGGGGTGAGGTCCAATTAGCAGAGGCTGAGATGGATCTGGCGCTGCTCGTCGTTTCGTTTGTGGTGATCCTGGTCGGCTCGGAGCTGTTCACCAACGGCATCGAGTGGTTCGGGCACAAGCTGGAACTGGGCGAAGGGGCAATCGGCTCGGTGCTCGCCGCCATCGGGACCGCTCTGCCGGAAACGATGGTCCCGATCATCGCAATCGGCTTTGGCGGCAGCACCGCCGCGAGCGAGATCGGCGTCGGGGCCATCCTCGGGGCGCCGTTCATGCTGGCCACCCTGGCCATGTTCGTGACCGGCGCCGCGATCGTGCTGATGCGGCGGCGACGAGCCACCGGTACGACGCTGGCCGTGGACCCCGCCGTCATGACCCACGACCTGGGCTATTTCGGCGTGGCATACGGCATCGCCATCGGCGCGGCCTTTCTCCCCGTGGAACTCGAGTGGCCGCGCCGGCTCGTTGCCGTGGTCCTTCTTTGCATCTACGGCCGCCACGTTTGGGACCACTGGCAGGCCGAAGCGGCCGAACACGAGGGCCTCGAACCACTCCGGTTCCACAGGCTGGACCGTGGCGCGCCCCAGCACCCCGAGCCGCCGAGGATGTTCATCGTCACGGTCCAGGTCATCTTTGCGCTGGCCTGCATCATCGGAGGCGCCTGGAGCTTCGTCAGGGCGATCTCGGATGTGTCGTCGACCCTTGCCGTGGATGGCACGCTGCTCGCGCTCGTCATCGCACCGATCGCGACCGAGCTCCCAGAAACCCTGAACAGCATCCTTTGGGTTCGCCGTGGCAAGGACACGCTGGCGATGGGCAACATCACCGGGGCGATGGTCTTCCAGAGCGCGATCCCGACTTCGGTCGGCCTCGTGATGGCCCCGACGCTCTGGAAGGTAGGGGGCTCCGGACTCGCGTTCGCGTCGGCTGGCATAACGTTCCTCGCGGCCGGCGCAGTTGTGCTGCCCATGCTCTACCGGAAGCGTCTGGGAGCCAGGCCGCTCCTCGTCGGCGGCGTCTTCTACCTGGCTTATGTGTTGGTCGTGATCGTGGCCCTGACCCATCCCGGCGCCTGACGGGGAGGTTTTCACTTTCAGGCTGGGAGCCCTGCCCGGCCGTTATACTTGGGTTTCGCCGGCGCCGAGCCGGCGGCCAGCATCAGGGAGCGCCGACCGATGGTCACCGAGCCAGCAACTGCCCCCGACGCCGCGGCGTCCAAGCCGGACCAGAACAGCATGGTCTGCTATTTCCAGGGCGACTACGTAAAGCTCGGCGACGCCAAGATCTCGATCATGACCCACGCCTTCCTGTATGGGACCGGCGTTTTCGAGGGCATCAGGGCGTATTGGAACCCGGACGAAAAGCAGCTCTACGCGCTCCGCGTCAGGGAGCACATCGTTCGCCTGCGCAACTCGAGCAAGATTATGCTCATGGCGGAACTGCCGTCCGTGGACGAGTTCACAGAGATCGTCCTGCAGGTGCTGCGCCGAAACCATTTCACTGAAGACGCCTATTGCCGGCCGTCGGTCTACAAGAACACCGAGGCGATCGGTGTCCGACTCCATGGGCTGACGCACGACTTCTACGTCCTGGCCATCCCCATGGGTGACTACATCGACACGGAGAAGGGGATCGCGACCGGCACGGTTTCCTGGCGCCGCACCAGCGACGTCTCGATGCCGTCGCGCAGCAAGATCACCGGCAGTTATGTGAATCCGGCGTTCTCCAAGAGCGAGGCGATGCTCAACGGCTTCGAGGAGGCGATCGTCCTCACTTCGGACGGCCACGTCGCCGAAGGCTCGGCCGAGAACCTGTTCATGGTTCGCGACGGCGTCCTGATCACGCCTTCGGTCACGGAGGACATCCTCGAAGGGATCACCCGGGCCGGCATCATCGAGATAGCCGGTTACCTGGGCATCCCCGTCCGGGAGCGATCGATAGACCGCAGCGAGCTGTACATCGCCGATGAGGTGTTCCTCTGCGGTACCGGCGCGCAGGTTTCGCCGGTTGCATCCGTGGATCATCGCCACGTGGGCGACGGTCACGTCGGTCCGATCTCGCGCCAGATCAGCAAGGCGTACTTCGACGCGGTTCGAGGCCGATTGCCGGCATTCCGGCACTGGGTGATCCCTGTCTACAAGAGTGAGTGACGCTCCGGCACTGACAGACGTCGCACCGCGGGACTCCTCCGCGCCGCGGTCGATCCCGGCGATTGCGGAGGTCGTTCCGCAGGCGAAACGGCGCCTGTCACGCCGCGCCCTGGAGATGATCCCGGGCCTTGTGACGTGGGGACTCATTCTCGTTATGGTTCCGCTGGCAATACGCTGGCCCGTGGTCCTTGGCGTCTTCGTGCTGTGCTTCGATTTCTACTGGATGTACCGCGCGGTGGTCCTGTCGGTCAGCGTCGCGATCTCGTTCCGCCGTATTCGCAAGGTGGTAGCGATCGATTGGCGCCAGCGGGCTTTCTCGCTATCTGATCCACAGAAGCGGATCGACGAACTGGGTGTCCTGATCGAACAGGTCCGCGTTCGGACCTCCAGCCTCTCGGCCGCAGGCAATGGGCTGGCTGCGCGCGGCGGAAAGCGAGAGTTGCGGCGGCTGATCGACGAGCAGCGAAACTTGGCCCGGCTCATCAACCTGGGCGAGCCGATCCCGGACCCGCGCCAGATTTGGCACGTCGCGCTGGTGCCCACGTATACCGAGCCCTACGAGAAGCTCTACGAGACGGTCAAGGCATTGGCCGACTCGGACTACCCGAGCGAAAGACGCATGGTGGCGATCATCACCCGCGAGACTGACCTCCTGGGCCGCGAGAACGTGGCCAGGCTGCGCGACATCTTCGGGTCCCAGTTCAGCCACTTCTTCCACATCCTGGATCCGCTCGAGCCCGGCGTCGTCGTCGGCAAATCGAGCGCCATGGCATACGGCGGGCGCTGGCTCTACCGCGAGTTGACATCGCTTGGCTTCGATCCCAAGCAGGTGGTCGTGACGGACCTGGACTCGGACTACCGCGTCCACAAGCAGTATTTCGGCTACGTGACCTACAAGTTCGTCACGGACCAGAGCCGGTACCGGCGCCTGTTCCAGCCGGTCCCGATGTTCCACAACAACCTGTGGCAGTGCCCTCTGCCGATCCGGCTCATCGCTGTCAGCTCGACGCACGTCCAGATGTGGCACCACCTCACCCCGGAACGGCTGATCAGCTTCAGCTCGTATTCCGTGTGCCTGCGGACGGTTCACGAGGTGGACTACTGGGCCACTGACGCGATCCCCGAAGACAGTCGCTTCTACTGGAAGAGCTTCTTCCGGTTCAGCGGACAGTTCCGGGCCGAGCCGCTCTTCATGCCTATCTATGGTGATGCCGTTCGGGCCAGGTCGTATCCGCGAACGCTCGTCCAGCAGTACACGCAGATTCGGCGCTGGGCCTGGGGCGTTACCGACATCCCGTTCTTCATTTCCAACGCGGTGACCCATCACGAGATCCCACTCCGAGAGCGGATCGCGCGCCTGGTGGAGCTGTGGTGGGAGCACATCAACTGGGCCGTGGCCCCGTTCTTTCTCGTCTTCGGGGCGGCCCTGCCGGTGGCCCTGAACCAGACTTTCGCGGTCACGATCTTCGGCCAGCAGCTGCCGGTGTACGCGGCCTGGCTGCTCACCGTGGCGGCGATGTCGCTGGTTGTCCTCGTGTTCATCGAGGATCAGCTGGCCCCGCCCCGGCCGCCGGAGTGGGGGATCCGGATGCACGTCGTCTTCTGGCTGCAGTGGTTCCTGCTGCCAATCGTGGGCCTGCTGTTCACCAACCTGCCCGCGCTCGACGCCCAGACCCGGCTCCTGACGGGTCGTTACCTCGAGTACCGGGTCACTGAGAAGGCGTAATCGCACGCCACGGGCGTCCTACCGCCGGCGCGGCGCCGGGGCGATCGACGGGCCGTATGGCCGCCGAACCGGTCGCGGAACAGCCCGCCGGACTTAGGATGCCGCGGGTTCGCTACGATATCCACATACGCGACCCGTCAGCCGAGCCCACAAAGAGCCCGAGGCCCATGTTCCGACCAGTCAGCTCCAAGCCCGATCTCGTCGCCCAGGAACACGAGATCCTCGCCCTCTGGCGCGAGCGGGGGACCTTTGCCCGTCTGCGCGCCCAGAACGCCGGCAAGGAGAAGTGGAGCTTTCTCGACGGGCCGATCACGGCCAACAACCCGATGGGCGTACACCATGCCTGGGGTCGAGCGTACAAGGACCTCTTCCAACGCTTCTGGGCCATGAAAGGCCGCGACCAGCGCTACCAGAACGGCTTCGACTGCCAGGGGCTGTGGGTCGAGGTAAACGTCGAGCGTGACCTGGGCTTCACCAACAAGCGCGACATCGAGGACTACGGTATCGCCGAGTTCGTCAGTTTGTGCAAGCAGCGCGTGCTGACCTACGCTGCGCGCCAGACCGAGCAGTCGATCCGGCTGGGCATGTGGATGGACTGGAACGATCCGGTCGAACTTCGGCGCCTGCGCGATTTTCTGGCGGAGAACCCTGCCCAGACCGTTACCACGACCGGCGCCGACGGCGAGTCGCTTACGGACACGGCCGAACAGCTGGTCGGCCGGCTCGGCATGCCGGAATTGGGCGGCAGCTACTTCACGTTCTCCAACGAAAACAACTACCTCATCTGGTCGTTCCTGGCCGAATGTCACAAGCGCGGCTGGCTCTACAAGGGCCACGACTCGATGCCGTGGTGCGCCCGTTGCGGGACCGGCATCAGCCAGCACGAGATGACCGAGGGCTACGCCGACCGCCAGGACCCCGGCTTGACGGTCAAGTTCCCGCTCCTCGACCGGCCGGGCGAGGCGCTCCTGGTCTGGACCACTACGCCCTGGACTCTGACTTCCAACGTGGCCGCAGCCGTGGGCGAGAACCTGCGCTACGTCAAGGTCCGGCAGGGCGACGAGACCTTCTGGCTTGGCCGCGGGACGCTAAAGCAGGCGCTCGAGGGGCCGTTCCAGATCGTCGAAGAGAAGCTCGGCCGCGAGCTGGACGGCTGGCGCTACGCCGGACCGTTCGACGATCTGCCGGCCGTCCAGGCGGCCTTCGCCGCGGGCGGCGCTGCCGGCCCGAACTACGAGCACCGCGTCGTGACGTGGGACGAAGTTGGCGAGGAAGAGGGGACCGGCATCGTCCACATCGCCCCGGGCTGCGGCGCCGAGGACTTCGCCCTCGGCAAGAAGCTGGGCCTGCCGATGATCGCGCCGCTCGACGAGAACGGCGTCGTGCTGCCGGGCTTCGGTCCGTATTCCGGCCGGGACGTCCGAGACGTGGCGGATCCGATCGTCGAGACGCTCAAACACCACCACCGCTTCTACCGGCTCGAAACGATCACCCACCGCTACCCGCACTGCTGGCGCTGCGGCACGCCGCTCGTGTTCCGGCTCGTGGACGAGTGGTACGTAAGCATGGGCCCGGTCTACGACAAGCCTCGCGATCAGCTGACCGCGGCCGAGGTGGATGCGAGCCTGCGCTACCAGATCATGGAGATCATCGAGGGGATCAAGTGGATCCCAGGTTTCGGGTATGAGCGGGAGCTGGACTGGCTTCTGAACATGCACGACTGGATGATCAGCAAGAAGCGCTACTGGGGCCTCGCCCTGCCGATCTACGACTGCGAGTCCTGCGGGACGGTCACCGTCATCGGTGGGCGCGAGGAGCTCGCGGAGGCGGCCGTCCAGGGTTGGGAGACGTTCGTCGGGCACACGCCGCACCGACCGTACGTGGACGCGGTCAAGATCCGCTGCTCCGGCTGCGGTGAGCCGGTCGGTCGCATCCGGGACGTCGGCAATCCATGGCTGGACGCCGGCATCGTGCCGTTCTCCACGCTCCACTTCCGGAGCGATCCCGAGTACTGGAAGCAGTGGTTCCCGGCCGACTTCGTGACCGAGAGCTTCCCGGGCCAGTTCCGCAACTGGTTCTACTCGATGCTGGCCATGAGCACCGTGCTTCGCCGCGAGACACCGTTCAAGACCCTCTTCGGCTACGCGCTCGTCTTCGGCGAGGACGGACGCCAGATGCACAAGAGCTGGGGC
>PMJT01000163.1 GCA_003158495.1 Chloroflexota bacterium | reverse complement strand
GATGTCGTAGATCAGCGCGGCCGCACGACCCTGGAGCGGCACGAGGAGAGATTGGCGACCCGGCAGGAGAACGGCCGCCGAGGCACTGCTCCGTCCGCCGAGGTCGGGCACGAAGGCGGCACCGGACGCGCCGCTGGGGCTGGGCTGGCCACCGGAGCCCGCCGGCGGCGGGTCGATCGCCACCCTCGAGGTCCGAGTCAGGACATCGCCGGCGGCCGAGAGAGTCGAGATCGTCGAGATGACGCGGGCACCGGCCTCGACCACGAACAGGTTTCCGCCGAGTTGGTCCGGAACGATCGCCGTTGGGTCCGAGGCGGAGATCGTGCCTCCGACGACGGCAGGCGTGGCCCCGGCGGCATCGATGGAAGCAATGCTTCCGCCCAGGGTTCCGCCCGCTCCACCGGCGCCGGCCGTGCCGGCCGACACCGTTCCCGCGTAAAGGCGATCGCGCACCGGGTCAATCGCGAGAGCAGTCACCGGGCCCGAAAGCGCGATCGTCTCTTCGAGGGTCAGATTTGGTCGAAGTACGAGCAGTTCGGGCGCCCCGTCGACGGCCACGAAAAGCCTCCCGGACCTCTGGTCGAACGCCACCAGGGACGGATTGCCCGGCAGCTCCGGGGAGTCGGCCAGGACCGCAGGTGTGGCTGCTCGCCCGTCGACCTCGGCGACTCGGCAGTCGGCGCCGAGAGCGACGAAGACGTGGCCGGTCGACGGGTCGATGGCCACGCCGTCCGGGAAACGTCCAACCTGGATCCGGGTCTCGACGTGGATGTCGGCCGAGTTCAGCGGGCGACCGTCGATGACCGAGAGCGTGCCCGCGGTCAGGTTCGTGACGAAGACGCGGCCGCGTGGATCGGCGGAGTCCACGACGATGCCGCCCGGGCTGGGCATCGTGTCGGCCGTGCCGCCCACCCTGGCCACGACCCGCGGATCGGTGCTGGTGGCCACGGGCGCCGGGCCGCCGCCGAACCCGCCGAAGGTGCACGTNNATCGGCACCGGAGTCGTTCGGGCGAACAGGAACGTGCCCTTGCGGCCGTTGGTGTCGGTGAACGTGCCCGTCATCGACTTGCCGTCGGCGGATACCGTGCCGATCGAGTGCGAGCTGTAACCCTTCGTCGCCGAGTCGAAGGTGGCCGTGTTGCCGACAACAGAGCCCTTTACCGTGTAGGTCGCGCCGTTCGCGGTGCCGGTGACAGCCCCGGTAGTGAAGTCCTCGGTCGTGAAGGTGACGATGTTGCGGAACGAGCCGATGGTAGTGACGGCGANNCGCCGCATTCCCGCTCCTTAGCGCGCCGACCACGGGCAGATGCCCAGAATGCGGGCGAAGCTATCACAGGGCGTCGCCGACTGGTGGACTGTGTCGGCTGGCGAGAAGGGCTGCCCGGTGGGCCCGCTTCAGGGCGTAATGGTCACCGACACGGGCATGCCCTGCGCCACTTCCAGCACCGTCCGATTGCCGAGTGGTTTGGCCAATGTCGCATCTGCGGTGCGCCATGCGCCGACGTCGGAGCACGCCATGGACAGTCCGAAGCCCGGGTGCTCGGTCACGATGACGACCACCGCGGTGGTGGATTCGACTGCCTGGGCGGTGTAGTCCGATCCACACGAACCCCCGGCATCGGCGGGCGGGCCTTCGAAAGTGACCGTGAGCGTCAGTCCGCCGGCAGTGCCCGTCGCCGACGCGATGGAGATGAGCTGCATCGAGTTGTTCGGGTCGTACGTTGGCGGGACCACGTTGACCGGATGCGCGGCCGCGAGATGCTGGATCGTCGTGTTCGTGCCCTCGAGCGTGAACTCCCAGGTTGGCGCGGTCGCAGAGCCATGACTCGTCTGGTAGTCCGCGGTCGTCAGCTTTGCCCCGGTAATCTTGAGCGGCACGCACTCCGGGCACGGCCCGGAGCCTTCAGCCTTGATTTCCGCGAAAGCCTGCTGCGCCGAAATCATTCCAACTGTCTGGGTGCTTCCGTTCTGCCAACGAACCACGCCGTCGGGCGGCGCATCGGCCGGAAGGATGGCCGCCGTTTCGAAATCGCCCGCCATCAACGCCAACTTGCCGTTGTCGCCGAACGATGGATCCGGGCCCCAGGTGCCGGTCATCGTCGTGTCCGTCCCGACGAGGACGAAGCCGGGATTGCCTCCGGCAGCCGCGACCGCCTGGTCCCACCTGGCCAGATCGGCCTTCGCGAGCGCCTGGACCTTCACGGGGTCCCCGTTCTGTGTCGGCGTCCTGGAACACCCCGACAGCGCCGCTGCGACCAGGACGGCCGCGCCGACCCAGCCGATCACGTGCCGATCCCGCGTCTGCTGCGGCTTTCCACCCACCTCGGTCCCCTCCTGGCGATTCTTATCTCCACTCTATGTACGCGTGTTGCCGACGGCGGGACCACAATGAGATCGGCAGGAAGCCCTAGTCGAGGAATGCAATGGCGGGTGACATCCTCCGCGAGCAGCTGCTCGCGCTCATAGACGGCCGCGGTGCCCACATGCCGTTCGATGCCGCCGTCGCGGAGTTTCCGGATGACGCGATCAACCGCGTTCCGCCGAACGTCGCGTACACGGCGTGGCACGTCCTCGAGCACATCCGCATGGCCCAGAAGGACATGCTGGACTACATCCAGAACCGCGCCTATCTCGCTCCCGCGTGGCCGGAGGAATACTGGCCGGCCCAGGACGCAGTCGCGACGGCCGAGCAGTTCGCGCTGACGATCGAGGGTTTCAGGGCAGACCGAACTGCCCTTCGCGACCTGGTCGCCGATCCCGCCACGGACCTCCTGGCGACGATCCCGGACACGCCCGGGCACACGATCCTGCGCGAAGTGCGACTCGTCGGCGACCACAACGCCTATCACATCGGCGAATTCGCGGTCCTGCGCCAGGTCATGGGCTCATGGCCGCCGAGCCGAAAGCAGGACTGACCCTCTCAGCTGGGCCGCGCCCGGCAACCCGACAATCTCACTCGAACGGATCGCGGACCTCGACCCCGCGGAAGCGCCGGTAGTCGCGGTCATGGGTCCAGATGGTCCGGACGCCGTTGTCGAGCATCAGACCCACGAGGTGCGCGTCCGGCACGAGGTTGCCCGTCGGGGCAGCATCGGAGACTACCTCGCCGAAGCGCCGCCAGAAGCGCTCCTGCTCGCCCGGCGTCTGGACGTGAGGGCGGCCGATCAGCGCCTCCACGTTCCCGACGGCCTCCGCGGCCGATAGCGGACGCCGAAAGACCGCCGGATGGGTAGCGATCCGCAGGTAAGCCATGATCGTGGGC
>PMJT01000199.1:35473-45065 GCA_003158495.1 Chloroflexota bacterium | reverse complement strand
GCGGGGCCATCCTGCCGGCTCAGGGTCCGGGCGGGTGGCGTCTGCGGGCGGACGCCCGCTGGTGTTCCAGCTGTCGGACGGAAATGAACGCCCAGCGTCAGGATGATCGTCGGCGGCGCATCAGAGTGGGAAGGGGAACTGCTGCCGACACTCATTGAGCTGACGCCTAGATCTGGGTCGGGACGCCTGCGGCAGCCCCCTCACGGCTCGCACACGGTCGTCTGGTGTCGGCCCGGTCGCAGACCGGAGTCCGACCCGAATCGAACCAGCAGGCGCGGCTTATCTGTGACTTATCTGTAGGTCTCGCCGGCCGATGTCAGGGTCGGTCGGTCAGCACACGGTCTTGGGCGTGTCGTCCGCAAGCCGGGTCAACAGGCCATTGAGCTGGCCAATCAGCGTGTTGGCGGTCGCGTAATCGCCGTGTCCTGCATCGGTCATGGCAGTGGCCAGCGTCTGATTGATCGAGAGGTAGTCGCCGTAGACGGCCGTATAGCACGACGCAGCCGGATTGGCCTGGAGCCATGCCACTTCACTCAGGGCGTCGCGGTTGGTGATGTCGATCCCCGAGCTCGTGGCGGTGATGTACCCGGCTGTACCCCCGTTTGCCAGGGTACTGATGTCGGTTTCGAGCGCAGGCAAAGACAAGCCAACGTGGGCCTGGAAAGCCTGCCAGGATGCCGCGGCGGCGCCGCCGTTAGCGGGCGCGACGGGGGCCGGCGTGGCAGTGGTCGATCGGAGCGACGATCCGACCAGGGCGAGGCCTCCCACGACGGCGACCGCGATCAGGGGTGCTACTAACCTCATGGGGAGCCGAAACATCAGGGGCCTGTCTAGTCTTGGGTTTGACGGTAATCCACTCTACGCGTTCCGCTCAGCTCTCCAACGCATGCCGGACGCGGCCCTATGTTAAGCGCCCCGATCCCCGCACATCAGCCGTGCGAGCGGCAACCGCTTGATTGGTGGTCGGGGAAACGCCAGTGAGTGAGGACGGAGTCCTGGTTCGGCGGAGTCGGACCTCCGACTCCAAGTGCCATCTTGTCCTGCGAGCGGGATCTCAGCCAGACACTACGGCTTGATCGTGCGCGTTTCCGGACCGGACTACGCCGTGCATGCCTGCTGAACCGCGCGGCATGGAGCGGAAGGAGGCAGGCCGAAAGTACTAGACGCGCCCCCTACCGACGACTAGCGTAGTTGGTTGCGGGATGGCGTGAGCCTGGCCCGCTCAAGGTGGGAGGAGCCAATCATGAAACGTCACCGACTTGCCTCTCCGATCCTGGCATTGGGGATCGGTGCAATTGCAGTCTTGGCGGCCGCAGGTGGGTCATTTGCCGTGTCCCCTAACCTCGCGGCGCCAGCGGTAGAGGCGCCGACGGCCGCCTGCAGCACAGTCCCGCTCGACGTCGAGATCATCCTGGACACGTCCGGCTCGATGGGATCCAACCCGTCGGGCTCCCCTTCGCACACGCGGCTCTACTGGGCGGAGGCGGCGGCGACGCAGCTTGTCAACCAGCTCGATGCCAACGGCGGTGTCGGTGGCGCCTCAGGGCTCCACCATGTCGGCCTGACGAGGTTCAGCGACACCACGTCCACCGTCGTCCTGGCTCTGGGGACCTCGACCGCCATGCAGGTGAACACGGCGATAAGCGGCCTCACTACTAGCAACGGCACCCCGTTCAAGACCGGGATGTCGACCGGCGCCGGTGACTTGAGCGCCGACAAGCGGACGACGGCAAACGGTCTGACCGTCCAGCACGTCATCGTCTTCCTCTCCGACGGCCGGCCCGATCCCGACCAGGGGCCCAACGGGGCCCTGGCGACGACGACAAGCGGTCAGCGACCAACCGCGGCCAACCTGGCTTCCTTCCAGGCTCCCGCGGACACGATCTACTCCATCGCCATCGGCAGCGGCGGCGGCAGCGGGTCCAACCTTGTCGATCTCGGCCTCATGAAGTTGTTGGCGAAGCCCTCGTCCGATTACTACAACGTTGTCGACTCGAGCCTCCTGCCGACGCTCTTCAGCGGCATCTTCACGCAGATCGCCTGCCCAACCGCAACGCCCACGCCCATTCCGACTCCGACGCTTCCCCCAACCGAAGCTCCAACCGGGCCCCCGGCGGTGACCCCGACCCCGTCCCCGTCCGAGACCCTCAAGGGCGAGACGGCGACGCCGGTCGCGACACCGAGCCCGTTCCAGAGCTTCGAGGGCCAGACGGCCACCGCGGGACGGACCTCGACGCCGCCGCCCACCAGCACCGGTGGCAGCGGCTCGAGCAACGACTCGACCCCGCTTTTCGCATTGCTGATCTGCCTCGCATTTGGCGGGCTGGGCCTCGCAGCAGTTGAGGCACAGAGACGGACGATCCGCCGCTAGTAGAACTCGAGGTCGGTCTGGCAAGAGCCGTTCGCTGAGGTGGCGGTCATGAGCACACTGTCGGATCGACCCAACACCGCCTTGATGGTGATCGATGTCCAGAAGGGCGTCGTAGCCGGTGCACACCAGCGCGACGCGGTGGTCGCCAACATCGGTACGCTCGTCGATAGGGCTCGTGAAGAGGGTGTCATCGTAGTCTGGGTCCAGCACTCCGACGATCAGCTACAGAAGGGAAGTGAGCCCTGGGAGTACGTCCCAGAGCTGGCACGCCGGGAATCAGAACCACTGGTGCACAAGACCTTCGGCGACGCCTTCGAGGCAACAGACCTGGAGGAGGTGTTGGCCAAGGCGGAAGTCGGACGCCTCGTCGTCACCGGCGCGCAGACGGATGCCTGCGTCCGATCCACGATCCATGGCGCCTTTGCGCGTGGCTACGACGTGACACTCGTCGGTGACGCGCACACCACAGAAGATCAGAGCGCCTGGGGCGCTCCGCCGCCGGACATGGTTATCGCGCACACGAACCTCTATTGGCGCTACCAGACGGCGCCCGGCCGGACTGCGGCAGTCACCGAGACGAAGGACGTGACGTTCGACGGCTGAGCTAGTAGATCGACGACCTAGCCGGAAGGTATGGGACCGGAGCGAGGCTCATGCCGGCACGAGCTCCCTCCGTTGCCGCCCCACCGGCAGCTCGATCACGCGGCGCACGGTGGTGTAGTTCTGGTACGAACGCGTGCCCGTTGACGCGCCCTATCACTGAGGCGGGTCAAGTCGGTAGGATCTTCCTTCCGGTGAGCAAACCGCCGGGGCAGACTGCGTGCGCGCCAAACCCACGATTGCCAAGTTGGATTGGCCAGCGCCGTTGAGATCCTGCTCGGCACGACGATCCGACATGGACTGTTCCCCTGTCTGCCGCGACGACAATCTGCTCAGGCGCGGAAAGTTGTTGAACGAGCGGGGCGAGGTTCCGACCGCCGGTGCGTATTGGCCGGGGTGAATCGGCGTCGCTGCATTTCGGTGGACACTCCCCTCGACAAATTCAGGATGTCTTAAGGCGTCTCCCGTAAGTTAATGGCATGGACGAAACATCGGGCGAGCCGGTAGGCCTCGACGAGGTCGTGGGCCACCTCCAGGCACTGTTTCAGCACGCTCGGAAGGGACCGCCGCGGTGGGTCCAACACGAGCTCACGTTCGGCCAGTTGCGGCTGCTATTCGTGCTCGCCGAATCCGGTCCCGTGTCCATCGGCCAGCTCGCGGACATGCTCGGCGTTTCGGACGCTACGGCCTCCGAGATCGTCGATCGGTTGGAACGCCGCGGCTTCGCGGACCGGAGCCATCGAGCTGACGATCGTCGAGTGGTCGAATGCCGGCTCAGCGATGGCGGCTCGCGATTGCTGGCCGAGGTTACGGGCGCGCGCCGCGAACGATTTCGAGCGTTGCTGTCGGTCCTAACAACGAGCGAACGAACCCAACTCAACCACTTGATCTCAATTATGGCCGAGCGTATTGCGGCCACGGCACAGTCGACCGAATCGGCAGAAGGAGACTCGCAGTTGATGGCCGGAACCACTCAGGTATTGCCGACGAAGGACGCGGGAGGGGCGGCATGACCGGCAACGGCGGCATCGCTCTCGCGACCCACGGTTTGCGCAAGAACTACGGCTCGCGGCATGCCCTCGATGGGCTAGACCTTTCCGTGCCGGCGGGCGTCGTATACGGCTTTCTCGGTCCCAACGGAGCGGGTAAGACTACGACGATGCGGGTCCTGACCGGACTCATTCACCCCGACGGCGGAAAGGTCGAGATTCTCGGTCAGCCGTTCAAGCGCGGCGATCGACACCGCCTCTTCCGGGTTGGCGCGTTGGTGGAGTCGCCGTCGTTCTATCCGTATCTCTCCGCCAGATCCAACCTGCGCGAACTGGCAGCGTCGGGCGCGCCCGTGCCTGCTAAGCGCATCGATGAGGTGCTGGACCTAGCCGGCCTAACCGACCGCGCCAACGACAAGGTTCAGGGTTACTCCCTGGGCATGAAGCAGCGACTGGGAATTGCCGCGGCGCTCTTGAGCGACCCGGATCTGCTTCTGCTCGACGAGCCGGCCAATGGCTTGGACCCGGCGGGCATAGTGGCTATGCGTGACACGCTGAAGGCGCTCGCCGCAAGCGGCAAGACGGTCTTCGTGTCCAGCCATCTCCTGGCCGAAATTCAGGTCATGGCCGATGTCGTCGGCATCGTCGCGTCGGGCAAGCTGGTTCGGGAGGGACCGCTCAAGGAACTCCTGGCCCTGCAGGGCGTGGTCAAGATTAGGGTCCAGCCTGACAAGGTGGACGCGGCCATCTCGACTCTAGGCGCCGAATTCCCGGCGGAGCGACTGACCGAGAGCGACCGCGACGAAGGTTGGCTTTCCGTCCGAATAGATCCGGACAAATCTGAGGCGATCAGCCAGAAACTCGCCGCCGCGAGCATCTTCGTTTCCGGCATGGAGTCCGGGACAGACCTCGAGATGCTCTTCCTTGAACTAACAGGCGGTAAGGCCGAGGGCGAGGGTTCGTTCGTGGGCCTGTCAGGAAAGGGAACCGCAGCGTGAGGCTCTTCTTCTCCGGCCTGCGAAAGCTGGTCCGACGACCCGCGACCTGGGTCACCGTCGGCGTTCTCATCGGCCTGCTTGCGCTAATCATCATCGCGGTGGGAGCCGGCGTGAACGCCCGAACCGCGCGCGGCGGAGGTGGCGCCTCGGCCGTGGACCCCAAGATTCTGGTTACGTTCCCAGGCGCGTACGACAGAATCCTGCAATTCGTCACGGGTCTGGGCGGCCTGATGGCGCTGCTCTATGGCGCCGCTATCGCTGGCTCCGAGTGGGGTTGGGGAACCTTGAAGTCTGCGGTGGCACGTGGCGAGAGCCGCATTCGTTACACGCTGATCTCGTTTGCCTCTGTTTCGGTGATGATCGCGTTTGGCATCCTGCTGACGTTCGGTGTTGGGGTGATCGCCGCGATCGTGGGCGCGCACCTGGCCAACGTTTCCACGGCCGGGCTCAGCGATTCATCGACGCTCAACGACTTGCCGCTTCGCCTGATCAAAGGCTGGTTCGCTGTTGTTGAAGAAGGTGCACTGGGCTTCGCTATTGCCACTCTGGCCCGCAGCCAGCTGGCCGGAATCGGCGTCGGCATCGCCTTCTACTTCGGCGAGGGTTTCGCCACTCTCTTTCTGCCCGACGTGGTGAAGTACCTGCCATTCAGTGTCGCGAACGCTTCCTTGGTGACGACGCCCGCGACCACGACCGGCGCAGGCGGCGGCGGCCTGTTCAGTGCGACGGGCAATGCTTTGCCGGCCGATCAGGCCGCCTTGTTCGTCGCCGTGTGGCTCATCGGAGCCCTTGTCGTTGCGGCCTTCTTCGCGGACCGCGCCGAAATCGCCGGCTGACTCAAGCCGAGCCAATGGAGTTCAAATGCATGGTCATGTCGCGCTTGGCGCGATCTTCCTCGTTCTGGGGCCGCTTTCACCGCCGCCTATGGGGTCGCAGGTCGCCTTCGGCGCGCCGCCGCCTCACGGTTCTGTCTGCGCTTCCGAGCCTTTCGGCAACCGGCACAATGGCGTTGGGTCGGGGACAGACGCGGGACAATTTGGTGGCAGATCGCGCATTCCAGGAGAGCGTCTGCCAGCCATTCCCGCGAGCGGGCAAGGCGGGGGAGCGCGATCTCACCGAAGAATGGCCCCGAATTCAGTAGGCGTCCGGCTCCCGCGCGCCGGAGCCAACTTTCTCGAGGCCTTTGCCGCCTGGTGACCGCACGCTTTGTGGTGGCCGTGGCTCCATCGCCCCGACGCGACCCCGAGGTCAGTTGACCGGCTTCGCCGTGTCGCCCTCGGCACCGACCTCGGCCTCGCCCTCGTTCCTGTCCGGCTGAGGAACCATCTGCCGAGCCCGCTCCATGATCCCCATGACCGCCGTGAAGGCATGCGAGAGCGGGCTCTGGCCCTTGAGGAGCGGCGGGCCGTCCAGCTCGGCGCCACGAATGCCCTCATGCGTCAGCACGGTGAAGCGAACCCGCCCGAAGGCCGGCAGAGGCGTCTCATGAACGGGCGAGAACAACTCCAGGTTCGTCTCGGCGGTGCGAAGGATCAGTTGGCCGAAAACCATCGCCTCCGCGGCCTGGCCGAGGTCGTTGAATCCGCCACCGTTGCCGTCGCAGGCGATCACGCGTCCGTCGGAGAAGACGGCGACCGTTAAGGCCAACTGGAACCCGATATCCACAACGACACCGTAGACGTGCGGCAGTTCGTCCGTCGGCTCCATCGCCTCGCTGTCGGCGGTCGTCGCAACAAGGACGTCGCGCAGCTCTGTGTAGATCGGCGAGATCTCAGGCATGGGTCCTCTCTGTGGGTGCGATCGCCTGTGCGAACGCCCCGAACCTTACACCGGCCGCCCCCCCGCGGCCCGGCGGAATCACGGACGCCACGAGCCGGCGTGCGGGCGGGCCGCGCCCGGCCACTCAGCCGTGCGCCACTCAGCCCCGCGCCTCGCCCTCGCCGTCGCCGATCAGGTCGTGAGCCCTGGCCCGCTCGATGTACCCCTGCGACTTCTGGACCTGTACAGACAGCGCGTCGACCGTCTTGGCCATGTTGTCCAGGGCCTGGAGCTTGAAGCCGTCGATCTCGTCCATCGTGGCGTAGATGTTGTCGAACGCGGCCTGGAGCTTGGCGATATCCACCGTCGACGACGCAGCCTGCTCGTTGATCGCGCCGGACTGCTGGCGCAGCAGGACGGACGTGCTCTCGATCAAGTTTGAGGTCGTGGTGTTGAGGGCTGTGATCTGGTCCAGCACCAGCTTCTGGTCCGAGAGAGCCTGGGCCACGATGACAGCCGTCCGGAGCGCGGAGACGGTCGTGGTGGTGGCCCGGTCAACGCCGCGTATCAGCTCCACGTTGTTCTTCCGGATCACGTCCAGGGCCAGGTATCCCTGGACGCTCACTGCCAGCTGCGTCATCAGGTCCTGCAGCTTCTGCCGGACGGAGAAGAGCATGTCCTCGCGCAGGATCCGGGCTCGCTCCGGATCAGTCTTCTCGACCTCGGCGATCTTCGCCGTCAGTGCCGCATCGAGCTTCTGGCTCATGTAGATGTACTGGCGCAGGCGCTCCATGATCGCCCAGAGGTTCGCCTTCTCCTTCTCGATGTCGGCGTTGTCGGCCTGGAGCTCGTCCTGGCCGTGATAGAGGGCCTGGATGATGGCGTTGATATGGCTCTGGCTGGACTGGTACTTGCCGAAGTAGTCGCGCAGCCGGTTGCCGAAGGGCAGGATTCCCAGGAGCTTGCGCGGCGAGAAGAGATCGCCCTGGTGGGCCGGATCGAGGTCCTGCACCTGGCGGCGAAGGTCGATCAGCGAGCGCGAGACGGTGGAGGTCTCGGTCAGGCCACCCTTCTGCATCGCCGCAACCGGCTTGTCCAGCATTCGCGACGAGACCGAGGCCGAGGCCTTGATGTCCTCCTCGCCCAGCTTGGATATGTCGTTGACTTTGGCGACGAACGCGGGATCGTGCGGGTCCAGCCGCGCGAGGCCTTCGACATAGCCTTCCACCATGGCGTCGAGCTTCGCCTCGGTCGCGGGATCGAGCTTGACCGCGCCGGCGGCCTGTTCTTCCGCGACGATCGCTACGGGCGCCGGCGGGGTAAGGGTCAGGGCCGTCGTTTCCAACGGGGTCGTCGGTGCCGTCGCGTCCGCAAGTCTCGAGCCGGCCTCCGCGGTGGCGGGCAGGTCGTCGATGTTGAGGGACTCGCTCACGTCGTGCTCCTTTGCCATCGGCCCGGACGACCCCAAACGCGCCCGACTCGAGTGATTGTGACTCGGTCGGCGCGTACCGGCTCGGCTATTTGCGGCCGCCCATTGGTTGACTTCGACTTGCGACGCCGGGTTCGCGGGCTCCAGTCAGTTCGACGGACCGTGGAATTGAAACGAATTGATACCAGAGGTTAGTCGACTTCGTAATTGCCAAAGAGGCGGCAATGGTCGCCCGGCAACGAGCAGTCGATCGAGGTCGAGGCCGGGAAGATCGAACCGCCGGTCAGCTGCAGGTCTATCCGAAGTAGACCGAACGGCAGGAAAGTCATCCGGCTCGGCCGCCATGTCCAGCCCGGGCCCTCGCCGACCTGAACGTGGGTGTCGCGCAGCCCGGCCGACAGCGTGGAGTACTCGGCCTCGGAGGGAGTGGTGTTGAAGTCGCCGAGAACCAGCAGCCGGTCGCCGGCGTGGAGCGCGGCGTCGATCCGGACCCGAACGGCGGCGATCTCGCGGTCTCGAGCGGAGGGGTCGTAGCCAATGGGCGCCCGAAGTCGCGTAACGGTGGTGATGTCCGCGTGGTTGGGGTGGGCGACGATGACGTGAATCTCGCCGCGTGGTGTCGTGACGCGCAGGTCGAGGCACGCCGGGTCGTTGGTCGAGTCCACCCCCGATATCGGGTAGCGGCTCAGAACGGCAAGTCCCCACGGTCCAATCCGCGGCGCCATTGCGCGGTATGGATAGTGCGCCGCGATCACCGGATCCGTTTCGATGGCGGCCGCGGCATCTGGCTCTATTTCCTGTAGATCGACGATGTCGGCCGTGACTCCTTCGAGTTGGGCCGCCTGGTCGGCCGGCGTCCGCGTCCCGTACTGGACGTTCCAACTCATCACGGACAGGTCGTGCCGGCTCGCCGCTGCGCCGGGCAGCGAAATCCACTCGGAGCCGAAAACGAAGCCGCCGACGATGAGCATCGCCATCAGCGCAAACCCGAGCGCGCGGGCTCGATCCAGGATCGCTAGCGGAGCAAGGACGACGGCCGCGACAATGTACAGGTGAGGCTCCAGGACTAGAGCGAGAGCCGCGGGTCCGGATCGGAGTGGCGTGACGGCCGTGATCGCCGCCAGCAGGACGAGACCCACGGGCACGATCGCCAGGGAATCCGATCTCGAGCGGATCAGGCGTGGCATCTTCCGGCGCAAGGTGGAAGCCTTGCCGATCGCGGAGGCAGCGACGGCCTTGGCCGTTTCCACCCGCTCGGGCCCCTGATGCTCGCTCGCCATGCGGTTCCTCCGTGTGGAGTAGTCCTATTGATGGTTACCGATTCGCGCCGAACCGGCTAAACTGCGACCCACCATGAACAGGAACCGCTTCGACAGCAGCCTGCTCCTTACCTGAGGCGAGCCCCATCCGGGTGCTCGCCGATTGCCTCCTGCGCCAGCGCAGGAGG